>JAPULH010000131.1 GCA_027295155.1 Gemmatimonadota bacterium
GGGCTCGGCCTCCGCCTCGGGAACGCCGCGCGGCCCTCCGAAGATCTTCTTGAACCCTTCGATCGCCTCGACCAGCTGGGCCTCGAGATCCTCGCTCAACACCTTCTCATCGCGGAGCCGCCCACCCACCTCGGGCTTCGAACGCATGAACTCGAGGAACTTCCACCCCCAACGCTGGATCTCGTCGACCTCGATATCGTCCAGGTAGCCGCGGGTGACGGCGAAGATCACCATCACCTGATCCTCGACGGACATCGGCTCGTACTGTCCCTGCTTCAGCAGCTCCACCGTGCGCTCACCGCGCGCCAGCTGCCGCTGGGTGGCCGGGTCAAGCTCGGAGCCGAACTGCGCGAACGCCTCGAGCTCACGGTATTGCGCCAGATCCAGACGGAGTCGGCTGGCCACCTGCTTCATCGCCTTGATCTGCGCGGCGCCACCCACCCGCGAGACGGAGATGCCGACGTTCACCGCCGGCCGGACGCCCGAGTAGAAGAGGTCGCTCTCCAGGTAGATCTGGCCGTCCGTGATCGAGATGACGTTGGTGGGAATGTACGCCGCCACATCGCCGGCCTGTGTCTGGATGATCGGCAGCGCGGTGAGGGAACCTCCCGGCACCTTGATGTCCGGGTGTGCGGCGATGATCTCCTCATCCTCACTGATCTTCGCCGCCCGCTCCAGCAGCCGGCTGTGCAGGTAGAAGACGTCCCCAGGGTACGCCTCGCGCCCTGGTGGTCGCCGGAGGATCAGCGATACCTGGCGGTAGGCGTCGGCCTGCTTCGAAAGGTCGTCGTACACGACCAGGGTGGCGCGCCCTTCCTCGTACATGAAGTACTCGGCCAGCGCGGTCCCGGCGTACGGCGCAAGGTACTGGAGCGTCGCGGGGTCGGAGGCGTTGGCGCACACCACGATCGTGTGGTCCATCGCGCCTTCGTCTTGCAGTCGCTCGACGACGCCCGCCACGGTCGAGGCCCGCTGGCCGATCGCCACGTACACGCAGACGACATCGCCTCCGCGCTGGTTGATGATGGCGTCGATCGCGATGGCCGTCTTGCCCGTCCGGCGGTCGCCGATGATCAGCTCGCGCTGCCCCCGCCCGATCGGGATCATCGAGTCGATCGCCTTGAGTCCGGTCTGGAGCGGCGTGTCCACCGGCTTGCGGAACACGATTCCCGGCGCCTTGCGGTCCACCTTCATCATGGTCACGGCCGCGATCGGTCCCTTGCCGTCCAGCGGCTCGCCCAGGGCGTTGACCACCCGGCCGAGAAACTCCGGGCCCGCCGGTATCGCGAGAACCCGCCCGGTGCGACGGGCGGGATCTCCCTCCTTCAGCTGAAGGTAGTCGCCGAGAACCACGGCGCCGATGTTGTCCTCCTCCAGGTTCAGGGCGAGCGCGGTCACCACGACGCCCGTCCGGGAGGACTCGATTTCGAGCATCTCGTTCGCGACGGCGGAGGAGAGACCCCAGATCCGGGCCACGCCGTCCTTCACCTCGAGGACCTCGCCCACCTCCTCCATGTGGAGGTCCTCCTCGTAACGTTCGATCTGCGTGAGCAGGGCCTTCTTGATCTCGCCGGCACGCAGCGAGCTGTCGTTCGCCATTCCGTTTCTCCTACAGGGTCGATGCCTCGAAACCGGATCGGGTCAGGGTCAGGCGCAGGTCGTCCAGGCGCCGGCGCAGCGAGCCGTCCATCACCCGGTCGCCTACGCGAACGACGATGCCCCCCAGGATCCGGTCATCCTCGAGGAAGTGGGGCACGACAACCGCCCCGAAGTGCTCGGAGAGGGCTTCCACAAGCTCAGCGCGCAGGGCTTCGTCCGGCTCGAAGGAGAGGCGGATGGTCGCGTGAAGCCGGCCGGCCCGGTTGTCCAAGAGGTCGCGGTAAGCGGCGTCCATGGCCGGGAGCCACCGCTGTCGTCGCTTGTCCAGCACGACCAGGAGGAAGCGTATGAACATCTCCGGCGCGAAACCGGAGAGCGCCTCCCTGAGCACCCGCTCCTTGTCGTCCTGTGAGACGCCGGGCGTGTCCAAAAACCGGCGGAAGTCCTCGACGTCGCGGTACACGGCCGAGATTTCGCCGAGCAGCTCCCCATAGCGCTCCTCCTCTCCCTCCTGGGCGGCGAGGAGGAGCAGGGTCTCGGCGTAGTTCTGGGCGATGGCCGACACGCTCATCCTTTCGTGTCCCGGCTCCGGAGTCGCATCAATCAGCTAGCCCCCGATGCTGCCGATGTACTCGCGCACGAGGCGACGGTTCTCATCGGTATCGAGCCGCGCGCGGATGAGCCGCTCGGCCGCGGCGAGCGAGATCTCCACCGCCTCCACCCGCAGCTCGTCCAGCACCCGCTCGCGCTCGCGCTCCATCTCCCGCCGCGCCCGCTCCAGGATATCGGCCTTCTCCGCCTCGGCCTCGGCGATCAGCTCCTCGCGCAGGCGGCCCACCGCCTGCCGCGTCTCCTCGAGGGTTCGCTGCGCCTCCTGGCGGGCGCGCGCCAGCTCCCGGGTCTGCTCCTCCACCAGTCTCCGGCCCTCCTCCCGGTCCTGACGGGCCGAGTCGATCGCCTCCTGGATCTTGCGCTGACGCTCCTCCAACCCACCGGCGATCAGGGGGAACACCTTCCACACCAGGATGCCCAGCGTCAGGAGAAAGAGCACCCACGTCCACAGCAGGAGACCGATGTTGAGGGAGAAGATGGCTCCCCCGGCACCTTGCCCGGCGACCCGTGCGGTGGCGCCAAGCGGAGCGGGCGATGCCGCGAGGACGGCAGCCGCCGTGAGCCACGTGGTCATCCGTGGGCGACCCATTACTTGATGAAGCCGGCGATCACGAGGCCGAAGAGCGCCGCTCCCTCGATCAGCGCGGCAAGGATGACCGCCCCATTCTGAATCTGCGCGGCCGCCTCCGGCTGGCGCGCCATGGCTTCGGTCATGCTCCCACCGATCCGGCCGATCCCGAGGCCGGCCCCGATCACCGCCAGACCGGCCCCGATCACCGCCAGACCCGCGCCCAGATCGCTCCCGGCAGCAGCGTCAGCGCCTCCCTCCTGGAGCAGCGCCAGAATCCTCAGCATGCGATTCCTCCTTTTCTATCTCTCGGTCTATCCCCCATCGCCATCGGGCGAGGGCGATCTAGTGCGCGTGCCGAATCAGGCCGATGAACACGGCCGTCAGCATCGCGAAGATGAACGCCTGAAGAAACGCTATGAAGATCTCCAGGAACATGACGAAGAGGCCGAGCAGGAGCGGTCCCAGCACCGCCACGATGCCCGACGCGGTTGTGAAGCTCCCGTACGTGATGATCAGCCCCAGCAGGGCGAGCAGCACGAAGTGTCCCGCCGTCATGTTGGCGAAGAGTCGGACGGCGAGCGCGAAAGGCTTCGCCAGCTTTCCGATCAGCTCCACGGGAGTCATGATCAACAGCATCACCGCTCCCATCCACGGGTTCAGGCCAGGCGGGACGTAGAAGATGGTCCGCAGGTATCCTTTCGCTCCGAGGGCCCTGTAGCCCGCGGTCTCGATGACGATGAAGGCGATGACCGCGAGCCCGGCTGTGACCATGATGTTCGACGTCGCGGTCGCGCCGAACGGGACCAGGCCCAACAGGTTCGCGAAGAGGATGAAGAAGAAGAGGGTGATGACGAGGGGCACGAATCGTTCTCCCCCGCTGCCGATGTTGGCCATCGCGACATCATCGCGCAGAAAGAGATAGAACGCCTCCATGGCGTTGAGCAGCCCCCCGGGCGCCTTCTCGCCCTGCTCGAGGCGATGGGCGGCGCGCGCCGCGAGCCACATCGTCACGACCGTGAGGACCGCTGCGATAAAGAGAAACACGACGTGCTTCGTGATCGAAACGTCGATCTCGAGCCCGCCGATGTGGATCGGGGCAACGCTGAGAGGGCTCAGATCCACGCTGAAGAAGCCGAGATCCAGGACGTCGGCATCCACGATGTGGTGGATCATCACATCGGTCCCCCACTCCTCGGCGTGGGCCGCATCCTGGGCTGCCTCCTGCAGCAGCAGGCCGTCCATGAGCAGGCCGTCCTTCAGCAGGGGCGCCTCTCTCTCAACACTCGGAGCATCGTCTACTTCGTGGTCACGTCGCCGTCGGTGGTCGTATCGTGCACGATGGTCGCGTCATACTCCCTGGTCCCATCATCCTCCGTGGTCCCGCGTGGCCCGGAGCCGGCGAGCCATATCGCCTCCAGGATCAGGAAGGCGAGCATCGCGATGCCGTACGCCAAGGCGACCGGAGCCGTCGGCAGGCCCAAAGCCCAGCTGCCCGCGGCCAGCAGAGCGAGACCGCCGAAGCGCGCGCCGATCCCGGCCAGCCACGGACCGGTCGCATCGAGTCCGCCCTCCAGTCGCCCCACGAGCACCCAGTACGCGGGCGCTTGGACCAACCAGGCCGCGACTCCTCCGGCCAGCCAGCCCGCCCGCCGGTCGGGCGCCGTCGCCAGCACCACGGCGCTCCCACCGGCCAGCAGGCCGAACGTCACGGCCAGGTAGCCGAGCCTGCCTCGCGAGAGCGTCATTCGGCGGGTGGTTCCCCATCCCGCTCCTTGGAGGGATCCAGAACGAGACGCCTGTACATACTGTAGAAGCCGGCGCCGAAACCGAGGAACGCCCCGAGGACGACGAAAAGAGGCCGCGTCCCGAGCCGTTCGTCCAGCAACGTTCCGAGCCAGGCGAACAACGCGGCCGACGCGGCGATCGTGATCCCGTGCCCTGCGTGACGGCCAACTTGGACCACCGATGAGGGCGGCGATTCTTTGCGCATCTTCCCAGAGCTTCAGCCCGTCACTAGGCAAACCCGCTCGCGGCCCTGTTCCCGCGGGGGCGACGATACCCGCTTGTGAAAAGTTTCGCAAGCCTCCAACTAACGGCACTTCCGGCGGTGTGCCGGAGGTCGGGGGACCGGCATGTTGGCCCGCGGCAGGTGGGGAAAACGAGCCAGACGGGACTCGCACTTCGCCGGCGGGCCGGCGATAGCTAGGTCCGCCGTGTGATCGGCACGGTCGCCCTCCTGAGCCTGCTGCTCTCCCTCGTCCAACCGATCGAAGCGGTGACCCGCCGGATCCTGCCGAAGGGCTCGGGCGCGACCGGCGGCGTGTCGGAGATGGGGATCCGCCAGCGGGCCCCTGGCAGGTCGCTGAAGAACCCTGGCTCAAGCGTGGAGGAAGGTGCCCCGGTACCAGTCGATCAGCGCATCCCCGAGCAGGAAGGTGGCCGCGGCTCCCAGCGCCAGGAACACGCCGAACGGGACCATTTTCCCGGTCTTGAGGCTGATAGGGCCGAAGATCAGCGACCCGGCTAGGGCGCCGAGAAAGATCGTGAGGATCGCACCGATCGGTCCCAGATAGGCGCCGATCATCGCCATCATCTTCATGTCCCCACCGCCCATAGCCGGCTTCTTGAAGACCCAATCCCCCACCAGGCCGACCCCGAGCAGGAGGAGAAAGCCGAGGGCGGCGCCCACGACGGACGACACGATCGTCGGCATTCCGGTTGTCAGCTCCGTCACGACGGCGAGCGCGAGCCCGCTCGCCAGACCCCCGATGCTCAGCTCGTCCGGAATCACGTAATGCCGGGCATCCGTGATCGCGATCGCTAGCAGCAGGGTGAAGAACACGGCCCCCGACAGCGCATGGAGCGTCGGGCCGTAGGCGAGCGCCATCCCGACCCAGATCCCTATCGAGACGAGCTCCACGAGCGGGTACCGCAGGGAGATGCGCTCTCCGCACCCCCGGCAGCGGCCCCGAAGCAGGAGCCAGCTGAGGATGGGAATGTTGTCCCGGGCGGGGATGTCGGTTCCGCACGACGGGCAGTGAGAGCGAGGGCGCACCACGCTCTCGCCATGCGGCAGGCGGTGGACACACACGTTCATGAACGAGCCGATCGCCGCCCCGAGGAGGCCGGCCGTCACGTAGAAGATCGTCTCAACCGTCATCGGAACTCTCTCGCAATCGGTCCATGAGGATCGCCCCCGCCACGCCGACGTTCAGGGAATCGACCGGAGGCCCGAGCGGCACGCACACCCTTCGGCGAGCCTCCCGGAGCACCAGCTCCGAGACGCCCGCTCCCTCGTTGCCGAGGACGAGGCCCACGCGGCCCCGTGTCGTCCTCGATCTCGAGAGCGGCTCGCCCCTGGCATCCGCCGCCCACACCGCGAACGCCCCGCGCGCCAGACGGCCTCGAGCCTCCTCCCAGCTCGCGGAGAGCACCGGCAGCCTCAGGGTGGACCCGGCGGCCGCCCGCGTCACCTTTGGACCCCAGGCGTCGGCCGTTCCCGGTAGCAGGATGACCCCCGCCATCCCGAACCCCTCGGCCGCGCGAATCAGCGTCCCCACGTTTCCGGGATCCTGCACGCGGTCCAGGACGAGCAGGTCACCGCTTCGCAGGTCATCCCACGTCCGCGTCGGGATATGTGCCACCGCCACGATCCCCTGAGGGGTAGCCGTGTCGCTCACCGAAGCGAGCTGCGAGGCCGAGAGCTCGTGGCACGGAACCTCCCTGCCGCCGTACGCATCGACAAGGGCACGGAGAGCGCCGGTGGTCGGCTCCACGTGCAACAGGGCCGCGGTCGTGACATCCGCCTCGGCAAGCTCCAGGACGACGCGCGGACCCTCCACGAGAAAGAGGCCGCGCTCCGCCCGGCCTTTCGAGCGGAGGAGCGAGCGCCACAACTTCATCTCCGAACGGCTGGCCAAGCTTCGCCCATCCTTCCCCGGTAACGATGGAACCGGGGCACCCGACCGTTCACCACGGTCGGGCGACCCGCCGACGGGTACACGGTACGGGGACGGCGGCGACGGCGGCCATAGGCGGCGGCCATAGGCAAGGACAAGGGGTTGATCGAGCGAGAGAGCCACGGAAGTCACGCGCCACCGGTCGCGCTCACGATCGCGGGCAGCGACTCGGGAGGCGGCGCGGGCATCCAGGCCGATCTCAAGACGTTCCACGCGTTCGGCGTCTTCGGGACGTCGGCCGTGACGGCCATCACGGCCCAGAACACGCGGGGCGTATTCGGGGTGCAGAAGGTTTCGCCCGAGATGGTCGCCGAGCAGATCCGAGTGGTGGCTGACGACCTCCGCCCGGCCGCGGCGAAGACGGGCATGCTGGCCGACTCGCGCATCATCGCGGCCGTCACGGAGGCCGTCCGACAGAAGGCGCTCGAAAGGCTTGTGGTGGATCCGGTGATGGTGGCCACGAGCGGGGACCGCCTGCTGGAAGAGACAGCCGAACGGGCCTACCACGACCTCTTCCGGCTCGCCACGCTCGTGACCCCCAACCTTCACGAGGCCGAGATCCTCACAGGCCGGCCGATCGGCGACCTGACGGGCATGTGCGAAGCGGCGGCTGCCCTGGTCGCCGAGGGATGCGGCGCGGTCCTCCTGAAGGGAGGGCACCTGCCCGGCGTCGAGGTGCTCGACCTTCTCCACGACGGGCGGCGGTGGCACGTGTGGCGTGAGGAACGGATCGACACGACCCGCACGCACGGCACGGGCTGCACTCTCTCCGCGGCGATCACGGCGGGGC
>JAPULH010000132.1 GCA_027295155.1 Gemmatimonadota bacterium
CGCAAGGACCAGCGCAACCATGGCTTCGCCCACGACAGCCGCGGCGGGGACGGCGCACACGTCGCTTCGCTCCGTGACCGCGCCGGCCGGCTCCCCCGTGCGGACATCCACGCTGTCGAGCGGCCGCATAAGGGTGCTCAGCGGCTTCATCGCGGCACGCACGACAAGCGGTTCACCCGTTGTGGAGCCTCCCTCCAGGCCGCCAGCGTTGTTGCGGCGCCTCCGATAGCCGCCGGCCCTCCGGGCCGACCCGTCGCGCTCGATCTCATCGTGCACCTGGGAGCCGCGCGATGCGGCTGCCCGGAAGCCCATGCCCACCTCCACCCCCTTCATCGCCTGGATCGACATGAGCGCGCCGGCCAGCCGTCCGTCCAGCCGGCCCTCCCAACTCACGAACGTGCCGAGGCCGACCGGAAGCTCGCGCGCCACGACCTCGAAGACGCCGCCAAGGGTGTCGCCGGCCGCCCGAGCGGCCTCGATCGCCTCCACCATCCGGCCCTCCGCCACGCGATCGAGGCACCTGACGGGCGAAGCATCGGCCTCCTGGTTCAGATCCGAGGGAAGTGGATCCGGCGTCACCGCCTCCACGTCTCCGATCCGCGTCACGTGGCTGCCGACGCTCACTCCGAACTCCGCCAGCAGTCGCTTCGCGATCGAGCCGGCAGCCACCCGGGCTGCGGTCTCACGGGCGCTAGCGCGTTCGAGCACATCTCGGACGTCCCGACGGTCGTACTTGAGTAGCCCGACGAGGTCCGCGTGTCCCGGACGCGGCAGAAAGACCCTCCGCAGCGCCTCGTCGTCCGCTCCCGGAACGGGGTCTGCCGACATCGCCACTTCCCAGTTCGCGAAGTCCCGGTTGCGGATCCAGATAGCGACCGGCGATCCCAGCGTCTCGCCGAGACGGACCCCGCTCAGGATCTCGCCCGCGTCGGTCTCGATCCGCATGCGCTCGCCGCGGCCGTGCCCGACCTGCCGCCGGCCCAACTCGGCCGCGATGTCGCCGGAACGGAGCGGCAACCCGGCCGGGATCCCTTCCAGGATCACGGTCATGCCCTTCCCGTGGGACTCTCCCGCGGTGGTGAAGCGAATGACCTTCAGCATCGGCGGCGCATACTCGTCGGCATACTCCAGCGAAGTCGTAAGGAGGCAAACCTAGCAGCGTGGCAGAGGCCTGCCAGGGGCGCGGGGTGCGGGCGAGAGCCCCGAGGAGCGCCCCCGGGGGCGCTCCTCGGGGCTACCTCGGCTTCCTGATGTGGGGCGTCACCAGGATGATGAGGTCGACCTTGATCTCTCGCTCCCTCGTCGTGCGGAAGAGGGCTCCGATAAGCGGGATGTCCATCAGGCCGGGAATGCCCGTCTCGCTCCTCGTCACCTCGCTCAGCACGAGGCCACCGATCACCGCTGTTTCCCCGTCGTCGACCAGCAGGCGCGTCTCGGCGATCTGGCGCTTGATGATGAAGCCCACGTCGGTGCTCTCCAGCTGGACGCCGGAACGCTGTGCGGAGAGATCCAGCAGGACCTGATTGTTGTTGGTGACGTGAGGGGTCACCTCCAGGATGATCCCCGTATCCTCGAACTGGACGCTGATCCGTGCGTTCTCCATCTGCGCGCCCTGCTCGAGGACACGAACAGGGGTCCGCTCGCCCACCTGAATGTACGCCCGGTGGTTGTCAAGCACCTGCACCGAGGGAGTCGCCTGCACGTCGGCGAGTCGATGGGACTCGAGCGCCTCGATGAAGGCGAAAAGCGAGAAGCCGCCGAACGCCAATGTGGTCAGGATCTGGAGCGCCGGCTGCTGCACCCGGTCGTTGGCGTTCGCCAGCACCGCTATCGCGTCACCGGAGATGTTGACGATGTTGTCGTTGGTCAACTCGAAGAACCGCTCGTCCTCAGAGATGATCCCGTCGCCGTTGAGATCCTGAACCTGGGGAGGCTTCGTCGGATCGATGACGGAGATCACCTGGTTGAGACCCTGCGTGACGAACATGTCCGAGGTCTGCTTGAGGTCGTAGACGATCCCCAACTCCGCCACGTCAGTCCGGTCCACAAAGATGATCTTCGCCTCGATCGCCACCTGCGGGATCTCCCGGTCCAACACGCGTACGAGGCTGTCCATCCGCTCCACGACCGGCGGGATATCCGTCACGATCACCGAGTTGGTGCTCTGGTACGCCACGACCTGGCCGGACTCGGTGGCCAGTTGTCGCAGCATCGCGGCGACGGAATCGGCGCTCGCGTAGTTGATTTGCATCACGCGGGTCTCGCTCTGGAGTGACTCTCGAGCGATGAGGCTGTCCAGGCGGTCCACCACGATGATGCCGCCGGTCGTCACCCTCCAGCCGAGCCCCTGGGCCGCCAGGATCGCGTCGAGCGCCTCATCCCAGGGGCGGTCTCGAATCTCAATGCCGCGCACGGACAGTGACGCCACCGCCGCGTTCGGCACGATCGACACGTCCGCGAACTCCGAGAACCCCGCAATCACGTCGAGCACGCTGGCGCTGTCGTACGTGACCGTGATCCTTGGCTGCTCGCTCTCCTGAGAGAAGCCTAGGTCGCTGGCCAGATTCGGCGCGGATTGGATCCTCACGACCTTGGACGCTTCCCCAATCCCGCCTCCGGCGGCTCCGGGAGCCGACATCGCCATCTCGCTGCGCAGGCCGTCCAGGCTCGTGCTCCACGGCTCGAATGGCGGCCCGGGGTTCCGGAAGTAGACCCTCACCACGCCTCCATCGACGTCCACGGTGTAGACCGGCGCGAAGGTCAGGTCGAAGACCAGGCGCACGACGTCATCCAGGAACTGGCTCGTCCGGAGCCGAACGACGCCACCACGCCCAATCTCCTCGTAGGCGTAACGCGGGAGGGCGTGATGGGCGCCCCGCAGATCCACGATCAGCCGATTGGGATCGCGCAGGAGAAACTCGCTGGACTCGACCTTACCTTCGACGATGATCGAGATCTCCGTCTCCACGCCGACGGCAGCGATCTTGATCTCCGTCAGGGCCTCCGCGCTCGGAGGGCTCATCACCTCGGCGTCGGGTGACCCGGCCGTCCGGTGGGGTGCACCCCAGCCGATCGCGTTCCACGCCAGGGCGGTCAGAGCGATGGCCAGCTTCTGGACGATCATTCTTCCTGCTCCCGTTCCTTTTTCACCCGCAGGACTGCCTGTCTATGAGCGCCGAAAGTGGAGATCGCAAAGACGACCTCGTCCGGCCGGATCTCCACCACGCGGGCCGTCCCGACCCGGTCGCCCTCGCGAAGCCGGAACCGCCTCTTGCTCAGTCGGTCCGCAATCACCGCGACACTACCGACCTCGGGGTTGAACACGATGCCCGCCACCTCGAGGTCCTCGAAGCGGGGACCCTGTCCCCTGACGGTCGTCAGCGGCCGGAACGGGTTGCGCTGCCCCCGGCCGGAGTACTCGAACTGCTCTCGCTCGTAGCCGAGCACGGAACCAGAAGCTTCACCGCTCGGGGGCTCGCGCTCCGGTGTCTGCCCAGCGGCCGGAGCCGGCAGGAGAACAGCCCCGGCCGCCAGCGCCGCATACGCCGAAAAAAGCCTGGGGAAACACCTGTGAGCCTGCCTACCCACCTTCACCCTCTCCCCCATCCACCGACCGCGTGGTGGCCGGTGGAAGAACGAACGTCTCGAGCTCGAAGTAGACCGAGACGGCCTGACTCGCACCATCCGAGTCCGAGACGGGTCGGATCTCCCGCACCTGCGGGCGCACGATGCGATCGAACGACGCCACACGAGCGAGGAACTCTCCCACGTCGTGGTACGCTCCCTCGACCTCCATCTCCCAGTTCTGGTGCAGGAAATAGCCGGCCGAATCGGCTTCCGCATCGACGGGAATCACGTTGCGGAGGTTCAGGTTGAGCGCCTCGCTCTCGGACGCGATCGCCTCGTAGATCTCCGGGATCTCCGCCGCGGTCGGGACCAGTCGCTCGAGAGCCGCAAAACGGCGCTCCGCGCGAGTCAGCTCGGTCCGAAGAACATCCAGGTGCTCCATTCGGGTGCGCGCGATCTCGTTCTGGCTCTCCATGTCCGTGATGCGCTCGTCGAGCTCACCCAGCTCCACCCCGTGCGGACGAGAGATGTACAGGAAGAAGAGGACGCCCAGCGCGACGGGAACGATGATGCCGAGCATGCGCTTCTGATCCGCTGGATCCTGTGGGAGCAGCGCCATGTCAGCCGTCCGCCGGGAGAGCCGAGGTCGGTTCCGCGGGCGAGTCGTAGTCGACCATCAGCGTGAACGCGTGGACCTCCACGTCGGAGTTGGGCACCGGCTCCAGCTGGCTGCCAAGGATCCGCACGGACCCCAGGTAGGGAGAATCCGCGAGCCTGCGCACGTACTCCGTAACCGCGAGCGGCGTCGCCGCCATGCCCCGTATCTCGACCGTCAGACCCGGCAGGGGCGAGAGCTCCTGTATCGAGGTAAGCCAGACGAAATTCGGCAGGGCTCGGCTCGTCTCCTCCATGATGTGCGGCCAGATGAACCGGTCGCGGTCCAGTGTGCGGATGAGATCCATCCGCTCGCGTATGAGCGTCTGGCGTTCGGTGAGGCTGTCACTCAGGGCTCTCAGATCGGCAAGACGCGCCGAGTCGGCGGACGCCGCCTGGAGTCGTTCCTCGAGACCGTTCGCGCGGGCGCGCTGCGTGAGCCAGAGGGCGGCCACCGCAACCGGCACGACCACGAGCACCACGACCATCCCGGTCTGCCACGGGTTTCGCGCGCCCCGCCCACCGCCCGTGGTCACGCGGCGGCCGGCCCGACGACGGCGCTTCGCCTTCGCCGTCTCCCCTACCGGGTGGAGGTTGATCTCGATCATGACGGCTGCACTCCCAATTACGCGAAACGTCTGAGCGAGAGGCCCACCGACAGCATCAACATCGGGGCGACCTCATCCAGGTCCAGGCCGTTCAGCGCCCCTGGCTTGACCTGAATGCTCTCGATGGCGCTCGTGATCTGCGTTTCGACGCCCAACCGGTCGGCCAACGATTCGGCCAGCCCCGGGATCCCGACACCACCCCCGGAGAGATAGAGTCGCCCGATTCCGACTCCCACTTCGTGCGTGTCAAGAAAAGCGGCCGCGCGCTCCAGCCCCCTCACCACCTCCTGCGAACGCTCTGCCAGAAAATCCTTGAACAGCAGGTTGGAATCCCCACCTCGCAGAACGCCCTGGGCCTCCTCGGGGGTCATGCTGTGCTCGCTCTCCAGATCCTGTGCAAGACGCCGGGTTCCGAAGCTGAGGTCACGCGTGAGAACGGGGATTCCATCGTCGAGGACGATGACCGTCGTGGTGCTGTACCCTATGTTGACGAGCGCGGTCAGTCCCTCCATGGCTGCCGGGTAGTTCGCCTCGAGAGCGTTATGGAGGGCGAAGGCGTCCGCATCCACGATGCGCGGCGCGAGCCCGGCCTCCTCCATCAGGGCGACGCGGGTTTCTACGACCTCCTTCTTGGCCGCAACAAGCAGGACCGTCATCTGGAGTCCCTCGCCATCGGGATCCGTGATCTCGAAATCGAGCTGCACGTTCTCGATCTCGAAAGGCACATGCTGCTCCGCCTCCCACCGGATCACCTCGCGCGCCTGGCTCTCATCCATACGGTCCATGCGGATAAGCTTGATGATCACGTCGCGGCCGCCGACGCCGGCCACGACATTGCGCTCGGTGATCCCTTCTTCTTCGAAGAGCGAGGAGAGGGCTTCGACAACGAGACCGGGCTCGACAATCTCCCCGTCGACGATCGCATCGCCCTCGATAGGGCGCATCGCGACCTTCTCGATCTGGGGGATCTCCTTGCCATGATCCATTACGGCTACCTTGATGTAGCCGCTCCCCAAATCGACGCCTACCGTCTTTTTCTTACGGGCAAGGCCCAGTGAGAGCATTTAGATCCGTTGCCGCCCACTTTCCTCCAGGTGGACCGGCGGAAGGGTCCGGGAAGGCAGGTCTCGCCAATTGTAAAGAAGGGGTAAACGGCTGTCAAACAGGGACCCCTGCGGGCCGGGCGAGGTCAGTTTCGAAGGAAGATGAGGTGTTCGACCGCTGCCAGCGTGCCTGGAGCGCCCCGCGGGTCGGCGGCCCGGAGGCGCACCCGGACCGCCCGAATCCGGCCGAGGTCGCGCGAGCCTACCGAACCGAGCTCGCTCCCATCCTCCAGCAGGTAACGGAACCCGGAGCCGATGGCGAAGGGGGCGGCGAGCTCCTGGCCGTTGCGCCGTATCGCCAGGCCCTGCTCGAAGGAGGACCGGTC
The DNA here is from genome assembly GCA_027295155.1 of Gemmatimonadota bacterium. Lineage (GTDB taxonomy): Bacteria > Gemmatimonadota > Gemmatimonadetes > Palauibacterales > Palauibacteraceae. The sequence continues at coordinate 6,259 of JAPULH010000132.1, forward strand.
GATACGCAGGGAGAGGCGGCCGTAGGAGCGAACCAGAGCGCCACGGAGCGGCAAGCGACCGACCCTCGCCCGCCAGCCGGCCACCCTCCGGTAGCGAGAGGGCGGAAGATCGACGGGCGTGCCGGCAGCTGAGCACACGAGACGCGGCCCCGCTCCCTTCTCCACCGGCTTCGCGAACCAGCCGTCCGCGTATACGAAGGTCGAGTCGTAGGGGCCGGAGACAGCGGCGCCACGAAAGCCGGCCGGCACGTTGGGCGCGCGCACGCTGTCAAAGACCAGAAGCACGACCTCGTCCGGACCGGTAGAATCGCAAACGACGGCCCGCGTGACGTCGAACCGAAAAACCAACGAATCTGGGGCCGCAGCCAGAATGTCGGCAGCGGACGCCTGCCGCACCTCAGCCGCTATCAGGTCCAGCGACGCGCGCACGCTCTGGCGGGCGTAGATCGTCTCCGCGCTTCGCTCGTAGAACCGTCGTTGCCCAAGCAGCAGCGAGAGCGCTGCCGCCGCCAGCACGCCGGCGAGTGTTATCGCGAGCAGGGCCTCCACGAGCGTGAACCCTCTGGCTCTGACAGGGTCCCGCCGGCGTCGATCGCCAGCCGCACCGGTCACAGCGGACTGATCCCGGGCGGAGGAGACGCCGGAAGAGGCATCCGACGCCTCAGCCGCGTGACGAACGAATCCATCGGTGAGCCCGTGGGCTGGACGGCCTGCACGTGGACCGTAATCGCCTCGGTGCCCGCACCACCTGCCGTCACCGTGCGCACGACCTCGTAGACGCGGCTTCCCACTCGCGCGGTGTCGGTCCGGGAAAACGGAGCTTGAGGGCGGTCGGCGATCGCTTGCTCGAGCGCCTCCTGGGCCACCATCGCTCGCTCGCCTATGAGCCGGGCCTGCTCCGACTGGAGGCCGACCGCACGGACCAGCCCGGCAAGACCCAGCAGGCCTGTGGTGAGCAGCGTCAGAGCGACGATGACCTCGGGAAGGCCGAACCCCCTTTGGCAGGTCGCTGAAAGACCCTGCTGGGTGGCGACGCGAGCGCGTCTCCCGCACGCGCTCACGGCAACCGCTCCTCCCGCACCCGTCCCACGAAGTTCACGACGACTCTCAAGCCGGCGTTACCCCTGTGCAGATAGACACTTCCGGCGGCCGCCTGGCCCCGCGGATTGAACCGCAGAACGGCCGGCCGGATGCGGGCCGAGTCGAGGCGAAAGCCATCTGCCCCGAGCAGGCGGGTTCTCCGCAGGACGGAGTCGCGCGCATCGACCAGGATCAGGTCGCCGCCCGGGGTGAGCTCGAGCCCGATGCGCTCGCGGCGGGCCGCGGCCAGCGCACGGGCATACCCGATCTGACCACGGACGACGCGGGCAGCGCCCACGAGCTCGGCTCGGGCCGTGAAGGCCCGGAGGCCCGAGACCGAGAGCGTGGCCGCGGTCCCAAGCACGGTGATCGCTATCAGGATCTGCACGAGCGTGAATCCGTGGACGGACACCCATTCTCGAACGCGCAAAGCTCTCCCCCCAGAAGGCTGTTGAAGACGTGCGGCGGGCCACCTTACGAGCACCGGGCACGCCTGAGGGAGGCTCGGAACGTCCGTCATCGGAGGGTCAACCGGCTCGGTGGGTCAGCCGGCTCCGTGGGTCAGCCGGCTCCGTGGGTCAGTCGGCTCGGTGGGTCAGCCGGCCGAAGCGTCGTACCCCCGTCGGCGCCGCCGGCCGGCGACACCGACGACCCCCAATCCTACCGCCGTTGCCAGGAGCGTGGCGGCAGAGATCCGGCGGCCGATCTCGAACGGACGCGAGCGATAGGCGAACACCACCTCCCGCTCCCCGGGCTCGACGGCCACGGCCCGGTAGAAGTAGTTCGCCAGGAGGATCGGGCGCTCCTGGCCGTCCACGCGCGCGGTCCAGCCCGGATAGAACGCGTCGGTGAGAACGAGGTACCCGGGAGCGGACGGCGAGACAGCGACCCGCACTTCGGTCCCCGTGTCCGATAGGATGCGGGCGGAGCGCCGCCTGACGTGCTGGCCCGACCGAGCGGCGCCAGTAACCTCGGTTTGGCCCGTTGCCTCGGTTCGGTCCGTCGCCCCGGTCCGGTTTCCTGCCTGCGCCCTGTCGCCTGCCTGGGCAGCCAGGAGCGCTACCTGGCGGTGCGGATCGAACTCCCTGGCGAGCGTGGCGTTCAGCGCCTCGATCTTCTCATCGACCAGGATCGCCCGCTCGGCGACGTAGGCCCGGGGAAGCGGATCCCTCACCTCGTAAACGAAGCCGGGCAGCGAGGCCAGCCGCACCCGGGCATCGTACAGCTCCGGGTGGAAGTCGAGGAAGCTGTACACCCAGCGAACGCTCGCGAGCTGGAGCACTCGCCACCGGTCGCGGTCCGGCAGCATCGCGAGGAAGGTGGAACGCTCGACTTCCCCGGTCAGGTGGATCGCGTCTCCCGAGCCGAGCGTCAGGATCCCGTGCAGCACGCCCAGATTCGGCTGAACCGTCTGCTGCCACATCCACTTCTCGGACTCGAGCGAGAGGCCTGGCAGGGTGTGAAATCGGGTGATGTCCTCGCCGAATGGGCTCGCCTGATACCGGTACTCCGTGCGCAGCTCATCGAACGGCACAACGCTCGCAAGCACGGGTGGATCCTCGTAGAAGGAGCGGTCGGCGACCGGCGTCAGGTGGCGGTGCGCGATCCAGAGATCCAGCGCGAGAAGGCCAAGCAGACCGATGACCACCACGCTCTCGCGGAGCACGGACCGCCGATACAGCGCGACCAGGAGCAGCGCCGCGGCCACCAGCACCAGGACCCGCGTCAGGCTCCCCGCCCAGAGCGCGTGAGCGAAGTCGAAATTGTCGACAAACGGAGCCTCAGCGAGGTGCGCCTCCCCGAACGATCTGAGCGGCTCCTTCAGCCCCCACCAGGCGATCCTGGCTCCGATCAGTGCCAGGAGGGCAGCCGCTCCCAGCACACCGTCCGATCTCACGGGACGGCGGACCGCCCGCAGGGCTTCGAGGCCGTTCGCCACCAGCATGGCCGCGGAGAAGCCGGTCAGGAAGAGGAAACGCTCCGGGAATCGAAACGAGGAGAAGCCCGGCAGATGCCGGTAGAGCCACGGGAAGAGCGGCGTGGCGTCGCCGAGCGAGAGGAGGAGGCCGATCACGCCAACGACGGCCCAATAGAGAGACTCGGCCCTACGCTCCCGATTCGAGCGCGCCGCCGCGATGAGGATTAGGGCAACGGCGCCCAGGTAGACCGAGAAGAGCCAGGGCTCGACGGTGACGAGCATCGCCTTCCGTCCGAATCGATAGACCGGATCTCCGTAGCTCGGGGGTACGGCCAGGTTGACGAGGCGGATCGGCTCGAGATGGTAGCGCTCAGCCTCCTCGTAGGCGAGCCCGCCCGCTCGGTCCGACTCGGCGACGTACTCGGCGGTTGGCAGCACCTGAACGGCCGAGGCCCCGGCCACGACCACACCGGCCAAGGCGAGCGACGCGACCAGTACGACGAATCCACGTCGGGCCGCGCGCCGCCAGCACCACACCGCGGCGTAGCCCAGGGCGAGCGCGGCTGCGAGAGCGAACGTCAGCGGCTCGCCCGCCATGAAGGCCAGCCAGTAGATCAGGATGAGGAGCGCGAACGAGAGCGAGGAGCGGGTCTTCAGGTGAGCGATCGTGCTCCAGCAAACCGCCGGCGCCCAGGCA
>JAPULH010000133.1 GCA_027295155.1 Gemmatimonadota bacterium
GGGGCTTACACCCGGCGCCGAGACGACCACCGGGCCGCTCGGCCAGGGCGTCGCGAACTCCGTGGGGATGGCGGTCGCCGAGCGATGGCTGGCCGCACGCTTCAACCGGCCCGGCCACGACGTGGTGGATCACTACACGTATGCGTTCTGTTCGGACGGAGATCTCATGGAGGGCATCTCCCACGAGGTGGCCGCGCTGGCCGGGCACCAGAAGCTCGGAAAGCTCATCTGGATCTTCGACGACAACCGCATCACCATCGAGGGCGCCACCGACCTGAGCACTTCGACGGACCAGGCCGATCGCTTCCGCGGATATCAGTGGCACGTTCAGCACGTCGACGACGGCACCGATCTTGCCGCGCTCGACCAGGCACTCACCGCCGCCCGCGCCGACACCGATCGCCCCTCGTTGATCGTCATGAAGACCCGGATCGCCGAGGGTAGCCCCAACAAGGTGGGCCATCACTCGACCCACGGGGCCCCGCTCGGCGAGGACGAGATCTCCGAAACCAAGACGAACCTCGGGTACCCTTCACACGAACCCTTCTACGTCGACCCGGACGGGCTCGCCGCGTGGCGGGCTACGGCGGAACGGGGCGCCGAACTCCAGGCCGACTGGAGCACACGCTTCGAGTCGTATCGGGCGGAACACCCCGAGTTGGCCGAGGAGTTCAACCGGATGATGGCCGGGGTGCTGGCGCCGGGCTGGGACGCCGAGATTCCCGGGTACGAGAGCGTCGACAAGGCCGACGCGACCCGGTCGTGGTCCGGCAAGGTGCTCCAGGCCGTCGCGGCGGGCGTGCCCAATCTGATCGGTGGATCCGCCGACCTCGGATCGTCGAACAAGACCGACATCGACGACGGCGGGGATCTGTCCCCGGATAACCCGGACGGCCGCGTGATCCACTTCGGGGTCCGTGAGCACGGGATGGGCGGCGTTTTGAACGGCCTGGCGCTCCACGGCGGGATCCGCCCGTTCGGCGGGACGTTCCTGATCTTCTCAGACTACATGCGGCCTTCCATCCGGTTGGCGGCCCTCATGGGCCTGCCGGTCACGTACGTGTTCACGCACGATTCGATCGGGCTCGGAGAAGACGGTCCCACTCACCAGCCGATCGAGCACCTCATGAGCCTGCGCAGCATGCCGGATCTCCTGGACCTCCGGCCCGCAGACGCGGCCGAGACCGCCCTCGCCTGGCGGATCGCGATGGAACGGACCGACGGGCCCACCTGGCTGTCGCTCACACGGCAGGGCGTCCCCGCCCTGGACCGAACGGTACTCGCCTCGGCTGAGGGGGCTCGCAAGGGCGCCTACGTGCTGGCCGAGGCGTCGGGCTCCACACCGCACGTCGTCCTCATCGCAAGCGGCTCCGAGATCGGGATTGCGCTGGAGGCCAAAGAGGCCCTGGAAGCCGACGGGACCGCCACTCGCGTGGTCAGCATGCCGAGCTGGTACCTCTTCGCGCAGCAGGACCAGGCATACCGCGACGTCGTGCTTCCTCCCGAGGTGCGTGCCCGCATCGCGGTCGAGGCCGGGTCGACGTCCGGATGGGCGCGCTGGGTCGGTGACGCCGGCGCCGCGGTGGGCATCGACCACTTCGGGGCCTCCGCCCCTGCCGAGACGCTCTACGAGCGCTTTGGCGTGACCACCGAAGAGGTGGTGGCAGCCACCCGGGCTTCGCTCGAAAAAGTGGCCGGCGCGCGGGCCGGCGCCGGCGCCTGACTGCACGACCGACCCGCCACCGGGGAGCCGCTTGGGAACGGAGGCGAACCTCCTGGGAGCGGAGGTGAACTTCCTGGGAACCCGCTCCCGCTCTTAAGCATTGTGAAAGTGTTCACACGTGCTCGAGCTGGAGAATCACATGAAAAACGCGGCGGTCCTGGCTCTCTTCACGCTCTCAGCATGGGGCTGCACGCTCGACGACGCTCAGGCCGGACCTGAAGGCGACACCTCGCCGGAGACCTCCGTCGATCTGGGTAGCCAGGCGGAGTGGATCGGTACCACCACGAGCGGAATCGCGGTAACCGTCCGCCCTGATCCGGTCCCGATCCGCGTGGGCGTCACCTTGTTCCAGATTTCATTCGAGGACGAGGTCCCCGATGATGTCGCCGTGTCCATCGACATCATTTCCCCGGAGATGCCGGCGATGGGCCTCATGCGCTACCCGGCCGAGCCATCGGGACCGAAGATGTACACCGCCTCGGCGGAGATACGCATGGGCGGCGCCTGGGAAGTCTATGTCAACCTTGGGGATGGAACCGATGCCGCCCCCTTCGCATTCGATGTGCCGCATTAATTCCACTACTGGAGGTAGTTCAATGTTCAAGTTCGCCCTGTCCACACTGGCACTCGGTTTCGTCGCGCTGAGCGCGCAGCCCGTGTCGGCTCAGATGCAGGTCGCCGAGAGCCGTGACGTATCGTTCACGGCAAGCGTCGTCGATCTTTCCTGTAACACGGTCTACGGCGCAGCCGGCGCAGACCACCGGATGTGCGCTCAGGTCTGCTTCGACCAGGGGATGCCGCTGGCGCTGCTCGACGAAAACGGGACGCTCTACGTCCCCGTGACCATGGCCATGGGCCAGGAGCGCGGCGACAACAATCTACGTGGGCACGCCGAGCACACCGTCAACGTCACAGGCAAGGTCATCGAGCGGGGGGGGATGTACACGATTCTCATCGAATCGATCTCCATGTAACACGATGGGTTCAATCCTTTCGTGGATATCGCGGGGCCGGGGCATACGCTCCGGCCTCGTGGTCGTTTTGGGCACGTTCTCCGCGTGTCGGCAGGGACTACCCCCGGGCGAACCCGTGGATGGATACCAGCAGCCCTCTATCTCGCAGCAGAACGGATGGACGCTCATCGAGAACTCGGGCCCGGCAGAGGATCTCCTGATCTACGACGATCCACCGGAGGAGGGCGTCCAGCTCCTCTTCCTGGCGGGGCGTGCCGCCTCCCCCACGGGTTCGCGTAGCCCAACACGGCCAGCCGCCGATGTGCCGAGCCGCCCGCCAACCACCTGGGAGCCCGGCGCACTGGCCGCCGCGAGGAACCTCCTGGACTTCCATCTGGCGCCGGTCCGGTCCGGGGATCCACTCCTGTGGGTCTATGATGAGGAGACCGGGGAG
>JAPULH010000134.1 GCA_027295155.1 Gemmatimonadota bacterium
GGAAGTTACCTTCCGGATCTCGTGTGCGCACCCGCCGGCCGCACTTCCGCTGGGGCGGCCAGCAGGCTGTCCACGGCCTCCCACGGCGGCATGCGGCGCGCGGCCGCGATGACCGCTGCGATCGATTCCTGGAGGTCCCCCTCGCTCTCGTAGATCATGTCGAAGTCGTCCAGGCGCGAGTAGTAGAGGACGCGTGCGAGAAGCCACGCGTTGTTGAGCCGTTCCGGGTTCAGCGACCCGTACTGGCCCGAGCGCAGCTCGGGCTTCACCGCCTCGAAGTCCCGCGCCGCCCAAGCCAGAATCTCGGCCTTCCTCTCCCGCATGCGGTCCGCCGGCAGGTCGGTGGCGTAGAGCGCCTTCAGGCTGTCGACGAGCCTGTTGAAGAACCGACCGAAGGTGCGGGTGTCGTGCCACCTGTCGCGCGCCTGCTCGCACCGCCCCTCGTCGGCCACGGCTCCGCAGAAGAAGTCGATTGCGCCACGGTGGCCGACGAAGTTCGCGAAGCTCTCGTTAAAGTGCGCCTCTCCCGCGGGAAAGAACGTTGTGTGGGTGATCTCGTGGATCACGGTCTCGACGAGCGCCACGCTGTCGGCACGGAGCGTCGTCGAGAGGAGCGGGTCGGGCAGCCAGCCGAGCGTGCTGAACGCCGAGGATGGTCTAACCCACACGTCGTACCCCTGCTCGCCGAGCCTCCGACCTTCCTCCAACGCCCGCTCGAAGTCGAAGTAGCCCCGGTACGGGACCCGTCCGACGATTGGGAACCACCACGTCTTCCACACGAGACGGAACTCGGGAGCCGCCGAAACGACGAGGAGCAGCGTATCACGGCTCACCTCGGCGTAGCTGGTGAAGCTGTCGCCCGCATCTAGCCCGAGCCGGTGGATGGCGAACGCTCGCGCATCCTCGACGAGCCGCAGCTTGTAGCGCATCGATGGGGGTGTGGTGGTGTCGTGCACGACCGCCTCGATGGGTCGCCGGCCGCGCAGGATCTTCGCCTCCTCCCATCCCGCCCGGAGCACATAGCCCGGAGAGCACGCACCGAAGATCGCGGGAAGAAGCGCGAGACTCGTGGCGGGCACCGATACGGCGGGACCTCTGAATCGCGCGAGCATGTTTCCTTCTACCTGCGCCTGAGGTGGGGAGGTCCGCCCGTCCGCCACCCGTTGTCGCGTGTCCAGCCGAATCGGACGACCCGCCTTAGGGTATCGAGGCACGGAAGGGGAACGCCGCTGCCGGACCGAAGGAGAGGACGCCGCGCGAAGATGGCCCGACACCCCGAACAGCCCGAACGAGAGGGCCCGCCGGACGCGGACACGGTCCGCGCCCACCTGGTGCATCTGTCCGACCTGATCCGCAGGCTCGATGAGGAGGGCGCGCTTCTACGCGCCATCCCGCTGCTGCTCAGGCGACTCGGCGACATCCGGCGGGTTCTCTTCGACTACGAGGTCCGCGTGACGGAGCGGCTGCTGCCGATCGAGGATCCGGTCGAGAGGGATTCGCTCCGCATCGTGCGTGAGGCCGCCGAGAGGGAACGGCACCTTTCCGAGGAGTGGGGGCGCGACTTCGAGGTGGAGGACACGGGGGACGACTGACCTGGCTGGATCGTGGATCGCTCAGGCGCGCCGCACGTAGTGCAGCTGCTCGCGCACCCGGTCTCGCGCGTAGGTGCGGTCCGGACCGTCTCCGTCACTTCGGTAGCGGCGGTAGTGCCGGTTCAGCCGGCGGTAGGTGTCCGGATCTCCCGCCTCCCGGAAGATCGCCTCGATCCGGTCGGATTTGAGCAGCCCCTCATCGTTGTAGCTGAGCAGGATGTGTCGGGCATCGGCCCCGGCGAGGAGCTCCGTCAGCGCCGCCTCGCACCTGCCCCTTCGGCACCAGTCGGACCGAAGGGAACCGTCCGGGATCAGCCCCGTCTTCCCGCGTAGCTGGGGCGGCGGATCCCACCCCGAGGCGATGAGCTCGGGGAGATGGTAGTAGGCCGGGTACTGTCGCTCGTTGTACGGCGGATCGAGATAAAGCAGATCGATCGTCCCCGCCGAGTGGACCCGGTCGATCGCCTCGCCGAGGAACGCGGTGCAGCGGCGGCCGCTGTTTCGGTGGCCGGTCGGCCCCAGCGGCCGTAGCTCCAGCCTCCTGCGGGCGTTCGGCTGCCACGACTTGACGAACGAGGCGTAGACTCCTGTGGTGTTCGCCACGCGGTCGGCAGCCTCCACCAGGGTCGCGATGAGGAGCTGGCTTTGTCTCCGGTCCAGCCGACCCGCCTCCATCCAGTCGGTGATTCGCTCACGGACTGCATCGATCGCCCCGGCGTTGCGGGGCGTGAAGTACATGCGGCCGAAGCGTGCGCCGCTCTCCCCGGCGGGAGAGTAGTTCTCCGTGATGAAGCCGTGGCTGGACGGCAGGCGCTCCAGCCGTTCCAAGAGTCTCGCGTAGGCGGTCCCTCCTCGAGGCCCTTCGTCGTCCTCCAACTCCGCGAGGATCGTCCGAGAGAAGCCGGGGATTCGGTCGAGCTCCACCCGAGCGACCTGCAGCGCGTACGAGAACGCCATGAGATCGCCGGAGTGCACCGCCCATCCCGCGCGCTTCAGCGCGTGGCTGACGCTGGCCGTACCGGCAAACGGGTCGCACGCGATGCCGGGCTGCGGCACCAACCGCTGGACGGCCTCGAGGATGAAGGGAATGAGACGAGTCTTGTTCCCGATGTACCTCATGAACGGCCGTTCAGCCGGCCGGCCGCCGCTTCGAAGAGCGGACGGAGCCCAGCAGGTACGGCTTCGGCCCCAGGTTGAACCAGAAGATGCAGCCGAAGATCGGGCAGAGGAGGATGACGGCCGACCAGAGAACCTTCTCCCGGCGACTGCCGTTGGACGCGAGGGTCATGCCGATAGCCCAGATGTCAAGAATCGCCAGGAGTAGAAGGAGCAGGAGACGCGAGTCGATGGCGGCCGCCGCGTCCAGGAGCGCGCTCACGAAAGCGACGCCGTCGCCGGAGCGAACTGCAGCCGGTACAGCCGAGCGTACAGACCCGCCTGGCGCAGCAGCTCGCGATGGGTGCCGGACTCGCGAATCCGCCCGTGGTGCATCACGAGAATGTGGTCGGCGTTCTGAATCGTGGAGAGCCGGTGCGCGATCACGATACTGGTACGGCCCTTCATGAGCTCCTCCAGGGCACGCTCGATCTGAGCCTCGATCTGGGAATCGACGGAGCTGGTGGCTTCGTCGAGCAGAAGGACCTGCGGTTCGCCCGCCAGCGCGCGCGCGAAGCTGAGGAGCTGTCGCTCGCCGACCGATAGCTTGCTGCCGCGCTCTCCCAGCTCCTGGTCGTAGCCCCTCGGCAGCCGCGTGATGTGCCGGTCGATGCCAACGCGCCTGGCGGCTTCACGCATGCGCTCGGAGGAGATCCGGCTTCGTCCGAGCCGGATGTTCTGCGCCGCGGTGCCCGAAAAAAGGTAGATGTCCTGGAGGACCAGGCCGATGTGGGATCGCAGCTCCCGCGCCGAGATCTCGCGGATGTCGACGCCGTCAAGAAGGATGCTCCCGCGCTGTGGCTCATAGTAGCGCATGATCAGGTTGATGGTCGTGGACTTGCCGGCCCCGGTGGCACCGACGATGGCTAGGCGCTCCCCGGGCTCGGCCACGAAGCTCACGTCCTTCAACACCCAGTCCGGTTCCGCGGAGCCGTCTGCAGCCGGGGTCTCCTCGTCGCCGGATCCTTTGCTCGCGGCCGCGCCGGGCAGTACCGGCTGGGGCCGCGCGCCGTTCGAGCCGTAGTGGAACCACACGTTCCGGAACTCGATGCGCCCGCCGATCGGCCGGCGGAGCGATGTCCGTCCCTCCTCTTCTGCAATCGCCGGCTTCTCGTCCAGGAGCCTGAAGATCCGCTCCGAGCTCGCCATCGCGTTCTGCAGGATGTTGTACTTCTCGGAGAGATCCTGGATCGGTCGGAAGAAGCGCCGCGCGTACTGCAGGAAGGCGGCGATCACGCCGATCGTGATGGCGCCTTGCAGCGCCTGCCCGCCGCCGTACCAGATGATCAACGCCAGGGCGATCGACGCCAACAGCTCCACGACGGGGAAGAAGAGCGCGTAGTACGTGATCGAGCGGAGATGGGCCTCCAGGTAGTCCTCGTTGAGCTCCTCGAACCGCTGGTGTGTGGGCGTCTCCTGGCGAAACAGCTGCACCACGACCATTCCGCTGATTCTCTCCTGGAGGAAGGCGTTGATGCGGGCCAGCCGAACCCGGATGTCGCGGTACGCCTGGCGGACCATGTAGCGGAAGATCCAGGCGGAGAGAAAAACGATCGGCAGGACCGAAAAGGTGACCAGCGCTAGCCGCCAGTCCAGCGCAAGCATCGCGGCCACGATAAAAAGGACGGTGAAGACGTCGCCGAAGATCGTCACCACGCCGGTGGTGAACATCTCGTTCAGCACCTCGACGTCGCTGGTCACGCGCGTCATGGTCCGGCCCACGGGGTGCCGGTCGAAGTAGGCCAGGTGCAGTCGCTGCAGGTGCGCGAAGATCTCCCCCCGAAGGTCCTTCATCACCCGCTGGCCGATCCATGCCGTGAGAAGCGTCCGCCCGTACTCGAGTACCGCGGAGAGCACGAGCGCGACGATGAAGATGCTGGCGAGCACGCCGAGCATGCGGTAGTCGTTCCCCGGGATGGCCCTGTCGATGGCGACCTTGGTGAGCCACGGCGAGACGAGCTCCAGCGCGGAGGCGAGGACGAGCATGCCCACCGCGGCCACCACCTTCCACCGGTAAGGTCGGAGGTAGGCGAGAAGCCGGCGCATCAGCCGGGGATCGTACGCTTTGCCGACCGGGTCCTCTTCCCGGATCGGGCCTTCGGGCGCGATTTGCATGCCCGAGAGAATAGTCGGCGGGCGGGGAGGCGACAAACACGTTAGCGTGGCCGATCCCGCCGCCGCATCATCACGGCTGTGAAGGAAGCGATTCGCGTCCGGGGGGCCCGGCAGCACAACCTCAAGGGGATCGACGTCGAGATCCCGCGCGGGCGCCTGACCGTCCTGACGGGGCCCTCCGGCTCCGGCAAGTCCAGCCTGGCTTTCGACACGATCTACGCCGAGGGGCAGCGGCGGTACGTCGAGTCGCTGTCCACCTATGCCAAGCAGTTCCTCGAGCGGATGGAGAAGCCGGCCGTCGACTGGATCGAGGGCGTGAGCCCGGCCGTCGCGATCGACCAGAGGAACTCGGTGCAGACGAGCCGCTCCACCGTCGGAACGGTGAGCGAGGCGTACGACTTCATGCGCCTCCTGTGGGCCCGCGTCGGGCATACCTATTGCCCGGAGTGCGGGAGCGTCGTGCAGCCGGATACCGTGGCATCCGCCGCCGACGAGATCCTCGCCGGGGAGGCGGGCGCGCGGATCTACGTCGCCTTCCCGTTTCGCTTCAGCGACCAGATCTCTCCTGACCTCGCCGCCGCCAACCTCGTGGCGCAAGGCTATCTGCGCGTTATCGCGGATGGCCGGGAGGTTTACCTGCCGGACGGCGAGGCGAGCGCGAGCGATGCAAGCACGGGCGAGGGCCGGCAGGGTTCCGGCCCAGCCATGCTCGCCGGGGTGCGCGACCTCCTGGTCGTCGTCGATCGCCTGACTATCGATCCCGAGGAGAGAGAGCGCCTGACGGACTCCCTGGCCAGCGCTTTCGCCGAGGGAGAGGGGCATGCCGTCGTCCTCGTCGTCGGCGAGGCCGGCGAGGGGGAAGAGCCGGAGATCACGAAGCGGCTGTCCTTCTCCGAAGCGAATTTGTGCTCGACGTGCGGCCGCGGATTCCCGGTTTCGAGCCCTCTGCTGTTCAGCTTCAACAACCCGGCCGGTGCTTGCGCGATCTGCAACGGTTTCGGGGCGACGCTGGAGTACGATCTGGACCTCGTCGTTCCCGATGCCGGGAGAAGCCTCACGGACGGGGCGATCGACCCGTGGACCAAGCCGAGATACACGAGGGAGCGGGCGGAGCTCGAGCGGCACGCGCTCGAGTGCGGCGTCGATCCCCACGCGCCATGGCGCGACCTGCCCGACGCCTTCCGGCAGCGCGTCCTGCATGGCGGAGATGGCTTCCGGGGGGTCCTGCCGTTTCTGCGTTCCCGCGAGAGAAAGCGCTACAAGCGGTACATCCGGGTCTTCCTCAGGGGTTACCAGGTTCCCCAAACGTGCGAGAGTTGCGGTGGCGCCAGATTGCGGCCCGAGGCGCTGCACGTCCGCCTGGGGGGGCTGCACATCGCGGCTGCCGCCGCTCTGTCCGTCTCGGAGCTCGGGCGCTGGCTCGGCGGCCTGGAGCTGAGGCCCTTCGAGCGGAAGGTCGCGAGAACCATCCAGCGGGAGCTCGCCGACCGGTTGCGGTTCATGGACGAGGTCGGCCTGGGGTACCTGACGATCGATCGGCAGGCCCGCACGCTGGCGGGAGGGGAGATGCAGCGGCTCCGGCTCGCCAGCTGCCTGGCCAGCCATCTGGTCGACACGCTGTACGTGCTGGACGAGCCGACGATCGGTCTTCATCCACGCGATGTCGAGCGCTTTCTGAACGTGATCCGACGCCTCCGGGACGTTGGGAACACGGTGCTCGTCGTGGAGCACGACCCCGCGGTGCTCGCCGCGAGCGACCGAATCCTGGAGCTGGGACCGGGATCCGGGGAGCACGGCGGGGAGGTGGTTTTCGAGGGCGATTGGCCGGCGCTTCTCGAGGCCGATACGGTGACGGGGCGAGCGCTGACATCGCCACTTCGGGGTCACCGCCGCCGCCGCGCCGTCCGATCGCGGCTCACCCTGCGTGGGGCCACCCTGCACAACATCCGCGGACTGGACGTGGAGGTGCCGCTCGGCGTGCTCGCGGTCGTGACCGGCGTCTCCGGCTCGGGAAAGTCGACGCTCGTGCACGACCTGATCTATCGGGCGCTCGAGCGGGAGCTCCGGCGGAGATCCAGCGCCAAGATCCACCTGGGCGAGCGGACGGGCACCTTCGAGTCGCTCGAGGGAGCCGGCGCGCTCGATGACGTGGTGCTCGTCGACCAGAGTCCGATCGGACGGACGCCCCGCTCCAACCCCGTCACCTACATCAAGGCGTTCGACGAGGTGCGCCGTCTGTTCGCGGGGCAGCCGCTCTCACGACGGAGGGGATACGAGCCCCGGCACTTCAGCTTCAACACGCCGGGAGGGCGCTGCGAGGCGTGTAAGGGGGCGGGCGAAGAGCTGGTGGAGATGGTCTTCCTGGCGGATGTCGCCCTGTCTTGCGAGGCGTGCGGCGGCTCTCGCTACCGGGCGGAGATCCTGGAAGTGTCGTATCGAGGGCTCAACATCCGCGGCGTTCTCGACCTAACGGTCGACGAGGCCATCCGCTTCTTCCTTCGGCAGGACCGGATCGGCGAGCGGCTGTGGCAGCTTCAGCGCGTGGGGTTGGGATACCTACGGCTCGGCCAGCCGGCGACCACCCTCTCCGGCGGCGAGGCGCAGCGGCTGAAGGTCGCCCGGGAGCTCGCGGCCAGTTCGGCCGTGGCCCGGCGGCTCTACATCCTGGACGAGCCGACGGTCGGCCTCGGTGTGAGCGAGGTGGGCCGCCTGGTGGACGTGCTGGAGGAGCTCGTGGATGCCGGCGGCTCTGTGCTCGTGGTCGAGCACAACCTGGAGGTCATCGCCCGCGCCGACTGGATTCTCGACCTCGGGCCGGAGGCGGCCGAAGGCGGCGGACGGCTCGTCGCCGAGGGGCCGCCGGAGAGGGTCGCAGGAGCGGAGGGCTCGCACACCGCGCGGTACCTGCGCGCGTACCTGGAGGCGGGACGGGCGGCGCCACCCGCCGCTTCCGAGCGTGCGGGTTGAGCCTTCCCGGAATCTCCGTCCTGATTCCCTGCCGGGACGCGGAGGCCGTGCTGGGTGAGTGCATCCGCAGCCTTCGAGAACAGACGTTCGAGGATTTCGAGGTTCTGGCGGTGGACGATGGCTCTCGCGACGGAACGCGGGAGCAACTGGACCGCTGGGCCGCGGAAGACCGGCGAGTGCACGTCATCGAGGGTGCGGGAAGGGGCCTAGTGGCCGCGCTCAACGTCGCAGCGAGCCGGGCGTGCGCCCCCCTTCTGGCCCGAATGGACGCGGATGACGTGGCTCTGCCGGAGCGCTTCGAGTGGCAGTGGTCCTTCCTGCGGGAGCGCTCGGATGTCGCGGCGTGCGGCACGGGCGTCCGCTACTTTCCGCGTGAGCGCGTGGGATCCGGCTACGCACGCTACGAAGGGTGGATCAACTCGCTCCGGGAGC
>JAPULH010000135.1 GCA_027295155.1 Gemmatimonadota bacterium
AGAGGCCCGACACGCATGACACCCCAGATCGCGCTCGTACTCGCGATCCTCGGAGTCTGTCTCGTCCTTTTCGTGAGCGGCTGGGTCCGAATGGACCTCGTCGCCCTCCTCGTGCTCACCGCGCTCGCCATAAGCGGACTCGTGACGCCGTTGGAGGCGCTGTCGGGCTTCAGCAACCCGGCCGTGGTGACCGTGTGGGCGGTGTTCATCCTGAGCGGTGGCCTGTCGAGAACCGGCGTCGCCAACGTGCTCGGCCGCCAGGTGCTCCGGGTCGCGGGCCACGGGGAGTTCCGGCTGGTCCTGGTCATCATGCTGACGGCAGCCGTGATGTCGGCCTTCATGAACAACGTGGGAGTGGCCGCGCTCCTGCTGCCGGTGGTCATGGACATCTCCCGGAGCACGGGGATCGCGCCCGCCCGACTGCTCATGCCGCTGGCTTACAGCTCCCTCCTGGGAGGGCTCACCACCTTGATCGGCACACCGCCGAACATCCTGGTCAGCGAGGCGCTGCGCGAGGAGGGCCTGCGGCCGTTCGGGCTGTTCGACTACTTCCCCGTCGGTGGCGCGGTGATGCTGGCGGGCGTGCTCTTCATGGCGTTTATCGGCCGGCGCCTGCTCCCTGCCCGGGACCCGGCCCGGGACGCGGAAACCGGCTTGGGCCGTGGAGAACGCACGGGGCCGCGTGATCAGACGGATCTGGCGGAGCTGTACGAGCTGCGCGAGGAGTTGTTCGTCATCCGGGTCTCGCCGGAGTCGACACTGGCCGGAAGGCCGCTGGCGGAGAGCCGGTTGGGCGCCGCCCTCGACCTCAACGTGCTGGCGATCCTACGGGATGAGGGCGCGCGTCTGGCTCCCGACCCGGCGGAGGTGCTGAGGCCCGGGGATCGCCTCCTCGTTCAGGGAAGGCCCGAGCGTCTGGCGGAGCTGCGGGGGCGACGGCAGCTCGTCCCCGCGGAGGACAGCCTGGCGATCGAGCGCCTCACGTCGGCCGACGTGGATGTGGCCGAGGTGCACCTGGAGCCGGAGTCGCCGCTGACGGGCCGGACGCTGAAGGAGGTGGACTTCCGAGGCCGGTTCGGGCTCAACGTGCTGACCATTCGCCGGGACAGCGTCTCCTACCGCACCGGTCTGCAGGGTCTCGAGCTCCTCGCCGGAGACTGCCTGCTCGTGCAGGGACCCCACGAGAGCCTCGAGGCGCTGCGAGAGGATCCCGGCTTCCTCGTCTCCGCGGCGGAGCACGCCGAGCTCTTCCAGCTCGAGGAACGGCTCTTCGTCGTGCGCGTGCCGGAAGACTCCATGCTGGTCGGCAAGACGCTGGCGGAAAGCCGGCTAGGCGGGGCGTTCGGGTGGTCCGTGCTGAGCATCGTGCGGGATGGAACGGCGCGTCCGATGCCGGTGCCCGAGGAGCGTCTTCGGGCACGCGACACGCTCGTCGTCTCGGGCAGGCCCGGGGACATTAGTGCGTTCGACACCCTCACGGAGCTGGAGATCGACCGGGCGGGCCTCGACGGCATCGAGGCGCTCCAATCCGAGCGCGTGGGTCTGGTGGAGGCCGTTCTCTCCCCGCGAACCACCTTGGCGGGCTCCAGCCTGCGACGGCTGCACTTCCGCGAGAAGTACGGACTCACCGTGCTGACCATCATGAGACAGGGAGAGATCCTCCGCTCCGGCGTGCCCGACATCCCGCTGCGTTTCGGCGATGCCCTTCTCGTGTACGGCCCGGCGGAACGGCTGCGGGTGCTCGGAAGCGAGCCGGATTTCCTAGTGCTCACGCGGGATGCCCAGGAGCCTGTGCGCACGAAGAAGGCGCCGCTCGCCACGGCGATCATGGCGGGCGTCCTCGTGCCGGTCCTTCTCGGGTGGCTGCCGATCTACATCGCGGCCGTAGCCGGCGCATCGCTGATGGTCCTGGTCGGCTGCCTGACGATGGAAGAGGCGTACCGGGACATCGAGTGGCAGGCGGTGTTTCTCATCGCCGGCATGCTTCCTCTCGGGATCGCGCTGCAGCAGACGGGAGCCGCCGCCATGATCGCCGAACAGGTGGTGAGCTCCGTCGGCCGGTTCGGGCCGCTCGCGGTGATGGCTGGCCTCTTCGCCCTCACCTCGGCCGGGACGCAGATCATTCCGACGGCTGCGCTCGTCGTGCTGATGGCTCCGATCGTCCTGAGCACCGCTTCGACGATGGCGATCTCGCCGTACGCCCTCATGATGGCGGTCGCGATGGCCGCCTCGGCCAGCTTCGGGAGCCCGATCTCCCACCCGGCGAACGTCCTCGTGATGGGTCCCGGCGGCTACCGGTTCACGGACTACATGCGGGTCGGCCTTCCCCTTACGCTGGTGGTGTTCGTCGTCGTGATGATCGTCACGCCGCTCGTCTGGCCCCTCTGATGAAGGTCGCGCCGTTTCTTCTGGGGGCGCTCGGAGTGCTGCTGCTCCTGCTGTACTGGAGCCCCGGCGCGGGCGTCGTGGCGGGGATCGTCGTCCTGTTGTTGCTGCCGGGTCGGTGGTGGCGGTGGCGCACCCGGCGTTTCCGGCGGGGCGTGCGCGCCCTCAACCGAGGGGAGCCGGCCGCGGCTCGAGCCGAGCTCGAGGCCTTTCTTGGGGACATCGAGGACGATGCGAGGTTCGATCGCTGGCAGCCCCTCTTCAACCTGGGCCGACACTACTCGTACGCCGGCGCAGCGCACTCGAACGTCGGCGTCGCGTGGCTGCACGAGGGGCGGCCCGAGCGGGCGCTCGACCACTTCGAGATCGCGCGGCGGCTGGATGCGGGCTCCGCCCAGGCGGCGTTCGGCGAGGCGGCGGCCCGACGCCGTCTCGGACAACTCCGGAGGGCGGAGAAGGCGGCGGAGCGGGCGGTCGAGCTTCGGCCTCGCTACGTTGCGGCCAGGCTCCTCCTGGCCGAGATACGCCGGGAGCGAGGCGACCGTGATGGGGCCGAGGAGGTGTTGCGGCCCGTGATGGAGAAGGGACACGATCCGGTCGAGATGACCGAGCGGATGCTGGAGCAGTGGCCCGACCGGGACGCTTCCAGCGATGATGGGGCCGCCGATCGGGGTGCGGGAGACCGGAGCGAGTAGCGACCGGGATTGAAGTAGCGACCGGGACTAGAGTAGCGACGGGGAGCAGAGCACAAGGAGCTGAGGCGATGACGTATCGGATGAGGGCAAGAACGACCGGCGCCCTGCGACGCCTGGTGATCGTGGGGATGGCGCTGGGACCTGCCGGCGTCGCGTTCGGACCCGCGGCCGCTAGGCCGGCGGCCGCGCAGGCGGTGGGCCCGGAGTGGGCGATCGCCGTGCACGGCGGTGCTGGCACCGCCCGACGGGAGAGCATGACGCCGGAGCTGGAGCACCGGTACACGGCGGCGCTCACCGCCGCGCTGGAGGTGGGCCGGGAGATCCTGGCGTCCGGGGGAAGCAGCCTGGACGCCGTCGAGGCCGCGCTCCGCCTCCTGGAGGATTCACCGCTCTTCAACGCCGGGAAGGGCGCCGTCTTCACGCACGACGGGCGCAATGAGCTGGACGCGTCCATCATGGATGGGGCGTCGCTGGCGGCAGGAGCCGTCGCCGAGCTCCGGCACGTGAAGAACCCGATCAGCCTGGCGCGCCGCGTCATGGAGGCCTCGCCGCACGTGATGATGGCGGGAGTGGGCGCCGAGGAGTTCGCCCTCGAGCAGGGCATCGAGCTCGTCCCAGCCACGTACTTCTTCACGGAGCGGCGCTGGCAGTCGCTGCAGCGTGCCCGGGAGGCGGAGGGGCGCGCCGAGGCCGAGCGTGGTGCCGGGGCTGAACCCCGCGACAGGGCCCAAAGGCGCGCCGGAGTCGAGCCCGTGGGGGCGCTCGGCGAGCGGCTGGGCACGGTGGGCGCCGTGGCGCTGGATCGGCATGGAAACCTGGCCGCGGGCACCACGACCGGCGGGATGACGAACAAGCGCTTCGGTCGCATCGGCGACTCACCGATCATCGGCGCCGGTACCTATGCGGACAACCGGGCGTGCGCCGTCTCGGGAACTGGGCACGGGGAGTTTTTCATCCGGAACGCGGTCGCTCACGACATCTGCGCCCGGGTGCTCTACCTCGAGGAGTCGATCAACGAGGCGGCGGACGCGGTCGTGATGGGCGTTCTGGTCGAGCAGGGAGGCGATGGCGGGGTGATCGCGCTCGGCCCGGATGGCGTCATTGCCATGCCGTTCAACACGCCGAGCATGCTGCGAGGGTACGTGACCTCGGAAGAGGGCCCGGTCGTGGAGATCTTCCGGGAGTAGGGGGAGGGGTGATCAGGCGGGCCGACGGCGGCTCATGCCGCACACCGGCGCGCGCGCCAGCCGCCCGCTCGCCTTACACCCCCGCGATCATCAGCACCCCCGCCAGAATCACCACGGCGCCCGCCAGCCGTTCCCTCAGACGTGGCTCGCCGAAGAGCAGCGTGCCGAGGAGCACGCTCACGATCGCGCCGCTTCGCTTGATGGAGATCACGTAGACGGTGAGCGTCCGCTGTATCGCCTCCATCTGCACGATGAACATGAGGGCGAACAGCAATCCCTGCACGCCGAGCAGCCACCAGCTCCTCCGGGAAAGCGCCGCCCTGAAGCCCTCTCCTCGCCGCATCACGAGCGGCGCGAACGCCAGCGCGATCAGCCCGCTCTCCAGGGTCCCGTAGAACGCCGGCGAGGAGGAGATCGTGGCGACCTTGTCCACGACCGCGCTGACCGACCAGATCAGCGCGACGGCCAGCATGCGGCGGGCGCCCGGGTCACGAAGGACCGCTGCGAAGGGGGCAAGCAGGCCCGCTCTCCGCTCTGAGAAGTTCAGGAGGTATACGCCGAGA
>JAPULH010000136.1 GCA_027295155.1 Gemmatimonadota bacterium
AGGGTCTGATCCCCTCATTCGGTCGTAGTGGACCGAATCGCTACTTCTCGGACGTAGCGGAAACGCAGCTTCAAACTTCTATCAACAAGAGCTCAAGCGCCCGGCGAAGTCCGTGGAGGTCAGCTACGACGGCGGGCTCAATGTCGCCGTCAACTGCGACCCTGCGGCCGTGCCCGACGGGCCCTTCCTGGCCGAGTGCCTGGCCAAGGGGCCGACGAGGTGCTGTCCGTCGGCTGAGCGGAGGCATCCAGGGCATGGGCGAGCCGCCTCACCATGGCGCCCCTCCAGCCGCGCGTCTCCCGGTGGGGGAATACACCGAGCCGGAGCCGGATTCCACGGCCGCACGGCCACATGTCACCTCCTCCTTGACGACGGCCACCTACGAACGAAGCACTGGCCCAGCGAGGAGATGTCCCCGTGAGACCGATGGTGGAGGATCTCGAGCGCCGCGATCAAGACCGCCTGAGGCGCGCACTTGCCTGCAAGCTGCTGGTCGACGGCCAGACGCGTCAGGGGATGCTGCGCGACCTGTCCGCGTGGGGTGCCTTCGTCGAGTTGCACGAGGACCTGCCCCCGGGCGCCGGGGTGATCCTGGCCTTCGGAACGCCGGAGGGGCCGCGCTTCGTGCTCGAAGCCACGGCCCGGCGCGGGAGCCCGGTGGCCCACAGCCTGCGCCATCACGCGTCCCGCGGTGTCGGACTGTGCTTGCACGAGCCGCCGACCGGGTACCTGCACTGGCTGGTCGACGCCAGCCGAGAGACGGTGTGAGCCACGAGATCTGCCATCTCGGCCCCGGCGAAGAGCTGATGGACTGGGCGACCTTCACGCACCTCCACTCGGTCATCGAGCTCGAATCGCGCGGCCGGCAGAAGCCCCGGCGAGCAC
The DNA here is from genome assembly GCA_027295155.1 of Gemmatimonadota bacterium. Taxonomy (GTDB): domain Bacteria; phylum Gemmatimonadota; class Gemmatimonadetes; order Palauibacterales; family Palauibacteraceae. Next base: position 886 of record JAPULH010000136.1, read on the forward strand.
GCCCGGCACGCGCCCCCAGGCCGAAGCCGCGGCGCCGGCCCGTCCGTCCGCCGGTCGTCGACATCGAAGACCTCTGCGCCCGCGCGCTGGCTCGAGATCCGGCCCCGCCCATGGCTCCCCCGCCGGAGGCCCGCCCCTCCCCCTCTGCCGCGGCCGCGCTCGAGGCGGAGATCGCGGGCTGCCCGAGCCTCGACGCCGTGGCGCGCCTGGGTGTGCACCTAGCGCGCAGCTACGCCTCCGCCGCCGCCCTCTTCCTGGTGCATCGCGGAGCCATCTCGGGCGTGGCGAGCGACGGGATCGAGTCCCGGGAAACCGGCGTGCTGCTCTCCACCGACGTGCCCTGCCTGTTCACGAAGACCGCCACCAACGGCGAGCCCTTCCGGGGAGCGCCGCCGGGAACCGCTCTCGACATGCGGATCCTCGGCGTGCTCGGCCGCGAGCACGTCCAGGAGATCGCCCTCCTGCCGGTCACGCTCCGTGGCCGCGTCGTGAACATCCTCTACGCGGACAACGGCCCCCAGGCCCTCGGCGACGCGCCGGCGGCCGCCCTCGCCACGGTCTGCACCCACCTCTCCCGCGCCTACGAGCGCCTGATCCTGGAGCGCAAGCTCCTCCTCGGCTGAGCCCGCGTCCAGACAGGCTGAAGGACGCGGAAGACCTGGACCCGCGCGCGCGTGGAAGCGCCATCCGGTTCAGACCGTTGCGGCGCCCGGCCTCCAACGTGTCGCGCGGCCGCCTCCCGCCTTATGCTGGTAGGGTGGCGAGGCAGGATCGATCGGCCGCGGAGCCCATGATTGGGAGTCATGGTGTCGGGTGCCCGGGCTCCTGGAAGAAGCGCTTGCGCTTCAGGCACTTGAGCCGCACCGCCCCCCGCGGGACCGGTGCCGAACACGCCGATGATTTCTGCGATGCTGCCGTAATCCGCTAGTGCCATTGCTCTTCTCCCTTCTTGATCGAAAGCGCCAACTGGTCGAGAACTTCGCGGACGGGGAAGGCCGGTGGTCCTCGGCCAATCTCCCATTCCCGCGCATGAATGCTCACGGCGGACTTTCTCTCACGATTTCTTGGGCTTGAGGTCGCGTGCCAGGGTGACCGTGCCCGGGTTCCGGACGGCTCGCAGCGTGGCCTCCCGAAGATACGCGCGCGGCTCGACCCCGCAGAGCTTCGCCGACTCGATCAGCGAGTAGAAGAGCGCGGCTGTCCGCGTCCCGCGCTCGGACCGGCTCCCGTAGTGGTTCTTCCGCCCGACGGCGACGCCGCGCAGCGCCCGCTCGACGGAGTTGGTGTCCAGCGGGATCTTCGGTTCCGCGAGGAACCGCACGAGCCCCGGCCACAGGCCGCTCGTGTAGGCGATGGCCTTCTACCAAGCTACCACCACGACCAGAACTCGACGCGGAGGTAGCGCGACAGCCTTCGCGTGACGAGCTCGACGATGCGCCGCTTGCCGGCGTAGATCCGGGCGTTCCCTGTCATCTGGGGCTTGAGCAGAAGGAGAGGATTGTCCAGCTCGGTGGTGACCGTAATCGTTCTCTCGGCGCGGACCGGGTCTGGCAGGGTGACCGTGGGAGCGATCGAAGTCACCGTTCCCTCGAAGGTGCGCCGGGGAAAGGCTCTGGCTTTGAGCACGACCTTCTGTCCCACCCTCACATCGGAAATATCCTTCTCCGAGATCGCGATCTCGGCGATCACTGTTTCGAACTCGTACACCTCGATGATGAGGTCGCCCTTCTTCGCGTACTGGCCGACCTTTTCCTGAGGCCTGGGTGTCGTGACCGTACCCGAGATGGGGCTTACCACTCGGAGTCGCCGAAGCTGTTCTTCCAGATGACGATGGTGAGCTTCGAGGCGGGCCACTTCCGCCTCGACGGCTTCGATCTCTTCAGGTCGGCTTCCCGCCAACAGGACCCGGAGGTTGCCTTCCGCTTCCTGC
>JAPULH010000137.1 GCA_027295155.1 Gemmatimonadota bacterium
ATCGCGCTCGCGGGCCTCGCGCCGGCGTCGTCGCTGGACGCCCTGGCGATCATGGATCGGGTGGCCGGGGAGACGCTCGTCGTGGCGGGCGTGTTCGCGATGTCGCTGCTGGTTGGGTGGCGGATGGAGGATCCGGCGCGAGAGCTCCTGGAGGGAGCCTCTCCGTCGTTTCAGCGGCTCGTGCCGGTCGCGCTCTTCCTGGTGCGGTACCTGATCCCACCCTTCGTGCTGGTGATCCTGTGGATCAGCGTGCGCGACGCGATCGCCGTCGCGTTCGGGTGAGCGAGCGCCTGACTCCACGCGCGGCGCGACGTCCCATAACGCGCCCCACTACCATCGCCAGGTGGCTCCGGTCCCCAGGAAGTAGTTCGGGCGCGGGCCGTCGAGGCCGAGGCCGACTCGCATGTCGAGCTGGAGGCTCGGTCCGAGCAGGTACGTTACGCCGGCGTCGGCGAAGTTGTCGCTCTCTCGACTCGATCCGACCGGGAACGTGCCGAAGTACTCGGCGAAGGTGCCGAGCCGCTCGGTGAGGGAGAAGCCGAAGACGACGCTGCCGGAGAGCTCGTCGAAACGGCCCGCCTCGTCCTCCAGGTAGGCGTAACCGAAGTTCGTGCCGAGGCCCAGCCGGCCGGTCAGCTCCCACGCGGCGGCCAGAAGGACTCCGGGCTGCAGGGCATCGGCCCCGATGTCGGAACGGCCCGTGGGAAGGCTTGTGCCCGCGATGATGCCGAGCCGCGGGACGGCGGGCGAAGAGGGTGGGGGTCTAATCAGCTCGACCTTCACGGCGAGCGTCACATCCTCGAGTCCCCGAACGCTACGAGGGCTGGAGGTCGGGAGAGCGCCGGCGGGCTCGCCGCCGCCCGTGCTGACCACGAACGAGTTCAGTCCGATGCGCGCTTCGAGACGCGGTAGGATGCCGATTCGAAGCAGAATCTCGCCCAGCGTGTGCGTGTCCTCGCCGGCGTCCCTCGAGAACGTGTATCCTCCCTCGAGCTGGAAGAGGCCGGGCGCGACGGCGACGGGGCTCTCGGTGAAGTCCGGTCGATCCGTGATGAGCGGCGCCTCCTCGCCGCGGGTCGTCGGAGCCGGTTCAGCCCCCTGAGCCTCAGCCCCCTGAGCCCGTAGGTCCACGGGTTCCGAGCAGAGAAGGGTGAGGGCGAGCGCAAGGGCCTGACCCGCCAGCGTAGCTTGAGCTTTCATCCTGGCCACCTGGGTTGGACCGCCCGAGTGGACCGCGGGCGTTGACGGCCCGAGCCGACCGCTTGAAACTGGCCGCTCGAGGGTCTCCCGTTCATCACAAACGTAATTTAGAGTACCCTAAATCTGCAAGCCCATGCAAGCGCACGGGCCGCGGGTTCGGCAGGAGCGCCTGAGGCGCGGTGGCTCGACCGTGGGCGAGATTCGTTGGGAGAACCGTTCTCGCCTGTACCGATCAGCGGGAGACCGTTAGATTCGGCGGCTGCGCGGCCGGTGGGCCGCGTTCGTGGAACAGGATCGGATACCGTCCACAAGCCAGGAGAGCGGGATGCAGCTGGGAGATCGTAGTGCTCCCACGCCGGAGAGCACGTTGCCGGCGGTAGGCTCGGTGCTGACGCCGAAGCCCGCCAAGTCGGGCACAGCGCCGCCGGCGGAGTCGAAGCCGAAGCCGGCGGACGCGCCGGCCGGGCGTTCCATTCCTTTCTCCATGGAGCGGCTGGACGACTCGCTGGCGCGTGCCCGAGGCAACCTCCTGGGGCTGCAGGTGGAGGACGGACACTGGCGAGGAGAGTTGGAGGCGGACAGCGTTCTCGAGTCCGAGTACATCCTCCTCCTCCACTTTCTCGGAAGGGGTGGCGAGGAGCGCGTGCAGAAGATGGCGCGGCGCATCCGTCGGCTCCAGCTGCCCGACGGTGGCTGGGCCATCTATCACGGCGGCCCGCCCGAGGTGAGCGCGTCGGTCAAGGCCTACTTCGTCCTCAAGCTGATGGGCGACGATCCCGACGCTCCGCACATGGCCAGGGCACGGCGCACGATTCTGGAGCTGGGCGGGATCGAGGCGACGAACACCTACACCAAGATCTACCTGGCGATCTTCGGCCAGTATTCCTGGGAGAAGTGCCCGGCCGTCCCACCCGAGATGGTCCTCCTGCCTGGCTGGTTCTACTTCAATCTGAACGAGATGTCGTCGTGGTCACGCGGAATCTTCGTCCCGCTGTCGATCATCTGGGCGTTCAAGCCGCAGAGCCCGGTGCCCGATCACGCGCACATCCCGGAGCTCTTGGGCCCGGACGCGGTCAACCTGCTTCCGGTCGAGGGCGGGCCGTGGAGGCGGGGGTGGAACCTCTTCTTCCACCATGCGAACGAGGGTCTCAAGCTGCTGGAGCGCAGCCGCCTGAGGCCGCTTCGGCGGCGGGCCCTTCGCGCGGCGGAGGAGTGGACCCGCCGACGGCTTGTCAGGAGCGACGGCCTGGGCGCGATCTTCCCCGCGATCGTGAACACCGTGTTTGCGTTCCGCTGTCTGGGCTATTCATCGGACGATCCCGCCATCCAGAGCCAGCTCGAGGCGCTGGAGAAGCTCGAGGTCGACCTCGGTGACTCCCTGAAGATCCAGCCGGCGCTCTCGCCCGTGTGGGATACCGCGCAGGCGGCGGGGATCCTGGCGGCGACGGGGCTGGAGCCGGAGCACCCGGCGCTCCAGCGGGCGGCGGAGTGGCTTCTCGCCAAGGAGGTCAGGCATTCCGGCGACTGGCAGCACAAGAACGGCCATGAAGAGGTGAGCGGCTGGTACTTCGAGTACGCCAACGAGTTCTATCCCGACTGCGACGACACGGCGATGGTGCTCACTGCCCTGGCGCGCATTCGCATCGCCGATCCGGAGCTGGAGGAACGAGTGGAGCCGGCACGTCGGCGGGCGCTCCGCTGGCTGCTGTCGATGCAGAACCCCGATGGGGGATGGGCCGCTTTCGACCGCGGGTGCGACAAGGAGCTCCTTAAGTTCATCCCGTTTGCGGACCACAACGCCATGCTCGACCCGAGCTGGGAGGACATCACCGGGCGCGTCCTGGAGACCCTCCACCTCGAGGGGTTTGTGCCGTCGGACAAGCCCGTGGCTCGGGCGATCCGGTTCCTGGACTCGCGTCAGTGTGACGACGGCACGTGGTACGGCCGGTGGGGTTGCAACTATATTTACGGCACGTGGCTCGTGCTATGCGGGCTCAGGCGGTTCGGCGTCGACATGAGGCAGGAGCGCTATCAGCGGGCGGCCGACTGGCTGCGCGCCCGCCAGAACGCGGATGGCGGCTGGGGTGAGACACTCCAGTCGTACGAGGAGCCGTCGCTCAAGGGCGTGGGAGACAGCACGGCGGCCCAGACGGCGTGGGCGCTGCTGGGGCTCTTCGCGGCGGGTGACCACGTGTCGGATTCCGTCAGGCAGGGACTCGACTTCCTCCTTCACATGCAGCTCGACGATGGGTCCTGGGACGACGAGCACTGGACGGGCACCGGTTTCCCGAGGGTGTTCTATCTGAAGTATCACCTGTACGACGACTATTTTCCGCTCCTGGCTCTGGCGACGTATCGCCAGACCGTGGAGTCGGAATCGTAGCGGTTCGACTCACCTGGCTCGGGGAGGGATCAGACAGGAGGCATGCGCTTTCCAACCCACATCGTAACCGACATGATCAAGCTGCAGGTGAGGAACGCCCTGCGCCGCAAGAAGCGCTTCCCGTTCGTGATGATGCTGGAGCCGCTCTGGACGTGCAACCTCGCCTGCATCGGGTGCTCGGTCGAGCGCCATACCGGGAAGCTGAAGGACCGGCTCCCGGTGGACGTTTGCCTGAGGGCCGTCGATGACTGTGGCGCGGCGGCCGTCTCCATCTGCGGGGGCGAGCCGACCATCTACCCCGAGCTCGATGAGCTCGTCGACGGGATCATCGCGCGTAAGAGGCACATCTACCTTTGCACCAACGCGCTCCTCTTGGAGAAGAACGTGTTCGGCGTGATCCCGCCTCACCGGCGGCTCACGATCAACGTCCACCTCGACGGAATGCGCGACACGCACGACTTCGTGGTCGACCGCCCGGGCGTGTTCGACACGGCGGTCGAGATGATGAGAGAGGCCAAGCGCCTCGGTTATCACGTGATCACGAACACCACGGTCTTCAAGGAGACGGACATCGAGGAGATCGAGGAGCTGTTCACCTTCCTGGCTGACGACATCGATGTTGACGGCATGCTCATCTCGCCCGGCTACCAGTACGAGTCGGTGGAGCAGGACATCTTCCTCACGCGAAACGACATCGAGGCGAAGTTCAAGCGAATCCTCCAGCTGTCCCGGAGATTCCGGCTCCAGTCCACACCGATGTTCCTCGAGTTCGCGGCGGGGCTGCGCGAGTACTCCTGTTCGCCGTGGAGCACCGTCACGTTCACGCCGATGGGTTGGAAGGGCCCGTGCTATCTGATCCAGAAGACCCACACGTTCGATTGGGAGGAGTTCTGGAACGGCACGGACTGGGAGTACTGGGAGTCACGCCGCGATCCGCTGTGCCAGAACTGCAAGATGCACTCGGGCTTCGAGGCCTCGGTGGTCATGGAGTTGCGGAAGAACCCGACCGACATGTATCGCATGGTGAAATGGAACCTGGCCGGCTGAACGGGACCGGCCCGGTCACGGCCATCCTGGCCGCCCTTCCGGAGGAGGCGGCCGAGCTCCTCGGCCGCCTGGAGGACCGGGTCGAGGCTCCGCTCGCGACCGTGCCGCATGGTCGAGGTCGTGGGGTCGGGCGCCCCGTGGCGCTCGGGCGGCTCGCCGGTCGGCCCGTCGCCGTGCTGGTCACCGGTGATGGTGCTCACAACGCCCGGCAGAGCGTCGCGGCGCTGCTCGACGCGATCCCGGTCAGCAGGCTCCTGCTCATCGGCGTGGCGGGCGGGCTTACGGACGGCCTTTCTCCCGGGCAGCTAGTCGTGGCCGGCGAGGTGGTGGGTGAGGAGAGCGGCTCGCGCTACCGGCCCGAGCGGAACGCGGCCGAGAACGCTGCCGCCGCGATCGGGGCCGATCCGGCCACGGTCGTCACCGCGCGGCGCCTCGTGCTCACGGCCGCGGAGAAGCGCGAGCTGTGGACCGGTCGCGGCCGCGCGGCCACGTCTGGCGTGGTCGATCTGGAGTCGGAGGCCGTGGTCGAGGCGGCGGAGGCTGCCGGCATCCCGTGGCTGGTGCTTCGAGCGGTGAGCGACGCCGCCGACGAGAGCCTTCCCGGCTTCCTCTCGGAGTGTGCCGGGCCCGATGGCGCCATCCGGCGCTCGGCCGTGCTTCGTCACGCGCTGCGGCATCCATGGGCTCTTCCGAGCCTCCTCCGCATGCGGCGAAGGATCGATGCCTGTGGCCGTGCGCTCGCCGACGCGGTCTGCGAGCTGCTTGCCAGCGGGTCACCTGCCGGAACGGCGGGCGGCCTGACGGAGTGGAAGGTGGCCGGCTGATGGAGCTGACCCGAGCCGTCGAGCGAACGACGCGGCCCGCCTTCTTCGACTTCGTGGGGCGGCTTGCCGAGTTCCGGGAACGTCTGGAGCCCGAGCTCGCGCGCTTCTTCGCTCGCAAGCGGGCAGAAGTGGCGCTGGAGCCCGAGGGCCTGGAACTCGTCGAGGAGGTGGAGCGGCTGATCACCAGCGGTGGGAAGCGGCTGCGCCCGGCCCTCGTATACTACACCTACCGGGCGTGCGGCGGCGAGACGGACGCGGACGTGTTGCCGCTGGCCATGAGCACGGAGCTGCTTCACACGTATCTTCTCATCCACGATGACATCATGGACCACAGCGAGGTGCGTCGCGGACAGGCGGCCGCGCACGCCCGCTTCCAAGAGAAGCACATCGAGAGAAGGTATGGGGGCGATGCTGGCGATTTCGGCCGCTCGGTAGCCATGCTTCTGGGCGATCTCGCCCACACATGGGCCGTGGAGCTCTATACGACCGTGAGGAGGCCGCCGGGCAGCGAGGCGCTCGACCGGGCCTTCTCCCGGATGTGCGAGGAGGTGATCCGGGGGCAGTACCTGGAGATGCTTCTTCCGCACGAGGCGGATCCCGGCGAGGATCGACTTCTGAGGGCGCTCCGCCTCAAGTCGGGACGATACTCGGTCGAGCGCCCGATCGAGCTCGGCGCGCTTCTGGCGGGTGTCTCGGCGGTGGAGCTCGTGCGGCTCGGCACATATGGCCGGGCGATCGGTGAGGCGTTCCAGCTGCACGACGACATCCTGGGCACGTTCGGAGATGCGTCCGCTGTTGGGAAGCCCGTGGGATCGGATCTGATGGAAGGCAAGTTCACGTTCCTCATCCACCATGCGCTTCGGCGGGCCGCGCCCGAAGAGGGAAAAGAGCTCCATGCTCTGCTGGGGCGTCCGGATCTCGATGCGGACCAGGTGGAGCGAGGCCGCGATATCATCAGGGAGACGGGCGGACTGGCCGCCGTTCAGGAGATGATCGAGGGGCGCTTGGAGGAAGCGCGCGCTGCGCTCGAGGGCGCATCGCTCGGCGACGAAGGCAGGGCCTTCTTCGGCGGCCTGATCGAGTACTCCCGGCGGCGCGACCGGTGAGCGGCGCGGCCGAGTCGGCGACTGCGCCGCCGCGTGACCGGCTGGCGCGTGATCGGAAGGCGGAGCACATTCGCTTGGCCCTGGATGCCGGCAACCAGAGCGCGCACAGCTTCTTTGATGATTACGCGTTTGAACACAGGGCGCTGCCCGAGATCAATCTTGCCGATATCGACGTCTCGGTCGATTTTCTTGGGAAGCGGCTCGAAGCGCCGATTCTCGTCTCGTGCATGACGGGCGGCACGGAGGCGGCCGGCGAGATCAACCGCAACCTCGCCGAGGCTGCCGAGCGTTGCCTGATCGCCATCGGCGTGGGCTCTCAGCGGAAGGCGCTGGAAGATCCCCTGCAGGCCTCGACGTTCCAGGTCCGCGACCTGGCGCCGTCGGTTCCCCTGCTCGCGAATCTCGGCGCCGTACAGCTGAACTACGGTTACGGGATCGAGGAGTGCCGGGCCGCGGTGGAGATGATCGGTGCCGACGCCCTCGCCTTGCATCTGAACGTGCTTCAGGAGGCGATCCAGCCCGAGGGACAGACCGACTTCAGCGGGCTGCTGCCGAAGATGGGGTCGATCGCGGCACAGCTCGAGGTGCCCGTGATCGCCAAGGAGATCGGCTGCGGGATCTCGGGAAGGACGGCGCGTGCGCTGCTCGAACAGGGCATCCGCATCATCGACACGGCCGGGTTGGGTGGAACGAGTTGGGCCCGCATCGAGGCGCGTCGCGCCGGCGACGTGGAGATCGGCGAGAGGTTCGCCGACTGGGGGATTCCCACGCCGGTGTGCATTCGCGACGTGGCATCCGTGGAGGGGCTGACGGTCATCGGGAGCGGCGGGATCCGCAGCGGGGTAGACACCGCCAAGGCGATCGCGCTCGGCGCCAACCTCGTCGGAATGGCGTTTCCGCTCTTGGCGCCGGCCACCGACTCGGCGGACGCGGTGGTTGAGAAGGTGGAACGAATCGTGGACGAACTCAGGATCGCGATGTTATCTGTGGGAGTACGCACGATCGACGAGCTGCGGCGAGTCGAACTAGGCAAAAGGTCCGAGAGATGAGCAAAGCATCTTCCGTAGCCACCAAGACCCGGACGCGCGAGGCGTTGATCCAGGCCCTCGTGGACGGAGAGATCGGTTTTCATCAGCTGCCACGGGATCTCCCGACCGATGTGCAGGCGGAGATCCGCCGCATGGCGCTTCAGGCGCTTACCGGGGCGCCGCTGGAAGACGTCGGGTACTACTCGCTCGACGTGGAGCGAGCCTCGTGCAGCAACTGCGAGAACTTCATCGGCGTGGCGCAGGTGCCGATGGGGATCGTGGGACCGCTCCCGGTCCGGGGCGAGCACGTTGACGAGGAGTTGTACGTCCCCCTCGCCACCACCGAGGCCGCGCTGGTCGCGAGCACGAACCGGGGATGCTCGGCGATTCGGGCCGCGGGCGGCGCCCGGGTGCACGTGGAGGATGTCGGCATGACGCGGGCACCTGTCTTCCGCACGAGCGGGCTGGAGGCGACGCTTAAGTTCATTCGTTGGATCGAGGAGCGGATCGACGACATCCGCCGCATCGCCGAGTCGACCAGCCGCCACCTCAAGCTGCTCGACGTCCGGCCTCGCCACTTCGGCACCACGGTGCTCTTGCGATTCCGTTTCTCGGCGGGCGACGCGATGGGGATGAACATGGCCACAATTGCCTGCGACCGTGTCGTCTACGACTTCATCGAGCCGGAGACTGGCGTGGAGTGCGTCGCCCTGTCGGGTAACTACTGCGTCGACAAGAAGCCGGCCGCCATCAACTTTCACGAGGGGCGCGGAAAGCGCGTGTTCGCCGAAGTCGTGCTGGACGCCCAGGTCCTCAAGCGGATCCTGAAGACGAGCGCGCGGGCCATCGTCGAGGTGCAGTATCGGAAGAACCTGCTCGGATCGATCGCTGCGGGCGCGCAGGGCTTCAACGCGCACTACGCCAACCTGCTGGCGGCGATCTTCATCGCGACCGGCCAGGATCCTGCCCACGTGGTGGAGGGGTCGATGGGCATCACCTGCATCGAGGCGTTTGGGCCGGAAGCGGTGTACGCGTCGGTTTACCTGCCCGCCGTTCTTGTCGGGGCCGTGGGTGGGGGGACCAAGCTGAACACGCAGCGAGAGGTGCTCGCCATGCTTGGGATCGAGGCCGATCCCGGCCGGCCGGGAGCGGCGGCGATGCGGCTCGCCGAGATACTCGGCGGCGTGGTGCTGGCGGGCGAGATCTCCCTCATGGCAGCCTTCACCTCCCATGACCTCGCGAGGGCACACGAGAAACTGGGTCGTGGACCCCCGGCCTCGGACGGCCGACCCGGCAGGGCTTGACGGCGCCCCGGCCCATGCCGGGGATCCGCGCTGGGTGCGAGAAGCGGGCGGCGGCGGCCGCCCGCTCTGCGCTTGTGGCCACGCCGCACCCAACGACGACGCGGCGGTGACCTCCGTCCGGGCCTCGGCCCCCGGCAAGCTCATCCTGATGGGCGAGCACGCGGTCGTTTACGGCCGCCCGGCGCTCATCGCCGCCGTGGACCTTCGGCTCTCGGCCCGCTTCGTCACGCCGGCGCCTGCCGCCGCCGCGGTCGCCATCAGGATGGGCGGACTCGGTCACGACGAGGAGGCGAGCTGGTCGGATCTCCTGGAGTACGCGCGCTCGGCGCGGGAGCGCTGGGAGCTCTATGCCGAGGCTCCTACTCCGGCGCGGTTCCGGGCCGTACGTGGGGACGATCCGGCCCACCTCGTGAAGCTCGCGTTGGGCGAGGCCGCGGGCTATCTGGTCGAGGAGGCGGACTCCGATCCGGTCTTGCCGGGGCTGAGGGTGGAGGTGGAATCGGCGATCCCGATGGGCCGCGGGATGGGGAGCTCGGCGGCCGTCGCGGTGAGTGTCGTCGCGGGGTGTCTCCTCATGTTGGGTGCCGATCCAGCGGTCGAGCGGATCCAGCGTCTGGCGCTGGAGGTGGAGCGTCGCCAGCACGGTCTCCCGTCGGGCGTGGATGGCGCGGCCGTCCTTCACGGTGGGCTGATCTGGGCGGAGAGAGACCAGACCGGCGAGCTGCTCATCCGGACGCTTCCAGCTGTCGGGCAAGCCCTCTCGGCGTTCCGGGTTTTCGATACCGGCGCTTCGTCGCAGTCGACGGGGACAGTGGTGGCCGCAGTGCGGGAGCGTGTCGCGAGCGAGCCGGATCGCTACGAGGCGCTGTTCGAGAGGATGGATCGGGCTACGCGGAGGTTTCGGGACGCGCTGCTGGACGATGGGCTGAGAGGGGAGGTGGAGATTGCCTGCCTTCGTGAGTACGAGGCGAGCCTCGAGGAGCTCGGCGTGGTGCCGGGCGCCGTGCGCGAGCTGGTGTGCAGGGTCGAGGCCGAAGGAGGAGCGGCGAAGATCTCCGGCGCCGGAGCGCTCGAAGGCCCGGATGCCGGCGCGCCCGGAGGCCCGGCCGCCGGGTGCCTCCTGGTCTACCATCCCGATCCGGCCGCGATCGCTTCGTGGGGCTTTCTCGAGGGTCTCGAGCGCTACCCGGTGACGCTGGGCGGCCCCGGCCTTCGCCTGGAGTCCGAGTGAGGGGGAAGGCGACGGCGACCGCTCCGGCGAACATCGCCTTGGTCAAGTACTGGGGCGCTCACGACCTGTCGTCGGGGATCCCGCTGAACGCCTCGATCTCCATGACGCTCTCCCGCTGCGTCAGCACGTGCACCGTGGAGGCTAGAACGGGCGACGCGGCGGGTGGCGCTGCGCGTGAGGAGAGCAACGAGGTCTACGTGGTCGCGCCCGGAGAGCACTGGCCGGCCCCCGGTGAGGGGCGTGCGCAGGGAGAGCTCCGGCCGGCCCCCGACGCGTTCGCGCGCAGGGTGCTCGACCACCTCGAACGTCTCCGCCGCTGGGCGGGCGCCGACTGCAGCTTTCGGGTGGCGACCCACAACAGCTTTCCGAGCGGCGCCGGCCTGGCTTCATCGGCGTCCGGCTTTGCGGCTCTGACGCTCGCCACGGTGGGTGCCCTCGGCGCCGAGGTTACGGCGGAGGAGCTCTCGATCCTGGCCCGGCGAAGCGGTTCCGGGTCGGCCGCTCGGTCGGTGCTGGGCGGGTACGTCGAGCTTCCGGGCGGCCCCGTGCCGGATGACGTCTATGCGCGGCAGCTCGCCGAGCCGGGGCATTGGGATCTGCGCGACGTGATCGCCATCGTCGCCGCCGAGCCGAAGGCGGTGTCGTCGCTGGAGGGGCACGCCCGCGCGCCCTCGAGTCCCTACTTCCGTGAGCGGCTGGCATGCCTGGCCGACCGTCTCACCGTGGTGCGGGAGGCGCTGGCGCGCCGCGACTTCGATCTGCTCGGGCCGGCGGTCGAGGAGGAAGCCGTGGATCTTCACCTGATCGCCATGTCCTCCTCGCCACCGATCTTCTACTGGAGGCCGGGCACGCTGGAGGTGCTGGAGGCCGTACGCCGGCTCCGTACCGAGGGAGTGAAGGCGTACTTCACGATCGATGCCGGCCCGAACGTTCACGTGATCTGCCCGCCGGACGCGGAGGAGACGGTGGCGAGTCGACTGGGTGCGCTGGGGTCGGTGCGAGAGATCATCAGAGATCGGGTGGGGCCGGGCCCCGAGCTGATCGAGGAACACCTGCTGTGAGGGAGGCGATCCTCCTGAAGTTGGGCGGCAGCCTGATCACGGAGAAGGACCGCCCCGACACGGCCCGCGTCGAGGTGATCGCACGCCTGGCGGGGGAGATCGCCGACGCTTGGCCGACCATGGACCGAGGCCTCGTCCTCGGGCACGGAAGCGGCTCCTTCGGCCACGAGGCGGCGCGGCGGTACCAGATCGTCGAGGAGGGCATCTCCACGCCGGATCGGGCCGTCGGCGCCTCCCGGACGCAGGCGAAGGCGATGCGGCTGCACGGCATCGTGACCGAGGCGCTCCGGGAAGCGGGAGTGCCCGTGTTCTCCCTCTCGCCGGGCAGCGCGGCGGTTTCCTCCTCGGCCCGGCCGGTGTCGTTTCACGTCGAGCCGGTGGCGCTCGCGCTCTCGTGGGGACTGCTGCCGGTCACCTACGGGGATGTCGTGCTCGACCGGGAGCGCGGTGCCGCCATCCTCTCCACGGAAGTCGTGCTGAGGGAGCTCGCCGGGGCGCTCCCGGCCCACGGGTGGCGGGTCGACCGGGTCATCTGGCTCGGGGAGACGGACGGGATCTACGATGCGCGAGGCGAGACGATTCCCAGCGTCTCGGCGGCGAACGCGGCGTCGGTCAGGACGTTGGTGGGCGGATCCGCCTCGACCGACGTGACGGGAGGGATGGCGCATCGCCTCGACGCGGCTCTGTGGCTCTCCGGGCAGGGGATCGTCTCGTGGATCGGGGACGGAAGGGAGCCCGGAGTCCTGGCCCGAGCGCTTCGCGGCCAGGCAACCGGCGGGACGCGCGTGGCTCCCGCCGCCGGCTGACCGGAAGTGGCCGCTCCCAACGGCCGGCCTACCGCCATCGGGCGGTTCTTGGGTTGGTGGACGGGTTGGGTGGTGCGGCACCCGCGCCGGATCGTCGCGCTGGCCGTCTTGATAACGATCGCCGGCGGCTACTACACGGCGACCCACCTCGGCGTCAACACCGACACCGAGGACATGCTCTCCGGCAGGCTCTCCTGGCGGGTCCAGTACGAGCGCTACAAGGGGGCCTTCCCCCAGTACACCGACGAAATCCTCGTCATCATCGACGGCGCCACCGCCGGCCTCGCTGCCGAGGCGCAGCTCGCGATCGGTGAGCGGCTTCAGGCCGCGCCGGCACTCTTCGAGACCGTGTATCTGCCCGGCGGCGGTCCGTTCTTCGAGCGACACGCACTCCTCTATCTGGGCGAGGAGGAACTGGAGGAGCTGGCGGTCGGCCTCGAGGAGGCCGGCCCCTGGCTGAGAGAGCTGGAGCAGGAGCCGGAGCTGCCGCGCTTCCTGGGCGTGGTGGACAGCCTGATGGCCGAAGCGTCAGACGACGAGCGAGTCGGAGGCCTGATCGGGGCGGTCGGCGAGGCTTTCGGAAGCTCCATGATGGGACGGCTGCGACCGCTTCCGTGGAGGGACCTGCTGAGCGGGGAGGCTGGCGGCGCCGAGGCGCTCCGGCGTTACGTGGTGATCAAGCCGCTGCTCGACTTCAACAGCCTGTTTCCGGGCGAGCCCGCGATCGGCCGGATCCGGGCGGTCGTCGACTCCCTCGGCCTGTCGGCCGCGGTGGGGGTGAGCGTGCGGCTCACCGGATCCGTGCCGATGGCGGACGAGGAGCTGCGTAGCGCGATCCAGGGGTTGGGGATCGCATTAGGGGTCGCACTCTTCATGGTGGGCGGGATTCTCTACGCCGGCCTTCGCTCCGCGCGGCTCATCGGGGCGTCGCTGTTCACGCTCCTGGTGGGACTCGTGATCACGTCGACCTTCGCCGCGCTCGCCGTCCGGCATCTCAACCTCATCAGCATCGCTTTCGCCGTGCTCTACATCGGCCTCGGGATCGACTACGCGATCCACTACTCTCTCCGCTACCGGGAGCTCCGGGTCGAGGGAGCCGGACAGCGCGAGGCGCTCCGGCTGACGGCGGAAGACGTCGGCGCCTCCCTGTTCCTGAGCGCCGTGACGACAGCGGCCTGCTTCTACGCGTTCATCCCCACCGCTTTCAAGGGGGTGTCGGAGCTCGGGATGATCGGTGGTACCGGGATGTTGATCAGCTTCATCGTCACTACCACCCTTCTGCCGGCAGCGCTGTGCCTCGTCCCCTTCCGGCCGAGGCCGGCCGAACGGCCGCTGGTGGGTGGCGTGATGCCGGACCGTCTGGCTCGCTGGATCGCCGGCCATCGGCGGACGGTGCTGATCGGCGCGTCGATCGTCGCTCTCGCATCCGCGGCACTCCTTCCCCAGGCACGCTTCGCCCGAAATCCGCTCGACCTGCGCGACCCCCAGGCGGAGGCGACGGCGACGTTTCGGGAGCTGCTGGCAGACAGCACGACCTCACCTATGACGATCGCCGTGCTCGCCCCAGATTCGGCCGCGGCCGAGAGGCTGGCCGACCGGCTGACGCGCCTGGAGCGAGTGAAGGAGGCCATCACGATCGGCGTCTTCGTGCCGGATGAACAGGGGCCGAGGCTGGCGCGAATCAATCGAATCGGTCGCGTCATCGATTCTTTATTCGAGCCGACGAGGGCCGGGGCTGCCGACTTAGAGGCCCAGGCTGCCGACTTAGAGGCTCAGGCTGCCGACTTGGAGCCCCGGCTTGCCTCCGTAGAGACCTTTCGAAGGCGGCTCTCCCGGTACGAGCCTGCGGCCGAGGAGACGCGCGACCGCGCTCGCTTCGCGAGCTTCCAGATCCGCGGCTGGCAGAGATGGATGGAGGACCGCCCGGTGAGGGTCCAGCGGGAGGCTATCGATCGCGTGGAGAGCAGCCTTCTCGGCGGCCTCCGGCGCAGCCTGCGTGACCTCCGGGCGTCGCTGGACGCCGGATTCGTGACCGTAGCCGACTTGCCTCCCGACCTGGTGGAGCGGTGGGTGAGCCCGGACGGCACGCACCGGGTCGAGGTGATCCCGCGTGACAACCTGGCCGATGAGGCGGCCCTGCGTGCCTTCGTAGCCGATGTCCGCTCCGTTGCCCCGGATGCCACGGGTGGGCCCGTCACGAGCGTTTCGGCCGGCGAGGCGGTCGTCTCCGCCTTTCGGCAGGCTCTCGGCTACGCCGCTATCGCTACCCTCCTGCTTCTCCTCCTCGCCCTCCGGAGCTTCTGGGACACGATGCGCGTGATCGTGCCGCTGCTGCTCGCGGGCGCGCTCGCCGGAGCCGCCACCGTCCTCTTCGGAGTGGCGTTTAACTACGCGAACGTCATCGCCCTGCCGCTGCTCCTCGGCGTGGGTGTCGACAACGGGATCCACATGGTCCATCGAAGCCGCGCAAGCCTGACCGGTAGCGCCGACCTTCTCGGGACCAGCACGGCTCGCGCGGTCCTGTTCGCCAGCCTCACGACGATCTTCAGCTTCGGCACGCTCGCGTTCTCGCCTCACCCGGGGGCCGCCAGCATGGGCCAGATGTTGACGATCGGTATGCTGTCGGTGCTCGTATGCACGCTGGTCGTTCTCCCGGCTCTCCCATCACCGCCGCGCTCGTAACGGTTTGACGTCGCGGCGGAGCTGCCGCTAAACTCGGAAGCCCATGGCCGATTTGGATCTCCTCCTCGAAAAGACAAGCCGCACGTTCGCGCTGTCCATCCCGCTCCTTCCGGAGCCCACGCGGCGGGAAGTGACCGTCGCCTACCTCCTGTTTCGGGTCGCGGACACGTTCGAGGACTCATCGCGCTGGCCCCGTAGGGACCGTATCGAAGCTCTGGACGCCTTTTGCGAGATCCTCGAGCGACCGGAACCGGCGGAGGCAGAGCGGCTGGCGGCGTATTGGGTCTCCCAGATGCCGCTCACCCACGAGGGCTATCACGAGCTGATGAACGAGATGCCGTTCGTCCTCGACCGGTACGCCGAGCTGAGCGACGAGGCCAGAGAGCTCGTGAGGGAGCACACGATCCGCACGGCGCGGGGGATGGCCGGCTTTGTGGCCAGCACGGGCGACGACGGCCGCCTTCAACTGAAGTCGCTCCAGGATCTCCGGGACTACTGCTATGTGGTCGCGGGCATCGTGGGGGAGATGCTCACGGAGCTCTACCTCGTCGGGCGCGAGAGCCTCGCCCCCGTGGCCCTCTATCTGAGAGAGCGCTCGCGAGCGTTCGGCGAGGGGCTGCAGCTCGTGAACATCCTCAAGGATTCGGCCGCGGACGTTCGGGAGGGCCGGGCCTACATCCCGCCCGGAGTGGAGCGTTCCGAGGTGTTCGCCCTCGCCCGCCGGGACCTCGAAGCGGCTTCGGAGTACACGCTCGAACTACAGGGCGCGGGAGCGGAGAGAGGCCTCGTAGCGTTCAACGCCCTGCCGGTGCGGCTGGCCCGGGCGACCCTGGACCACATCGAGCGCGAGGGCCCGGGAGCCAAGATCAGCCGTGACGAGGTGTGGAGGATCGTGGCGAGCCTGGACGAAGCGCTGGAGGCCAACCGGCCGGCCGTATCTCCGCCGATCCACGCCTGACGGATGGTCATGCGAACCAAGGAAGAGCGGTTCGGGCTGACCTCCGAGGATCTGCGCTCCATCTACCGCACGATGTATACATCGCGCTGCATCGATGATCGCGAGATGGCGCTGAAGCGGCAGGGTAAGATCTTCTTTCAGATCAGCGGCGCGGGTCACGAGGCGGTCCTCGTCGCGGCGGCGCTGGCCACGCGTCCCGGCTACGACTGGTACTTTACCTACTACCGGGATCGGGCGCTCTGCCTGCAGCTCGGGGTCACGCCGTACGAGATGTTCCTGGAGGCGGTCGGGGCGGCCGATGATCCGGCGAGCGGCGGGCGCCAGATGCCATCCCACTTCGGATCCGCCAAATACAACATCCCGAGCGCATCCAGCCCGACCGGTACCCAGTTCCTGCAGGCGACGGGTTGCGCCGAGGCCGGCGTGCTGGCCGCCCGGCTCGGGCTGGAAGATCTGGTGGTATTCGAACGGGACGAGGTGGTCCTGGTGTGTACCGGCGACGGCACCACGTCCCAGGGCGAGTTCTGGGAGTCCCTGAACACCGCGTCCAATCTGAAGCTCCCGGTCATCTACCTGATCGAGGACAACGAATACGCGATCTCGGTCCCGGTGGAAGTGAACACGGCCGGCGGGAGCATCTCGCGCCTCGTCGTCGGGTTCCCGGACCTGCTGATCCGGGAGGTCGACGGCACCGATCCCGTGGCCAGCTACGGCGTGATGTCCGAGGCCGTCGCGTACTGCCGCGAGCGGCGTGGACCGGCGCTCGTGCACGCGCATGTCGTCCGGCCGTACAGCCATTCGATGTCGGACGACGAGCGTAACTACAGACCGGAATCGGAGCGGGAGGAGGAGAGCAGGCGGGATCCGATCCGGAACTTCGGCCTGTTCCTCGCGCAGGAGGGGATCGCGACCGAGGGGGAGTTGGAGGCGATCCGCGAAGAGGTGGATCGGGTGGTGATCGAGGCGGCCGATCGGGCCGTCCAGCGACCGCAGCCGGCGCCCGAGACCGTCTACGACCACGTCTACTCGCCGGACGTGGACCCCACGTCGGCGGAGTTCGACACCGAGCCCGAGTTCGAGGGGGATCCGACGACCACCGTCGACCTCCTGAACGCGTGCCTTCAGGAAGAGATGGAGCGGGACCGCCGGATGGTCGTTTTCGGCCAGGACGTGGCCGACCTGAGCCGGGAGCGCTTCCTCGATGAGGTGAAGGGCAAGGGCGGCGTCTTCAAGGTGACCGCCAACCTGCAGCGGCGCTTCGGCTCGGAGCGTGTCTACAACTCGCCGCTCGCCGAGGCGAACATCGTCGGCCGGGCGATCGGGATGGCGCTTCGGGGGCTGAAGCCGGTCGTGGAGATCCAGTTCTTCGACTACATATGGCCGGCGTTCCACCAGCTGCGGAACGAGATGGCAGCCTACCGCTGGCGGTCGAACGGGTCGTTCACCTGTCCGGTGGTCGTGCGCACCACGTATGGCGGATACCTGACCGGCGGCGCGCTGTATCACTCGCAGACCGGCGCGTCGCTCTTCACGCACACGCCCGGCATGCACGTCGTCTGCCCCTCGAACGCGCTGGACGCGAACGGGCTGCTGCGAACCGCTATCCGCTGTGATGATCCCGTGCTCTTCCTCGAGCACAAGCACCTCTACCGGCAGCCGTACGCAAAGAGCGCGACCCCGGGACCGAACTTCATGATTCCGTTCGGGAAGGCGAGCATCGTGCTGCCGGGAGACGCGCTCACGGTCGTCACATACGGGGCTCTCGTGGAGCGCACGCGCAAGGCGCTGCGACAGCTGGAGAAGGAGGGCCGGCCGGTTGACGCCGAGCTCATCGACCTCCGGACGCTGAGCCCGCTCGACATGGAGACGGTCGCCGCGTCCGTCCGGCGGACGAACAAGGTGCTGGTGGCGTACGAGGACGCGCGCTCGTTCGGCTTCGGCGCGGAGATCTCAGCGCGCATCGCGGACCACGTGTTCGAGTGGCTCGACGGGCCCGTCCGGAGGGTCGCCTCCACCGACACGTTCGTCGGCTACGCCCCCCAGCTCGAGAACGCCATCCTGCCTCAAGTGGAGGACCTCGCCGCGGCGATCTCCGAGCTTGCCGCGTACTGAGCGTGGATTGGCCGTCAAGCCGCGGTTGTTTCAGGCGCGTTGCGCCCTCCACCACCGGAGGTCGCGGACGAGCTCCGCGCGACTCACGCCGGGTCCGCAGAGCTTCAGGCGCTCACCGAACGCGTCGAAGTGAGGGAGCGCGTTTCGGCGGTCGATCCACTCGGATCTCAGAGCGTGCTCACGCCCCCACGTGATGAGCTCGGCCAGCGAGCGGTCGCTGTAGACGTGGCACATCGGGTCGCCGCGCCGGACGCCCAGGCGGGGAAGGTCTCGCGGGGCCGAGTGGTAGTGGAACTTCATCACGGGGGGACGAATCTCCCGGCCGGGCATCCAGGTCGCAAGCCGGCGCGTCGAGGCGCAGCGGCGCGAGCGGCGGCGCGAGGCCCACGGGTCGCGCCGTTTCGCGCGGTGTTGCCGCGCCCGGCTTCGGCCGAAAGATTCCCGGATTGCCGGCTCCGGAACCGCGAATCGCAATCGCCGGGTCGCCGACGCCGGATCACCATCAAGAAGGCTGCGCCATGAGGACGATCGATCGACGAAGCCTGCTCGGCCTCGTGAGGGACGCCCAGGGGCGTGCCGGTCCCGATCGGAAGGGGCTGACGGAGCAGGAGGCGAGAGCGCTCGCCGACCGGATCCTTGGGCTCAGCGGGGCGGAAGAGACCCAGGTGCGGCTTGCCAGCGGCTGGCGGGCCAATACCCGCTTCGCCGTCAACCGGGTGACGACGGCCGGCAGCTCCGAGGACATCACCGCGAGCATCACCGCCCGGTTCGGAAAGCGGGCCGCGAGCATTACGACCAACCGGCTGGCCGAGGACGGCCTGCGGGAGGCGGTTCGCGGTGCCGAAGAGCTCGCTCGCCTCGCTCCGGAGAATCCCGAGCGTCTGCCGCTTCCGGGCCCTCAGTCGTACGCCACCGTTCACGGGTACTTCGACTCGACGGCCGAGCTCGACGCGGACCGTCGCGCCGCCGTCGCCGCCTCCGCGATCGCGGAGGCCCGGGGATCCGGTGACCTCGAGGCGGCGGGGTTCCTCCGCCCCACGGCGGGATCCACGACGATCGCCAACAGCGCGGGCGTGTTCGCCTACCATCCCGGGACGCAGTTCGAGTACTCGATCACCGCTCGCGCCTCGGACGGAAGCGGCTCCGGCTGGGCGGGAACGGGCGGGCGCGACTGGAGCGAAGTCGAGCACGAGGAGCTGAGCGCCCGGGCCGTCGAGAAGGCGATGCGATCGCGGGATCCCCGCCCCCTGGAGCCCGGTGTGTACACGGCCGTTCTGGAACCGGCGGCGGTCTCGGAGCTGGTGGGACTGCTCACCCGCTCGCTGAGTGCGCGTTCGGCCGATGAGGGCCGGAGCGCCTTCTCGCGGAAGGGAGGCGGCACGAAGATCGGCGAGCCGATCGTCGACTCACGCGTCACGATCTCGAGCGATCCTGCCGCCCTTGGCGCGGCCCCGTTCGCCGGTGCGGGAGGATTCGGCGGTGCGGGGTCCGACGATGCCGGCCTCCCTCTGAAGCCGACCACGTGGATCGACAAGGGCGTGCTCGAGAACCTGTTCTACTCCCGCTACTGGGCGCAGCGTCAGGGCGTCGAGCCCACGGGCTTCCCGAACACGTTCATCATGCAGGGTGAGGATCGCTCGCTCGAGGATCTCGTTTCGTCCACCGAGCGCGGCGTCCTGGTCACCCGATTCTGGTACATTCGAGCGGTCGATCCGCGGACGATCCTCTACACGGGCCTCACGCGCGACGGAGTCTTCCTCATCAAGGACGGCCGCATCGCGCATCCGGTCAACAACTTCCGGTGGAACGACTCTCCGCTTGCGGTTCTGGGGAAGCTCGAGGCCATGAGCAGGCCCGTGCGGGTCACGCCCACGCGGGAGGTTCCGGCGATCCGGACCAGCGAGTTCACCTTCAGCAGCGTATCCGAGGCGATCTGATGGAACGGCGGGATTTCGTGAAGAGCTCTGCGCTGACGGCGGGAGCGATCGCTCTCGTCGGGCCCCGGTTGAGCGCGGCGGGCAGCGCCCAAGCCGGGTCGACGACGGCCACATCGATGCCCGCGCCTCCGGCGGTGGACGCCGCCACGCGCGACCTCCTGATGGAGGCCCTCGACGCGGCGACGGGGGCGGGCGCGGGGTACGCCGACGCCCGGGTGGGACTCTACCGGAACCGGCGGATCGGGACGCGCGAGCGGCGTGTCACGAACGTGAGCGAGAGCGATTCGCTGGGGCTGGGGGTCCGGGCGTTCGTGAGCGGCAGCTGGGGGTTCGCGGCGACGCGGGAGATGAGTCGCGAGGCGGCGGTTCGGGCCGGGCGCAAGGCGGCCGCGATCGGAGCGGCGAACGCGAGGGTCGAGAGGTCGCTGGTCACGCTCGCTCCCGTCGAACCGTACGGAGACGTCTCCTGGAGCAGTTCCTACGAGATCGATCCGTGGGACGTGCCGATCGGAGACAAGGTCCAGTACCTGCTCGACCTGAACGAGGTGGCGCTGGGGACCCAAGGCGTGAGCTTCGTCTCTTCCGAGCTCCACTTCGTCAAGATCGAGACCACCTCCGCGACCACCGAGGGCACGATCGCGGCGCAGCGGATCATCCGGGTGAACCCGCAGATGTCGATCACGGCGGTCGCGCCCGACCGAAGCGACTTCCAGTCGCGGGGCGCCGTGCTCGATCCTGCCGGACGGGGCTGGGAGTACATCCGCGACCGGATGACGCCGGAGGCGGTGGAGGTGTGGGCCTCCGAGGCGGTGCAAAAGCTCTCGGCCGCCGCCGTCGAGCCGGGTCCCTACGACCTGGTGCTTCACCCGTCGAATCTCTGGCTCACGATCCACGAGTCGATCGGCCACCCGACCGAGCTCGATCGGGCGCTCGGGTACGAGGCGAACTACGCGGGCACGAGCTTTCTGGCGCCGCCGTCCCAGGTCATCGGGAGGACTCGATACGGGCCGGAGTTCATGCAGATCGTGGGCGAGCGCACGTCGGAGGGTGGGCTCGCGACGATCGGCTGGGACGAGGAGGGCGTGAAGGCGCAGGAGTGGCCGCTGATCGAGAACGGCATCTTCGTCGATTACCAGACGACCCGCGAGCAGGTCGCGTGGATCTCCGACCTCACCGGGATCCAGCGCAGCCACGGCTGTTCCCACGCGCAGAACTGGTCGAGCATCCCCTTCCAGCGGATGCCGAACATCAACCTCCTCCCGGCGCTGGAGGACGTGACGTTGGAGGACGTGATCGGGGCCACCGACCGGGGCATCTACGTCGAGAGCCGCGGCTCGTACTCGATCGACCAGCAGCGCTACAACTTCCAGTTCGGGGGTCAGGTCTTCTGGGAGATCCGGGGCGGCAAGAAGACCCGAATGCTGCGGGACCTGGCCTACCAGGCCCGGACGCTGGATTTTTGGAACGCCATGGACATGATCGGCGGTGCGGGCACGTACTACGTGGGCGGCAGCTTCTATGACGGGAAGGGACAGCCCGGCCAGGTCAACGCCGTGTCGCACGGGTGCCCGGTGGCCCGCTTCCACCAGATCAACATTCTGAACACCGGCCGGCGGCGGGCAGGCTAACCGGCCCGCCGGGCCTCCGGCCGGCCGAGAGGCCCGACACGCATGACACCCCAGATCGCGCTCGTACTCGCGATCCTCGGAGTCTGTCTCGTCCTTTTCGTGAGCGGCTGGGTCCGAATGGACCTCGTCGCCCTCCTCGTGCTCACCGCGCTCGCCATAAGCGGACTC
>JAPULH010000138.1 GCA_027295155.1 Gemmatimonadota bacterium
ATCGCGATCGGCTCGTCGATCCAGATAGCGCTCTTCGTGGCGCCGCTGCTCGTCTTCCTCAGCTACGTGATCGGGCCGGCCCCGATGGACCTCCACTTCACCTCGCTCGAGGTGCTCGCTGTGGCCCTCTCCGTGCTGATCATCTCGCAGGTTGCGGACGACGGGAAGTCCCACTGGATGGAGGGCGTCCAGCTCGTGGCGGTGTACTCGATCCTGGCCCTGGCGTTCTTCCACCTGCCGGCCTGAGCTTCCACCTGCCGGCCTGAGCATCCGCAGCCTCTCGCGGGCTGTGGCGAGCGTTGACTTCCGGTTGAGAGGGCGGCCACAGCCTGCCTCGAACCTTCTGTGGCAGGTCGTTCCCTCAACCAGGAGTCGCTACCATGCACAACCCCAACCGCTCGCGGCTTATCGCGGGCGCCCTCACGTTGCTGGCCTCGACGGCCCTCTTCCTGGCTGTCCCCGGTCAGCCGCACGCCGCGACCTCGAGTTGCAACGGCACAAACACCGGCAAGGTGTGCTGGCAGAACGAGTCGTGCCTCAACCTCCTCTTCTACAAGCAGTGCACGACGACCTATAAGTACTATGCGGCGGCCGGGGGGACGGGGGGAGGGTCGGGGCTCGATGACGCTGCCCTCCAGCCCACAGGCGGCTGCGTATGGGGCCGGGACTACCTCGGTTGGGCGCCGAGACGTTGCGATTGAGCCGGCGCTCGTTCCGCCCTGGCTCGTTTCGCCCGGGCTCGGTGGGCGCGAGGGCGCTCTTCTCGGCGAGCGCCATCCTGGCGGTGGCTTCGGCGTTCCGGCTCGGTGAGCATCGAGCTCTCGGCCCGCCGCCCGATCTCGCGGCGGCGGACGACGGCACGCACCCCGTGCGCCCGACTCTCCTGTTCTTCTTCCAGCCGGCCGATTGCCGGCGCTACGCCGGCCTGGTAAGGCGGTGGAACGCGCTGGCCCGTTCCGGCACGGTTCGGGTCGTCGGTGTCGGCCTCGGGTTTCCCCGCTCCGGCCCCGCCCGGGATTCCATCTTCGGCGCCGTACGCCCGACGTTTCACGTGCGCTACGACGTCGGCTCGGAGGCGGCCCGGCTCTTGGCCCGAATCGGTCACCTGAGGACGCCCACATCGGTTTTGATCGATGGTGGCGGTCGGCCGTTGGTGATCCTTCCGCCCGTGGCCGACGAGGGCACACAGAGGGAAGCGGGTCGTCTCATCCGGGAGTATGCCGAGCGTGTGGCGCGCGTACCGGGCTGACGGCGAGCGCCAGCTCCGGCCCAACGGTGGGGGTCAGCTCCCACGACATGCTGCCGCGTGGGCCGCTCTCCTCCTGGCGAGCGGGTGCTCCCCGGGGTCTCCGGGCCCCGAAGCGGAGCAGCAGCCTCGCCTCCCGGAGGCTCGACGGTGGGCGAGCGTGTCCTGGGACACGGTGTTTCTCGTGGGCGGCTCGCCGGCCGACACGCTCTTTCTTCTCCCGACCCGGCTGGCTGCGAACGAAGCCGGAGTCTCGGTCCTGGATCGCCTGGCCGGACGAGTCGTCCGGTTCGACCGCCGCGGCAGGCACGTGTGGAGCTTCGGGAGACGGGGGAGGGGACCCGATGAGCTCGAACACCCCCGACACGTGGCCCTGGACGGTGAGGGGCGCACCTGGGTTCTCGACGTGGAGAACGGCCGGCTGACCGTGATCGATACGGCTGGACGGGCGACGCTCCGTATTCCCCTGGGGAAGGTGGGGAGAGCTGCGGACACCTTCGTGCCCGTTCCCGGGGACGAAGCCATGCTCCTTGTGCTGGACCGGGAGCGACCGCTCGTGCATGTGGGCCGGAACGGGGACGTCCGCGAGCGCATCGCCTTCCCGTGGCCCGGCTACGCGGATCTCCATCCGTTGGCCACCCAGTTAGTGGCCGGCCACGATCCCGCTTCCGGCCGCTGGGTCGCGGCCTTCGGCGTGGGAGACGGCTTCTTCCCATTCGACGGAGACCGATGGCTCGGCTACCGGGGCTGGTATGTGGAGCCGATCGGCTTTCCTCGTGTCGTCCGGCGAGGGGGGATGGCGTTCGGCCGACGCCAGCGGACGACCTGGTTGGAGGGGACCCGATTTGCCGCGGAGGCGATCTCGGTCGAGGGCGGCCGGCTCTTCGTCTTCTTCGGCGGTGCCTCGGTCGACCGGCATCGGGTCGTGGACGTGTATTCGCTGACGGACGGCGCGTACGTGGAGAGCTACCGGCTTCCCATGCGGGTCCGCCACGCCATCTATGCGGGTGGCCTCATCTACGCCCTCTACGAGAACCCGTTTCCCACGCTGGCCGCCTGGCGGCCGAGGAGAGAGGATCTATGAGCTGGATCGATGTCCTGGGGGTGTCGCTCTCGGTGCTCGCGGCGCTCCTGTTTGTGCTCCTACTGATGGATTGGCGACGGAGGACCGGGCGCGGCGGACGCCTCGTCCGTTGGGTCTGGCCGGCGCTCCTCACGGCATCGTTTCTGGGTGGCCTCTACGGAACCCCGATCCGGACGCTGACGCAGACCGAGCCAGCGGTCACCGAACACGCCCTGCCGGTCGAGACGCGCCGGTCCACCATGCGGATGCCGTTCTATGTTTTGACGCGGACGGAGGAGCGCTCCCCGTTCGGCGCCTGGACACTGCAGGAGACCAGCAAGCGACTCCAGCTGCCGTGGATCCTGCTGCTCGGGTCGGGCATCTACGTGGCGGCGGCCAGGGTGCGGCGATGCGGCCTTCAGTCCCGATCGGAGGTGTAAGGCTGACGCTTTCCCCGAAGGCAACGCCGGGACGTCGCTGGCTGCCTGTGCGATCCAGACGTCTCGTAACCGTGCTGGTCGTAACCGTACCGCTCGCCCTCCTGGCGGGCGTCCTGTGGCGGCTCGGCGAGGCCGGCGCCAGCAACGCGGGCTCGTTGGGCCCTTCGTCGGCCGTGGCCGACTCGCTCCGAGAGGTGCTGGGGGCCTCCACGCAGGCGGCGTCCCCCATGGAAGTGGCGCTTCCGGTGGACGGGGCTTTCGTCCGGCGGGATACGTTCGTCCTCTGGGTCCGGGCGCAGGGAAGAGCCGCTGCCCTCCGGTCGGCACCGCTGGAGGCCGAGGTGCCCGGGCCCGTGATCTCGGTTCCGGTGCGAGAGGGATCGGCTGTCACGGCGGGCGATCTATTGGTGCGGATCGATGCGGCCGAATATCAGCTACGCATCCGGCGGGCCGAGGCCGATCTGGCGTACGCGCAGGTCGAGTTCGAGGGCCTCATCCTCGGAGACGATCGCCTCGAAGACAAGGAGCTTCGAGCGAAGCGGGAGCGGCTGGCGAGGCTGAGGAGCGGCATCCCGGGGGCAGAGGTGGCGCTCGAGGAAGCGCGGTACGAGCTGGATCGGACCGAGATACGGGCGCCGTTCTCGGGGTTGGTGGCCAACCTCGTGGTCGACGAGGGGACCCGCCTGCACGTAGGAAACCCGGTCGTCGATGTCGTGGATCTTTCACGGGTTGATGTCGAGGTCGAGGTTCTGGAGCGTTCGCTGCCGCACATCGAGCCCGGACGAGAGGCCACGGTTCGCTTCGCTGCGTTGCCGGACCAGGGCTTCCGGGGCCGCGTCGTGACGGTGAACCCGGTCGTGAGCCGCGAGACGGGAACGGCCCGCGTGACGGTGCGCCTCCGGAACCCGGACGCGAAGATCCTGCCCGGGATGTTCGCGGAGGTCGAGATCGCGGGCCGCCGATTCGCGGACCGTCTGTTTGTTCCCCGGGATGCGATTGTCGAGCGGGACCGGCGTGACGTGGTTTTCCTGTTCGAGCCGGATGAGACCGGCGGCTCCACGGGCTTCGCCAAGTGGGTGTACGTTCGCAAGGGCCTCGAGAACGACAGCTTCGTCGAGGTCACCCCCGAGCGCGACCGCGATCGGCTCCAGCCCGGCTCCATCGTCCTGGTGGACGGCCACGCCACCCTCACCCACGATGCCCGCGTCCGGCTTGAGAACTGAAGCAGGTCGCTGAGAAACCCTGGTGGGTCGCGCGCGACAGTCGCTGTCGCGCCTGTTACCGTCTTGTGAGTTGAAGACAAGGAGCGAGAAGGAGTCGATGCCCTGCGCGACCACGCTACGCGCGGTGTCCTCGACGACGAGTGACGCCGTATTCGGCCACAACCGGAGCGAGCGAATCGAGTGGAGGTCGGCGTAAGCCAACCCCCATGCGCCCCGACAAGCGCTTACACGCTTGTTACCGTTACGGCGGCGTGGGGGCATCTCCGGCGTTGCCGCTCCTCCCCGATACGCACGGTATCGCGTCGTCGCGCCGCCTTGGATCTGTCCCCCCACGGCGCTCGTAACGCGACCCGCCAGGGTTCTTCAGCCACCTGGTACAGGCAGATGAGCGACAGCAGACCGCGTCTGCGCGAGCATTACGAGAGCCATGTCCGGGCGAAGCTGCAGGAGATCTTCGGGTACGACAATCCGATGCGGATCCCGCGGCTGGAGAAGGTGGTCTTGAACACCGGCCTCGGCGACGCCAAGGACAACCCGAAGCTCCTGGACTCGGCCGTCAGCGAACTGGCGAAGATCTCGGGGCAGAGGCCGGTCGTCACGCGGGCGCGTAAGTCGATCTCGAACTTTAAGCTGCGGCAGGGCAATCCGGTGGGCGTGAAGGTCACGCTTCGGCAAGCTCGCATGTACGAGTTCGTCGACCGGTTCTTCAGCGCTGCAGTGCCGCGGATCCGGGACTTTCGAGGGTTCAACAGCCGCGCGTTCGATGGGCGAGGCAACTACACGGTGGGCGTGAAGGAGCAGATGATCTTCACGGAGATCGACTACGACGACGTGGTCCGGATTCATGGGATGGACATCACCTTCATCACGAGCACGGACAAAGATGACGAAGCGTTGGTGCTGCTTCGGGAGTTGGGTATGCCGTTCCGGGGCGAGACCCCGGTGATCGTCTAAGAGGCCGCGGCAGCGGGCAGGTTGGAGACATGGCAAGAAAAGCGCTGATCGAGAAAGCGAAGAGGGACCCGAAGTTCAGCACGCGACGGGTGAACCGCTGCAACCGGTGCGGTCGCCCGAGGGCATACATCCGCAAGTTCGGCCTGTGCCGGATTTGCTTCCGCCAGCTGGCGCTGCGGGGAGAGATCCCCGGCGTTCGAAAGGCGAGTTGGTGAGCCGATGAGTTTCAACGATCCGATCGCCGACATGCTCACCCGCATCCGCAATGCGGGTAGGGCCGGGCACCGGCGCGTGGACATTCCCGTCTCGAAGCTGAAGATCGAGGTCGCTCGCATACTCGTGGAGAACCACTTTATCTACCAGTACAAGGTGTTGGACGACGGCATGCACGGCGTGTTGCGGCTCTACCTGAAGTACACGCCGGAGGGCCGCCCGGTGATCCGGGCGCTTCAGCGGGAGTCCAGTCCCGGCCTGCGGCGGTACGTCGGGGTCGACGAGGTGCCGAAGGTCCGCTCCGGGATGGGAATCGCGATCGTCTCCACGTCCAGGGGATTGATGACCGATCGAGAGGCGCGGGCAGCGCGCATCGGCGGCGAGCTTCTGGCGACGGTCTACTAGTTCGATGTCCAGGGTAGGCAAGAAGCCCATTCCGATTCCCGATGGTGTCGAGCTGAAGATCGACGGCTCCACTCTCAGCGTGAAGGGCCCCAGGGGGGAGCTCAGCCGCACGTTCGATCCGGACATGCGCCTTGTCGTGGAGGACGGGGTTCTCGAGGTGCATCGGCCGACGGAGCAGGGCCGTCATCGGGCGCTCCATGGCCTGACCCGCTCGCTTGCCGCGAACATGGTTGAGGGCGTGACGAACGGTTTCGAGCGGTCGTTGGAGATCCATGGCGTTGGATACCGGGTGGAGTCACGCGGGGGCGGGCTGATCTTCCGTGTCGGATTCAGCCACACGGTCGAGGTGGCTGCGCCCGACGGGATCGAGTTGGTGGTGGAATCGCCGACGTTGGTTCACGTGCGAGGCATCGACAAGCAGGTCGTGGGCCAGGTGGCGGCCGAGATTCGAGCCATTCGGCCGCCCGAGCCCTACAAGGGGAAGGGCATTCGGTACCGCGGAGAGTATGTACGCCGCAAGGCCGGCAAGGCGACCGTCGGCGGGCTGCAGTAGCCGGCCTCGAGCGACCTTCAGCGACCTGCAAGAAGAGCGAACTGGAAGAGAGATGAGGAACAGGACGAGCGAGCGCCAGCTGAGGAGGGCGCGGCGCCGGCAGCACATTCGCAAGAAGATTCGGGGAACGGCGGGCCGGCCGCGGCTGGTCGTGGCACGCAGCCTCCGGCACATCGAGGGCCAGCTGGTGGACGACGACGGGGGGCGTACGATCCTTGGCGTATCGACTCGGTGCAAGGAGTTGGCGGTTGTCGGGACGGGCGCTTCCACGGACGAGGACGGTGGTTCCGGCGTGCCGGAAGCCGACAGAACGAAGGTTCGCGCTAGCTACGTGGCGGGCCGACTGCTCGCGGAGCGTGCCCTCAGCGCCGGCGTGACGGAGGTCATGTTCGACCGGGCCGGCCATCGGTACCATGGTCGCGTCAAGGCCTTTGCCGACGGTGCGCGCGCCGGTGGCCTCAGGTTCTAGCAGGTCGCTGACAAACCCTGGTGGGTCGCGCGCGACAGTCGCTGTTGCGCCTGTTGCCGTCTTGTGAGTTGAAGACAAGGAAGGAGGAGGAGTCGATGCCCTGTGCGACCACGCTTCGCGCGGTGCCCTCGACGACGAGTGACGCCGTATTCGGCCACAACCAGAGCGAGCGAAGCGAGTGGAGGTCGGCGCCAGCCAACCCCCATGCGCCCCGACAAGCGCTTACGC
>JAPULH010000139.1 GCA_027295155.1 Gemmatimonadota bacterium
CCTCTTCTACGAGTGGGGGGCCGAGATCGGCGGCCGAGCCCTGTTCGGCGTCGAGGCGGCCGTGAGCGCGGCGGCCTTGTTCCTGCCCACCCTCGTCATGGGCGGTCTCTTCCCGGCGGGGTTGGCGGCGGCAAGGCTCTCACGCGACCGGGTGGGATCCTCCGTGGGTCGCCTTTACGCAGGCAACGCCGCGGGTGGGGTTCTTGGGGCGGCGGCGGCGGGGTTCTTGCTCATCCCAGCGCTCGGAATCAGTGGAACCATCTACTTAGCGGTGTTCATCTACATCGCAGTGGGGGCGACATTCGGGGCCTTCACGGGCGTCCCGCGCGTCTTCCCCAGGCTGGCGCGTGGGGCGGCCGTGGCGGCCGTAGGCTTGGCCGCGGTTGCGCTCGCTCCAAAGTGGGATCCGCTGGCCATGACGAGTGGTGTCTTCGAGTACGTGGGTAACCTGGGGCCCGGGTTCGATCGCGAGGATTTTCAGGACTTCCTGCGCGACGACTGGGAGATCCTCTACTACCGGGAGGGGGCGGTCTCCACGGTCTCCGTCATGTGGCAGCCGGGGCGGACGCGTCGGCTGGGCGGACGCGAGATCGCCAACGTCGTGTACCTGACGGACGGTAAGGCCGACGCCTCCTCCGTGGGCGATATGCACACGCAGATCATGCTCGCCCACGGGCCGCTATTCCTCCACCGAGATCCGAAGCGCGCCCTGGTGATCGGTCTGGCCAGCGGGACGACCGCGGGCTCCGCCCTCACCCATCCCCTCGACAAGCTGGACATCGTCGAGATCGAGCCGGCCTCCGTGCCCGGCATGCATCTCTTCGACTTCGTCAACGGACGGCCTTTGGACGATCCGAGAACGACCCTCAAGTTCGCCGACGCCCGGAGCTACCTCCTAGCCACCGACGAACGCTACGACGTGATCATCTCGGAGCCCTCCAACCCCTGGATGGCCGGTCCTGCGAACCTGTTCACCCGGGAGTTCTTCCAGATCGGGGCCGATCGCCTCGCACACGGAGGGATTTTCGCCCAGTGGCTCCAAATGTACAACCTCGATCCCGAGCTGCTCCGCTCCGTGATCAGCACGTTTCACCTGGTGTTTCCCAACGTCTATGTCTTTAACCCGCTGAGGAAGACGGACCTGATCCTCGTCGGGTCGGACGAGCCAATCGACCTGGACGTCGCCCGCATGGGCGCCGACTGGATGGTCCCCGCGGTCCAGCAGGATCTCGCCCGGCTGGGCTTCACGCGACTCTCCGACGTGCTGGCCCAGGCACGTCTGGGACCCGAGGAGGTGGCCGAGCTGGGCAAGGGGGCGCCGGTCAGCACCGACGACAACGGACTGATCCTGTTCGGAGCACCTCTTCACGTCCATGCCATGACGGACGTGGCAAACGACCAGCTCCTGGCTCAGTTCTCCAGTAGCATCGCCAAATACCTGCGGTTCCCCGGAGCGACGCCCGAGATCAAGACCCGCTTTCTGACCTCTCTGGCAGATTCCTACACCGCCTCCGGCTTCCTGTGGGAGGCGGCGTTGGCCAGAGGTCTGGCCGACAGCAGACTCGACGAGAGCGTAGGAGGCTGACCATGCAAAGGCACAGGAACGCCGGCTTCACGCTGCTGGAGATGCTGATGGTCATGCTGATCGTAGCGGTCATGACCTCGGTCGCCGGGGCGCAGTACCGGGACTACATCGACCGCGTCGGTCCTGAGCGAGCCGCCCGTTTGATCGGTACCTACGTTTTGCTCACCCGGTCATACGCGATTCAACGGCGAGCCCCCGTGAGCCTGGTCCTGGACACTACGGAGCACAAGATGTGGATCCGGTCCGCCACGGACACGATTCGGAGCCTGGAGCTGGGACCCGACTCGGATTTCCGGATCGAAACGCTGACGATGGGATTCCCGGGTGACAGTATCTCGTTCTCCTCGCGCGGCGTCTGCAGGGAGTGCGGGCTCACGGGGACGGGCACCATAACAGTCGCCGGTGAACACGTTGGATACGTGGTCACCTTCAACGCCCTCGGTGTCTGGAAGATGGCTAAACAGTAGAGTCACCGGACGAGTCGTCCGCGCTCCGCCTCTCACTACTCCAGAAGGAACGTGAACATGCCTCCCCACCACCCCCGGGTGTTCGCGTTGTGACCGCTCGAGGCGCCGTACCTACCTCCACACCGACCTGAGGCGCGGGGTGTTCCCGTACGCGTTGACCATCTTCGTCGGGGCGTTCCTGCTCCTTCAGGTGCAGCCGCTCATCGCCAAGTACATCCTCCCCTGGTTCGGGGGCGGGCCGGCGGTCTGGACCACCGCCATGCTCTTCTTCCAGGTCTTCCTGCTGGCCGGCTATGCGTACGCGCACCTGAGCATCCGGAAGCTCAAGCCGCGGGCTCAGGTGGGCGTTCATCTCACGCTCTTGGCCTTGGCACTCACCCAGCTACCGATCACCCCCATAGAGGCATGGAAACCCATCGGCGTCGAGTTCCCTACCTGGAGGATCCTGCTGCTCCTCACTTCGAGCATCGGGCTGCCCTATTTCATGCTCGCGTCGACGACGCCGCTCATGCAGGCGTGGTTCAGCCAGACCCGGCCGGGGCGGTCCCCCTACCGGTTGTACGCGCTCTCGAACTTGGCCGCGTTACTCGCGCTGCTTACCTATCCGTTCGTGGTCGAGCCGGCCCTGACCCGCAGCGCCCAGACCCTCACCTGGTCGGCGGCCTTCGGGTTCTTCGTGGTGGTCTGTGGGGCGAGCGCCGTGTGGACGGTGTGGTTGCGGCCAGAGGACGGCCGGGGGGCCAGCGCCGCGGCCCTCGAGCCTACCGTGCCACCTCCCACGATG
>JAPULH010000014.1 GCA_027295155.1 Gemmatimonadota bacterium
CCACGAAGAGCGCTATCTGGATCGACGAGCCGATCGCGATGTGGAGCGCCAGGTCCATCTTGTTCTTCAGCGCCATCAGGACCGCCGTGGAGTGCTCCGCCGCGTTCCCAATCAGAGCGATGACCACGACGCCGAGGAACACCTCGGTCATCCCCAGCGCCTCGCCAGCCTCCTGGACAGCCCCTACCAGCAGCTCGCTCAGCCAGCCGATAGCCGCGGCGGCACCGACGAGCACAAGCAGCGCCTTCCCCTTCGACCAACCCTCGCCGCCCACCAGTTCCAGCGCATCGTCCACCGGCTCCAGCGCGTCGTCCCCCCCGGGGCCAGCTCCGGCGCCCGTGGCGCCCGAGTACAGCTGGCTGTGCGTCTTCAGCGTGAACACGAGGCTCAGCAGATAGGTCGCCATCAGGACGACCGCGATCTCCAGGCTCAACTCCCGCTCCGCTCCCGCCTCGGAGACCAGGCCGTGGAAGATCGCCGGAACGACGAGGCCGACCGCGCTCAGCAGCAGCAGGGTCGCACCCATGCTCGCGGCGGTCCGGTTGAACGTCTGCGTATGGTACTTCAACCCGCCGAAGAGGGCGCTCAGCCCGAACACGAACAGAATGTTCCCGATGATCGACCCCGTGATCGACGCCTTCACGAGATCGTGCATGCCCGCCCGGAGGGCGATGACGGAGATGATGAGCTCCGCCGCGTTCCCGAACGTGGCGTTGAGCAGGCCGCCCACGCCCACCCCGAAGTGGTCGGCCAGCTTCTCGGTAGCGAGCCCCAGCAGGCCGGCCAGGGGAATGATCGCCACGGCGGACATGACGAAGATCCAGGTGGGATCGGCGTGGAAGACGTACCGGAGCGCCAGGGCGGCCGGCACGAAGACGAGGAGCAGCAATAGAGGCGCCGTCCGGATTCGAACCGGAGTACGGGGCTTTGCAGGCCCCTGCCTAACCACTCGGCCACGGCGCCACACGCCCGAAGACTAACGCGTGAAACGGCAGCGAAACAGGGCATGTCGTCGCTTGTCTCACGCCCGTCGCTCCGCCTATACTGCCGCGGCTTTCCGCTGTTCCCTTCCCCGAGAGGAGCTTGCGTGCCGGTCAGCTTGCGGAGCCATGCAGTGGCCACAGCCCTGGTGCTCGCCGCCTCCGCATCCGCGCTTCCCGGTCAGGTGTCCACCGTCCAGGACGGACGCCTCCCGAGGCAGGGCGCGTTCTGGTTCGAGCTCACGCCGTCCTTCTTCAGCTGGAGCGATCAGTTCGCCCTCGACTCCGATCTGGTGGCGGACGGAAGTCGCGAGCCGCTGGCCGCGAACTTCGGCGGACCGATCACCGACCGGCTGTACCCCGGCTCGGCCCCCTTCCTCCTCGATATCAACTCGGACGCGGACGCCCTCGGCTACGACCCGCTCGCTCCGAGCGACCTCTCGTTCGGGGAGCTGGATTACAAGGAGATCTCGAAGCAGGTGCGGCGATTCCCGTTCGGCCTCCAGATCGGCATCCTGGACCGTCTCTCCCTGGAGATGACCGTCCCCCTGGTCCAGACGACGTCGACCTCTTTCTTCGGCTACGACACGACCGCCGCGAGCGTGACCGCCGGCATGAACATCGTACCGGATCCCATGACGTTCTTCGGAGAGTTCGACGACGCACGGAGCCAGCTGACAAATCTCATCACGAGCGGGACCCTCACACCCGAGGAGTTGGCCCAAGCCACGGAGCTGCTCGCCGGCTCCTCCTCCTTTTCGGGCGCTCTCCAGCGGCGGGTGATGGAGAACCTCTTCGCGCCGGTTGGCAGCTCTACTGCCGGGATGCAGATGGCGGCCACGTACGACGCGTTCATGGCCGGCTACGTGGATTTCGGTCTCGCGCTCCCGCAGCTGAGTATCCCACAGAACGCGGTGCCGTCCGACCTGAACGCCCTCTTCAGCAGCGCGGAGCTCGACGCGGACCCTCTGGGCAACGTGACACGCGGCCTGGATGTCGGAGAGCTCGAGTTGGGCGTGCGAATCGGCATCCTGAACACGTTCACGTCGATCACGCGCTTCGACGAGTTCCCTTCCCAGGAGCCGGGAGCGCCGCCTGACGCGGAAGGCGCGGAGGAAGAGGGGGAGCGGCCGGTGGAGCTGGGCGAGACCGCCCGCCGGCTCGCCCAGCGCCCGGCCAGCGTACAGTTCCGCACCACGCTCGGGGTCAAGCTGCGGCTCCCGCTCAAGGACGCGAACGGGCCGCCCTACCTCGACCCGGCGAACTTTCTCGATGTGCCGATCGGGAACGGCCAGACGGACGTGGAGCTCTCCGTCTTCCAGGACGTGCGCGTGAGCAATGTCTTCATGCTGCTCGCGAGCGCCTACTACGGCGTGCAGCTCTCCGACGATGTCGACCTGCGTGTCAGCCCGCCCGACCAGCCCTTCGCCCTCGCGTCGACGCTGAGCACGGTGGAGCGCGACCTGGGCAACTACTTCGCCGCGCGATTCGCACCTCAGCTGCTCATCAGCGACGTGATGGCGCTGGGCGCAGAGTACAACTACTGGCACAAGGGAAGCGACCGGTACACGCTCCTGGTGGGAGGCGTGCCGACGGCCGATCCCCTCGAGGTGGAGACCTCACAGACGCGGCACATGCTCGGTGTCGGCGCCTACTACCGGACCCAGGACCTATGGGAGGTTGGCCGGACGGGCCTTCCCATCGAGGTGGCCCTCATCTACCAGACGGCGATCACCGGCTCCGGAGGCCAGACGCCCGCCTACCAGCGCTTCACCATCTATCTGCGACTCCCCGCCAAGATCTTTTAGCAGCGACCGCCCAGCAGGTTAGGCCGACTCTCGGCCTACGTCCAGCGGGCGAACGTCTCCCCACCGGAGCTTGCGACGGAGGACCGAGAAGAACGTCTGGCCGGGGAAGCGAACGAGGCGAACGGGGTGAGCGGATCGCCGAGCGATGACCCGGTCGCCGCTGCGGAGGGCACTGCCGACCTGTCCGTCCACCGTGAGCACGACCTCCCCATCCCCCATGGCTACCTCGACCGTGATCAGCGCCTCGGCGGGATGCACGACCGGCCGAACGGCGAGCGTGTGTGGACAGATCGGCGTCGTCACGAGGGCATCGAGGCCGGGAACCAGGATCGGCCCGCCCGCCGAGAGGCTGTACGCCGTGGAGCCCGTCGCGGTCGAGATGATGATGCCGTCCGCGCTATACAGGCCGAGCTCTTCATCGTCCGCCCATACCTGCAGTCGCACCAGACGGGCGAAGCCGCTCTTGTGAATGACCGCGTCGTTCAAGGCGTAGAACGGGCCGACGTCCGCTTCATCCGCGGACGCTGTGACCCCCTCCCGGTCGAACCCCTCCTCGCGCTCGACCGTGACCTCGAGAGCGAGCCGCTCGTCCTCCGTGTAATCGCCTCTCGCCAACCGCTCGATCGCCTCCTCCAGCTCCGAGAGCGAGGCGGACGTCAGGAAGCCCAGTCGACCCACGTTGCACCCGAGGATGGGAATCCCGCGCGGGCCCGCGAGACGTGCCCCCCGCAGGAGAGTTCCGTCCCCGCCGAGGGTCAGCAGACAGTCGATCTCCGACCACGTCTCGTCCTCCAGAGCTTGCGAGCCTTCCGGGGAAGAGAGCTCCTCGTGGAAGTAGAGGTCGATGCCGTGCTCGCCCGCCGCAGCCCTCAGACGGTCGAGAACGTCCCTCAAGCCGGAGTACTCGGGGTTCGCCAGCACGCCGATCTTCATCGTTGGTCAGCTCCTGCCATCGGGCACCTCGATCTCGGAAAGATCGAGCTCCACTCTCCGGAGCTCGCCCGAGGACGTTTCGATCAGCTCCTCGATCCGGCCGCGCACCTCGTTGAGCAGCCGGCTCGCCGTGCGGAGGTGCTGAACGCCGGACTCGAAGAGGTGGAGCGCCTGGTCCAGATCCAGCTCCTCGCCTTCGAGCGCCGACACGATCTGCTCGAGCTGCGCCATCGCGGCCTCGAAGTCGGGCCTATCCCCTGTCTCTTCCATCATCGAGCGGCCTCCGGTGCTCCATCCGATTCGCTGGGGCTCGGCTCTCCGCCTCCGGCCGTCCCCTCGAGCCTGGCCGTCCCTTCCACCCTCGCTGCCACCTCACCATCCACCACACGGAGACGAAACGCGTCGCCCAGGGCATACATCCCCAGCCGCCTGAGCACGCGACCGCTCTCGTCCATCGGAACGGCGTAGCCACGGGCGATCGTAGCCAGTGGGCCGAGCGCCTCCAGCTGTCCGGCGAGGCGCTCCAGCCGGGAGC
The DNA here is from genome assembly GCA_027295155.1 of Gemmatimonadota bacterium. Taxonomy (GTDB): domain Bacteria; phylum Gemmatimonadota; class Gemmatimonadetes; order Palauibacterales; family Palauibacteraceae. The sequence goes on from JAPULH010000014.1 coordinate 4,257, forward strand.
TGCACCGCTCGAGGAAGCGGCCCACGCCAGCATGCATACGCTCCGACGCGCGTGAAGCACGCTCCTCGGCCCGACGCGCGCGTCCACGAAGCGCCGATAGGAGCGCGCTCGCCTTGCGAGCGATGCGGCTTCGCAGTTCCGCGGCATCCGGAACCACCAGCTCCGCGGCGGCCGAAGGCGTGGCCGCGCGCCTGTCTGCGACGAGGTCCACAATCGTCACATCCACCTCATGGCCCACGGCCGTGACGATCGGAACCGGACACGCCGCGACGGCCCGCGCCACATCCTCCTCGTTGAAGCACCAGAGGTCCTCCACCGACCCGCCGCCGCGCGTGAGCACGACCACGTCCACTCCGGCGTCGAGGGTTACGGCCTTCAGGGCCGCGACGATCTCGCGGGTCGCCCCGTCTCCCTGGACCCGACAAGGGGACAGCAGGATGTGCGTCCAGGGCGCGCGCCGCCGGATGACCGACACGAGATCCCGTAGGGCAGCTCCCTCACGGGAGGTCACGACGCCGACGCGAGCCGGCAGGAAGGGCAGCGGCCGGCGGCGGGCCGGGTCGGTGAGGCCCTCCGCCTCCAGACGGCGTCGCAGCCTCTCGAAAGCCAGCTTCCACAGGCCCTCGCCCTTCGCCTCCAGCCGCTCGACGATCAGCTGGTACTGACCGCGAGCCACGTACACGGAGACTCGACCGTAGGCGCAGACCTCCATGCCCTCCTGCGGGTCGGTAGGCAAGCGCCTCGCCTCGCTTCTCCACATCACACAGGAGACCTGGGCCGCCTCGTCGCGGAGGCTGAAATAGCACTGGCCCGAATCCATGCGACGCCAGTTGGCCACCTCTCCGACGACCCACAGCGGCCGGATCGATCGCTCGAGCACCTCTCGTACGGCGGCGTTTAGCTCCGAGATGGGAACCGCGGTCTCCGCCGACTCGCCGGGCGCCACCAGCGCGGTCTCCGCCGACTCGCCGGGCGCCGATGCGGACGGTTCCTCAGGCTCCGTGGGCGACACCGCTGACGTGGCCTCGAACAGGGAGAACTGGGAGGGCTCGGTCAAGGACCGGCCAGCCCGGCAGTTTCGGGCGCGGTGGCGTACCGATCCGCCGCCTTCACCGTGTTGTTGAGAAGCATGGCGATCGTCATCGGACCGACACCTCCCGGAACCGGCGTGATCCAGGAAGCCTTCTCCCGCACGGCCTCGAAGTCCACATCGCCTTCGAGCCGGTACCCCTTCTGGGTCGTCGGATCGTCCACCCGGTTCACCCCGACATCGATCACCACCGCACCATCCGTGACCATGTCCGCAGTGAGAAATCGCGGCCGGCCGATCGCCACGATGAGGATCTCTCCGAGCCTGGCCACCTCGGCCAGATCGCGGGTCCGGCTGTGCGCCAGGGTCACCGTGGCGTTCGCCCACGGCTGCTTTTGCGAGAGGATCTCGGCCACCGGGCGACCCACTATGTTCGATCGTCCGATCACGACGACATGCTTGCCCTGCGGATCGTAGTCGATGCGCCGGAGGAGCTCCTGGATCCCCGCCGGCGTGGCGGGGCGAAACGCCGTAGGGTCTCCGCTCACCATCCGCCCGACGTTCACCGGGTGGAACCCATCCACATCCTTCTCGGGCTTCACCCTCTCCATGATCTCCGCTTCGTTCAGATGTGCTGGGAGCGGGAGCTGAATCAGGATGCCGTGAATCTCCGGATCCGCGTTCAGCCGATCGATCTCTCCGAGCAGCTCCTCCCGGGAGGTCTCGGCCGGTAGGGGCACGTCCCGCGCATGGAGACCCGCCTCCTGGCAGGCGCGCGTCTTCATTCGCACGTAAACGTGGGAGGCGGGATCGTCACCCACCAGCACCACCGAGAGGCCCGGCCGGGTCCCCCGGGCGATCAGTTCGGCCGCGCTCTCAGCCACCTCGCGACGGATCTCCCCCGCGATACGCTTTCCGTCGATGATTCTGGCTGTCATTCGCAGGCCTCGTTGCTGGCAGGTCGCTGAGAAACCCTGGCGGGTCGCGTTACGAGCGGCGGACCGACCGCGATGTCGGTTCAGCGCGCGAAGTCGACGGCCCTTGTCTCCCTCACGACCACGACCTTGATCTGGCCCGGATACTGAAGCTCCTCCTCGATGCGCCGAGCCGTCTCATCGCTCAACGCGGCCATCGCCGAGTCGCTCACGTGGTCCGGCGTCACCATGATCCGGATCTCGCGACCCGCCTGGATGGCATACACCTTCTCGACGCCCTCGAAGGAGGAGGCGATCTTCTCCAGCTTCTCCAATCGCTTCACGTAATGCTCAAACGATTCGCGCCGGGCCCCCGGCCGCGCACCGGAGATCGCGTCGGCCGCGGTCACTAGAAACGTCTCAGGATAGTGCGCCGGCTCCTCGTCGTGATGGGCCCGGATCGCGTTCAGGACCGGATCCTTCTCTCCGCATCGCTTGCAGAGCTCGTAGCCCAGCTCGACGTGGCTCCCCTCGTGCTCGTGAGTCAGCGACTTGCCGATGTCGTGCAGGAGCCCCATGCGCTTGACCATCTCCACGTCCAGCCCGAGCTCCGCCGCCATGTTCGCGCCGATGAGAGCCACCTCCCGCGAGTGCTGCAGCTGGTTCTGGCCGTAGCTCGTGCGATACCTCAGGATCCCCACGCGCTCGATCAGCTCCGGGTGCAGATCATGGATGCCGAGCTCGTAGAGCACCTCCTCGGCCGCCTCGCTCATCGACGTCTGCACGTCCTCCCGCGCCTTGTCGACGACCTCCTCGATACGGCCTGGATGGATGCGGCCGTCCGCGACCAGCCGCTCCATGGCAAGCCGGGCGGTCTCGCGGCGGATCGGGTCGAAGCTGGAGAGGATGACCGCCTCGGGAGTGTCGTCCACGACGACATCGACACCCGTCATCGCCTCGAACGAGCGGATGTTCCGGCCTTCCCGCCCGATGATCCGACCCTTCATGTCCTCGTTCGGGAGAGCGACAACGGCTACCGTGGTCTCGGAGGAGTGGTCGACGGCCAGCTTCTCGATGGCCATGGAGATGATCCGCTTGGCGTCTCGCTCCGCGTCTCGCCGAGCCCTCTCGTTGAGCTCTCGGACGCGCCGTGCCGTTTCCGCACGAGCCTCGTCCTCGATCCGGCTGACGAGCTGCTTCCGGGCGTCCTCTCGAGTCATGCCGGAGAGCCTTTCGAGCTGCTCCTCCAGCTGCCGCGAGCCGATCTCCAGCTCCTTCCTGGCGCGGGCCTGGCCCTCGACCGCCTCCTGCAGTTCCTCCGCCTGTCTCTCCTGGCGCTCCCCCCGCTCGTCGAGCAGGGCGAGCTTGCGATCGAGCAGCTCCTCCCGCTCGATGAGCCGCTTTTCTAACCGCTCCAGCTCGGCTCGGCGACCCTCGGCCTCCTTTTCCCACTCGGCCTTGAGCCGGTACGCCTCCTCCTTTCCAGCGAGCTCGGCAGCCTTCCGTAGATTGGCAGCCTCACGCTCCGCCTCCCCGACGACCCGTTCGCGCTCGCTGGAGAGATCGGCACGCCCGCGTACGAGGCGGCGGCGCTCCAGCAGGCGGCCCACCGCGAGGCCAAGCACCATCGCGGCGGCCGCGATGCCGATCAGGATCTCGATTCTCATCCGGTACCGCCCATCTATGGTCAACGGCGACGACGCGTCGTCCCGCCAGACAGAAAAGAAAAAGGCCGGCGACAACCCTCACGCCGGCCGGAATCCGAGATGCACCTCGGGCGATGCGCCGCTTCGCGACGAATCGCCGCATCTATCTAGAAGATCAAGTGTTTCCTAACGCCCGGCAGCATGCTTCTGGCACGATTCAAGTTGGCTCGCCGCCGTTTGCCTCGCAAGCTGGAGGCACTCACGCCTCGGCCGAGAGCCTCATCTCGATCCTTCCGCTCAGCTCGGACAACCGCTCGCCCACCGCCGTCTCCAGCTCCTCCTTTTCCGCTTCCGACCGGAAGAGGCGGTCGGTGATCTGCATGGCGGCCAGGATGGCGGCCTTGTGCGGCTCCGAGACATGTCCGCGAAGGTGAGCCTCCTGGATGGCCGAGTCCACGTAGCGTGCACACCGCTCCGTATACGCCTGGCCCATCTCCGAGCGGATCAGGTAATCCTCGCCGAAGATGGTGACACGCACCGCCTTTCGCTGATCCGCGCTTCCCTCTTGCTCGCTCATCGGCCTTCATCCTCCAACAGCATGAGGCGGCTTCGGATGCGCTCGGCCCGAGCGCATCCCTCGTCGACCGCGGCACGCAGACGCCGGTTCTCCTCGGCCAGCTCCTCGAGGCGCGTTTGCAGCTGGGTGGGCGCCATCGCTTCGACGTCCGTGTCCCGGAGCGCTTCCGCGAGCTTGCGATGGTTCTCCTCGGCCTGGAGCGCCCGATTCCGCATACCATCGAATCCGGCCAGGAGGGTCTCCACCACCGCTTCCATCCGGGTGAGCTCCCGACTCACATCCCCTGCCGCCCCCACCGCGGCACCGTTCTCCAGGGCCGGCTCGGCGGCCGGCTCAGGAACTTCTGATGCGGGCATCGGCCTTCTCCTCCAGCGCGGTCATGATCTTCTTCATCCCGGCATCCACCTCCCCGTCGGTGAGCGTCCGGTCCGGAGCGCGAAAACGAAACCGCCAGGCCAGGCTTCGGCTGGCGGCCGGGATCTCGCCGCCCTCATAAACGTCGAAGAGTCGGGCGGATTCAAGGAACGGCGGAGCGGAGTCGTGGATCACCACCTCGATCTCCGCTACTGTCCTCTCAAGCGGGAAGATCGCTGCCAGGTCGCGGTTCACCTGTGGATACGGAGAGATCGGCACGTACCGCGAAGTCGCTCCCGTCACGACGTCCGCCAGCCTGAGCTCGGCCGCCCAGGAAGGCGCCATCCCGGCGGGTCCGTCCACCGCTTCAGCCGCGATTCGGCCCGCCAGGCCCGCGACTCGGCCCTCCTTCCGCAGGTGGAACACCTCCCCCTCGAACCAGCGCGCGGCGGCCTCCAACCGGGCCGAAGCAAGCTCTTCCTCGTTCCGAGAGCCCAACGGCTCGACGGTCGCCTCCAGCAGCTCCGACCCCAGATCCTCCGCCAACCCCTTCAGATCCCACACGTCGATGTCCGCCCCCTCGATCGACCAGTGCTCGATCTCCCGCCGGCCCGTGATGACGAACGCCGCTCGCAATTCCTCAAATGGAAGGCCCTCGGTGCCCCGCGAGCGAAAGACGGTGCCGATCTCAAACAGCCGGACGTCCCGGCGTCCCCGGGCCAGATTGTACTCCAGCCGGTCGAGCAGGCCTGCAACGAGGTCGGTCCGAAGACGGCCCTCCGCGGCCGAGATTGGGTTTCGCAGGGTCACGGCGTCCGGTCCGGCGCGAGCCTCCGAGGCGAAGCTGGCGCTCCGCACCTCCTGAAAGCCTCGGCCGACCATCAGCCGGCGAACCCGATCCGCCTGCGACCACGCCGGATCGTCCGCCACCGAACTCACGCGGAAGGCGCGCGCCTCATCCCCGAAAGCGTTGTAGCCATGACGGCGGGCAACCTCCTCGATGAGATCGATCTCCTGCGTCACATCGCCGCGCCACCCCGGGACCATGAGTCGAAGCGGCCGCTCCCCGTCTCCATCCGCCTCGCCCCCGGCGTCTCCCTCCTGGAGATCGAACCCGAGGGGAACGAGGATCCGCTCCAGCTCGGCGCGCTCGAACCGCCGCCCCAGCACCCGCTGCACGCGCGCCGGCCGAAGGGCCACAACGGGGCGCTCGCCCGGGAGGTGGCCGGCCCGGATCGCCGACTCCTCGGCTTCGCCGCCCGCGAGCGCCGTGATGAGCCGGGCGCACCGCGTTACGGCCGACTCGAGGCCCGTTGCGTCCACGCCGCGCTCGAAGCGATACGACGCGTCCGTGGCCAGGCCGGTGTGGCGCGCGGTGCGGCGGGTGTGCAGCGGATCGAAGACCGCGCACTCGAGGAAGACGTCCGTGGTCTCGGGGCTCACCTCCGTGTCCTCCCCGCCCATCACTCCGGCGAGACCGATGGCTCGATCGCGGTCGGTGATCACGGTCACGTCCGGAGCCAGGATCCGGTCCTCCTTATCCAGCGTGCGAAGACGCTCCTCCGGCTCCGCCGGGCGCACCCGGATCTCCGAGCCGGCGAGCATGGCGCGATCGTACGCATGAAGCGGTTGGTTGAGCTCATGCATCACGTAGTTCGTGGCGTCGACGACGTTGTTGATCGGCCGTCCACCGATCGCCCAGAGCCGGGCGGCCAGCCAGGCAGGCGAAGGACCGACCGTCACACCCCGGATCACGATGCCGAGAAAGCGGCTGCACCGGCCGAGATCCTCGATCACCACACGCGCGCCGGAAGCCGCGGCATCGCTCTCGCCATCCTTCCAGACGGGCGACCACCCCTCCGTCCCCGGCCCCAACGAAGGGAGGGCGACGCCGGAGGTTCCGCCAGGCGCCAGCTCCCGCGCCACACCCAGGTGACCCGCCAGGTCGACCCGGTTCGGCGTGAGGTCCAGCACGAAGCAGTGGTCGGGGAAACCAAGTCGCTCGACCAGTCGTTCGCCCGGCCGAAGGTCCGGCGGAAGCTCCAGGATGCCCGAATGATCCCACCCGAGCTCGAGCTCGCGCTCGGAGCACAGCATCCCCTGGCTCACCTCTCCCCGGATCTTACGTGCGCCGATCTCGAGGCCTCCGGGCAGCGTCGTGCCCGGAGGCGCATACGGATAGAGGCCTCCAGCCCTCACCGACGCGCCTGCGACGATGCCGATCCTCTCCGGCCCACCCGTCGTGATCGTCGCGAGCCCGAGTCGATCTGCGTTCGGATGGGGCCTCGTCTCCTCCACGCGCGCCACGATGATGTCCGCGATGCCGTCGCCGACAGGCACCACCTCGTCGACCGCCACGGCGCTCATCGAGAGGCGGTCGGCGAGCTCCTCCGGCGAGCCCTCGATCCCGGGCGCCAGCTCACGAACCCAGTTGACAGAGATTCTCACCCGACTATCCGCTTATTCGATAGAGCTTTAAAGCGTAAACTGTAGAAACCGCTTTAGGCTGCGCAACATACGCCCCGGGTCGCGGCCGCGCCACCGCGCAGGATCGGTGCATCGCAGGCAGGCCGCAGCGGCCGTGTCGGCCAGCAAGCGTGAGCCGCGTCGGCCGCGGCAAGGTCGCTTCGCTCCGCAGCCACAGCGGGGCCGCGGGGCTACCGGAACTGCTCCAGGAAGCGGAGGTCCCCCTCATAGAAAAGCCGGATATCGGGAATCCCGTACCGCGCCATGGC
>JAPULH010000140.1 GCA_027295155.1 Gemmatimonadota bacterium
TCGCCGCGTGGATCACGTGCGGCCTTTCTGCTTCGAGCTGGACCGGATGAAGCGCAAATGGCGCGAGGCGGATCGGAGTGCGGACCGATCGGGATTCCCGGATCAGGAGAGCCGGCTCATCGTGGCAGCGGTGCCGGACGCGAACCACGTCATCCTCACGGGATCCACGCGGCGAGGAGCGGACTCAAACCAGATGCGCTTGTCCCTCTCGAGCGCCTCTCCCTCCGCTCGCAGCCTCCGCCACGACCGAAGGACCTCCCGCGCCCGTCCCTCTACTTGCGCAGGTGTACAACTAGAGCGGCGGAGAAGGTTGAACCGGAATCGTTCCCTCCCGTCGTCGTTTGCCATGGACCACGGTTCGGCGGTCCGCTCAACCGGCCCAGGGCGGCGCGCGCTCGCGGAGTCGGAGAGCCGCCGAGCCTGCTAGCGGCGCTCGCGGAAGAAGCGCCTCAAGACCTGGCCCGCCTCGTCGGCCAGCAGCCCCCCTGCGAGCTCGACCCGGTGGTTGAGGCGGGGATCCTGCACGAGGTTCCCGAGCGAGCCGCACATGCCCGCCTTCGGGTCGGCGGCGCCGAACACGAGGTGCGGTACGCGGGCGAGGACGATCGCGCCGGCGCACATCGCACACGGCTCGAGGCTCACGTAGAGCGTGTGCCCGGTGAGCCGCCAGTCGCCCGCGGACGCAGCGGCCTCGCGCAGCGCCAGCACCTCGGCGTGGGCCGTTGGATCGGAGAGCTGCCTCGTCCGATTGTGCGCCTCGAAAGCGGACCCATCCTCCGCGACGACGACGGCTCCCACTGGGACCTCTCCGAGCCGTCCGGCCTCCTCCGCGAGCTCGAGCGCCCGGCGCATCCACCGCTCCTCGATCACTCGGCGTCCGCGCCCGCCCCCTCCGCGGCGGCCATCGCGTCCAGGTAGCCGAGCGCCCGATCGATCCGCCCCAGCACCCGCTCGCGCCCCATCAGGGAGAGCACGACGAAGATCCCGGGACTGACGCTCGTTCCCATCTGCGCTACCCTGAGAGGATGGATTATCTTTCCAGCACTAACGTCTTTGGTTGCAGCAAGTTGTCTGATAGCATGCTCTAGAGTGTCTGGCTCGAACGAGGCCACTTCGGCCAATCGGTCCCGCGCCGCACGCAGGAGCTCCGCCGCCTCGGCCGGCCGCTTCCAGAACTTCGTCACCGCGGCCTCCTCGTAGGTCACCTCGTCCAGGAAGAAGGGGGCCGCCTGGAGGGCTACGGCCTCCACCGTATCCCCGCGCTCGCGCACGACGTCGAGAACCTCGCGGACGCGCTCCGGCCGCTCCTCGAAGATCGACGGCGGGACTCCGAGCGCCTGCAGAGGCCCGCTCGCCAGCTCCACGAGCCGGTCGATCGGCATGCGCGTTATATGCTGCCGGTTCAGCCATGTGAGCTTCTCGGGATCGAAGACCGCACTCTTTTTCAGGATGCGTCCCAGGCTGAACGCCTCGATCAGCTCGCTGGGCTCCATCACCTCCCGGTCGTCGCCGGGAGACCAGCCGAGGAGAGCAAGGAAGTTGAAGAGGGCTTCCGGAAGGATCCCCTGTTCCCGGTAGGCCTCCACCGACGTCCCCCCGTGACGCTTGGAGAGGCGCCTGCCGTCCGGTCCGAGAATCATCGGCACATGGGCGAAGGTGGGAAGCGGCGCGCCGAGCGCCCGGTAGAGGAGAATCTGCTTCGGCGTGTTCGACAGGTGGTCGTCGCCGCGGAGAACGAGCGTGATGCCCATCTCGATGTCGTCCGACACGACGGCCAGGTTGTACACCGGCGTCCCATCGGAGCGGAGGAGCACGAAGTCCTGCACGTGCTCGTTCGCCACGGCCCTGCGACCGTGGACGGCGTCGTCCCACGCGGTTTCGCCATCCGGAACCCGAAAGCGCAGGGCAAACGGCTCCCCGGCTGCGGCCCGCGCCTCCTCATCGGCCCGAGACAGGGTCGCGCAGCCGCATGCCTCAGGGTCGGGCCTGCCCGCTCTGCCCGGCGGCGGCGGACAGAAGCAGCGGTACGCCGCCCCCAGCTCGAGGAGCCGATGCGCATCGGCGCGGTGGCGCTCGAGTCCGTCGGCCTGATGGTACGGGCCCTCGTCGAAATCCAGGCCGAGCCACTCCATCGCGTCGAGGATCGAGCGCGTCATCTCGTCGCTCGAACGCGCCCGGTCCGTGTCCTCGATTCGCAGGACGAAGGTGCCGCCGGCGTTCCGGGCGAAGAGGTAGTTGAACAGAGCGGTACGGGCGCCGCCCACGTGCAGGTGGCCCGTCGGGCTCGGCGCGAAGCGCACGCGCGGGGGGCGCGCGGCGCGGTGCCCCGAGGTGTCAGGAGCGCCGGGGGCGCTCATGCGCTCTCGGTCGTCGGATCGTTCATTCCGTCCCACCGGATCCTCTATTCCGTCCCGCCCCAAGTCCCTCGTGTCGCTCCTGGTCCAAGCTCGCTCATCCGGCTTTGGCGCGTTGCGACGCGGTCGGCGCGCCGTGCATCTTGCACCGAGACTCAAGTTCCCGCCAGGCGGGAGGAGGCCATGCCAGGCAAGACCGCCTACATCGTACAGGGTCTGCGCAGCCCGTTCGCTCGCATCGATCGCGGGCTCGAGGCCTTGGACGCCCTGGAGCTTTCCGTGCCGGTTACGCAGCAGACCGTCGTGGGCGATAGGGGCGTGGGCCCTGGCCGCGATCGGGACGTCGACCTTGCCATCTGGGGCTCCGTGATCCCCGTCCTGGCGGTGAGCAACTGGGGGCGGGAGGTGTGGCTCGATGCCGCGCTCGACCAGCGGGTACCGGCCCTGACGATCGTCCAGCAGTGCGCGACCAGCCTCGCCGCCGCCACGTACGCCGCCGCTCAGGTGCGGGTCGGCCGGGCCGACCTCGTTCTTTGCGGGGGCGTGGAGTCGATGAGCTTCACGCAGGTCGGGCTCTCGAAGGCACTGAGCCGGACGATCCGCCGGGCGGCTGCCGCCCGGGGGGCCGGCGCTATCATGCGCACGCTCGCCGGTGTCCGGGCCTCGGACGTCCGGATCTCGGTCCCGCAAGCGAAGGAACGGAAAACCGGCAAGACCATGGGCCAGCATGCCGAGGAGATGGCCAGGGTATGGAACATCTCCCGCGAGGAGCAGGACCGGTTTGCCCTCACCAGCCACCGTCGGGCCGTCTCCGCGACGGAAAAGGGCTTCTTCCGGAAGCTGCTGGTCTCGCCGGGCACGTTTCCGATCGACGCCGACACGATCCCTCGCGGCGACACGTCGCTCGACCGTCTCGCGGGCCTGAGGCCCGCCTTCGGGAAAGACGGCACGCTCACGGCCGGCAACTCCACGCCGCTCACCGACGGCGCCGCCGCATGCTGGGTGGCGAGCGAGGAGGGCCTGTCCCGACTGAGCGACGAGGCGGCCCGCGCGCGGCTCCTCGACTGGGAGCAGGCAGCGGTGGACATCGCCCGAGACGGGCTCCTCATGGCACCGGCGATCGCCATCCCTCGGCTCCTCGCGCGGCACGGCCTCGGCTACGAGGACATCGACCTTTGGGAGATCCACGAGGCGTTCGCCGCCCAGGTGTTGTGCACCCTGCGGGCCCTGGAGGACGACGCGTGGCTGCGGGAGCGAGCGGGTGTGGAGGACGACCTGGGCCGGTTCCCGATCGACCGGATGAACCCGAACGGCGGAAGCCTGGCCCTCGGCCACCCCTTCGCGGCCACCGGCGCTCGTCTGCTCTCCCAGACCGTGCTCGAGCTGGCCGAACTGCCGCCCGGATCCCGGGCCGTCGTGAGCATCTGCGCGGCGGGCGGCCTCGGCCACATAGCGCTCCTCGAAGCCATCTAGAAGGGCTCGTGACTTCTGAAACGGTACACTAGCATGCCGAGGATCATCGAGCCGTTCCGGATCAAGGTGGTCGAGCCGCTTCGGATGACGACACGGCAGGAACGCGAGCGCATTCTCGCGGCGGCCGACTGGAACCTCTTTCGCATCCCCGCCCGCGATATTCTTATCGACCTGCTCACGGATTCCGGGACGGGGGCGATGTCGTCGGAGCAGCGGCACCCCCGTTTTCCTAACTTCCTGCCTCAGTAGAGTATAACCCCAGAAAACCC
>JAPULH010000141.1 GCA_027295155.1 Gemmatimonadota bacterium
TTCGCCACCCGGATCGCGCGCTGCCCCGGCGTAACCTCGTGCTCGACCTGATGGCCGGCCAGGGCATGATCACGGAGCGCGAGGCGGAGCTGGCGAAGGCCTTCCCGATCCTCCTCCGGGAAGGCGCGCGGCGATCGGAGACCTCCGCCTACTTCGTGGAGTGGGTGCGCCGTATCCTCTACGAGCGGTACGGCCGCCAGATGTATGAGGCGGGCCTCCGCGTCTACACCGCGCTCGACCCGGCTCTGCAGGCGGCGGCAGACTCCGCGCTGCACGCCCAGCTCGATTGGGTGGAAAGGCAGCCGCGCTTCTCGGCTCCGACCTACCGGGAGACGCGCGACTGGCCGGAGGACAGCCTCCGGGGCCCCGAGATGCCTTACGTGCAGGGGAGCTTCGTGGCTCTTGACGTGAGGACCGGCGATGTCCTCGCGATGGTCGGCGGGCGCGACTTCCGGGACTCCGAGTTCGACCGTGTGACCCAGGCGAGGCGCCAGCCCGGCTCCGTCTTCAAGCCGTTTGTGTACACCGCAGCGATCGAGAGCGGCATCCCCGCCTCCGAGGTCATCTACGACACGCCCGTTCAGGTGCCGCTCGTCACGGGAGAGATCTACTCGCCGAAGAACTTCACCGACAGCTTCATCGGGCCGATCACGCTGCGCGAGGCCCTGTTCCGCTCGATCAACGTGGTGGCGGTGAAGGTCGGCCTGAGAGTCGGCCTCGAGACGGTCGCGCAGACGGCCCGGCGGCTCGGCATCCGGACCGACATCCCGCGCGTGCCCTCCGTCTCCATCGGAGCCGCGTCCGTGATCCCGCTTCAGGTGGCGGAGGCGTACAGCACGTTCGCCAACCTCGGGATCCGCGTGGCGGCGCGGCCCATCCTGCGGATCGAGGACAGCGACGGCCGGACGATCTGGGAGAGCCGGGTCGAGCGCGAACGCGTGCTCGACGAGCAGACGGCGTACGTGATGACCTCGATACTGCGGGACGTCGTGGATGCTCCCCGCGGGACGGGCGTCGTCGTTCGGCGCCTGGGGCTGCCGGCCGAGGTGCCGGCGGCCGGCAAGACCGGAACGACCAACAACGCCACCAACACGTGGTTCGTCGGCTTCACGCCCGACATCGTGACCACCACCTGGATCGGCTTCGACCGCCCCGTGCGGATTCACCGCGGAGCGACGGGAGGGAGGGACGCGGCGCCGGTGGCCGCTCAGGCGCTCATCGCCTACTACCGCGACCGGCCGCCGCCGGAGCCGTGGGCGCGGCCCGACGGCCTAGTGGAGCGACGGGTCGACCGCACGACCGGGCTCCTGGCGACCTCCTGGTGTCCGGCCGACCGGCTGTATACGGAGATCTACGTCGCCGGAACCGAGCCTGTAGAGGGTTGCGACCTGCACCTGCCCTGGGGCATGCGGCAGCGGGCCCGGGGCGATTCGCTCTCCGACCTCAGCGAGGAGTTCGACTGGTAGGCAGCGCGTGGGACTGGTCGGCTCGAATAGGCGGCTCGTCGGGCTGGCCGGCTCGGGTCACTCCGTCAGCGCCGTGGCTCCCTCGCGGGTGACGCGGTAGCGAACCAGGGCCCGTGCGGGCGGCACCTCCTCTGCCAGCTCGAGCGCCGACGTGAGCCGCGCCAGCGCACGGCCGGCGTCCTCCTCGCTGGCGGCGTGGACCGTGACCAGGGGCTCCCCCGCCTCTACCCGCTCTCCCACCGCCTTGTGGATCTCGAAGCCCACTGCCGGGTCGACCCTCTGGTCGACCCGGGTGCGCCCGGCGCCCAGCTCCACGGCCGCCAGCCCCACCTCGCGGGCGGCGAGCCGTACGAACCAGCCGGAATCGGGTGCCTCCAGCTGGCGGCGGACCGGCGCGCTCGGCAGGCGGCCGGGCTCCTCCACGACACGGGCGTCCCCTCCCTGCCGCTCGATCAGGCGCGCAAAGCGCTCGGCGGCCTCGCCGCCATCCAAAAGCGGCTCGAGAGCCCGCCGCGCCGCCCCCGTGTCTGGTTCCGCCCCGGCGGCAACGGCGAGCTCCGCCGCCAGAGCGAGCGTCACCTCCCGAAGGTCCTCGGGTCCCCGGCCGAGCAGGCACTCGATCGATTCCTCGACCTCGAGCGCGTTGCCCACCTTCCGGCCGAGCGGCGACTCCATGTCCGTGATCAGGGCACACGTCTCGAGTCCCTGCTCGGCCGCGAGCTGGACCATAGTGCGCGCGAGCTCGACGGCTCTCTCCTCCTCGACCATGAACGCGCCGCTTCCGCACTTCACGTCGAGAACGAGCGCCTCGATCCCTTCGGCCACCTTCTTGGAGATGATGCTGGAGGCGATCAGCGGGATCGAAGGGACCGTGCCGGTCACGTCACGGAGGGCGTACAGCCGGCCGTCCAGGGGCGCGATCTCCTCCGTCTGGCCTATCATCGCGCACCCGACGTCCGCCAGCACTGCCTTGAACTCGTCCAGCCCGAGCATGGTCCGAAAGCCGGGGATCGCCTCGAGCTTGTCGAGCGTGCCTCCCGTGTGGCCGAGCCCGCGCCCGGACAACATCGGTACCCGGAGGCCATAGGCCGCGAGGAGCGGGGCGAGGATCAGCGACACCTTGTCACCGACGCCGCCCGTGGAGTGCTTGCCCACGGCCGGAGGGCCGCCATCCCGGAAGTCCAGCCGCCGGCCCGATTCGATCATCGCCCGGGTCATTTCGGCGACCTCACCGGGGGAGAGGCCCCTCAGGAACGCCGCCATGAGAAACGCGGACATCTGGTACTCGGCCACCTCTCCGCGGAGGTAGCCGTCCAGGAAGCCCCGCAGCTCGGCGGGCCCGAGCTCTCGGCCGTCTCGCTTGCGCTCGATCGCCTCGGTGATCAGCAGGGTGCTTCTAGCTCCGGGTCCGGAGCTTTTTCGCGCGGCGCTCCACGGAACCGCGGAGCCGGGTGCCCGAGCGCTCGGCCACCGCCAGGGCGTCATCCGCCAGCCGCCGTGCCTCCTCGGCCGCCCCCTGCAGGCGGTCGCCCGCATCCTGCAGCCGATCGCCGGCCGCGTCGCTCCACTCCTCGGCCGTCCGCCGGATTCTCCGTCTCGTGCGGCGCCCGCTATCCGGCGCCAGAAGCAGCGCGACGCCGGCTCCCAGCAGCACCCCTATCGCGACACCCAGAAAGAACTCATCGCCATCATCGAAGATCATGCCCACCTCCTTTGCCTCCTTCTGTCGCGGTCGTACGCCTTGTTGGCGCCCGAAGCGCCCTCTAGCTTGGCCACTCCGGTCGAGCGACGCCGTTGCCGCGACGTTAAACTTACTATCGTGACCGAGATGCCCGACAGCGTGGTCCTCCTTCCCTCGAGCGTGCTCGTCACCCTGGCCGACCACTGTGCGGCTGCCGGCGAGCCGGGGATCGCAGCCCTCCGCGAGGCGGGCCGGGGACTGGGCCTCTCGATCTTCGACTCCCTTGCTGCGGACCAGGACATCGATCGCCTCGACCCCCGGGAGTTCTGGGAGGAGGTCGGGAAGAAGCTCGATGAGCTCGGCTTCGGTCCGGCCCGCTACGAGCAGGTGGATGAGGGCCTCGCGGCGGTGTGCCTCGTCGAGTTCCCCGAGGCGGGAGGCGAGGAGATCGGGAAGCGGCGGAGCTCCGGTTGCCACCTGGGTACCGGTCTTCTCGGAGGCCTCCTCAGCCGAGCCGCGGACGAATCGATCGCCGTG
>JAPULH010000142.1 GCA_027295155.1 Gemmatimonadota bacterium
GTCTCACATGTCTTCGGCCACGGGGTCCATCTCGCTTTTCTGCTGGCCATCTGCATGCTGGCCGGCAGCCTCTCGATCCGTCTCGCCACGGCCTTCGCTGCCGGCCAGTTGGCGGCGATCGCGCTCGCCGCGGGCATCGGCATCCGGCCCGAGCCGAGGGTCGCCGAGATCTGCGTTGCGATTGCCGTGGCGTTTCTCGCGGCCCAGGCGTTTCGCCCATCCGGGGAAGGGCGGCAGCTCTCGGCGCTTGCCGCGGGTGCGGGTCTCTTCCACGGATTGGGCCTGGCTGCCGTGTTGCAAACCGGGCAGACTACCGGGTCCGATTGGCTCTATCTGCTGTTGGTCGTGCTGGGCATGGATGCGGCTCTCCTCCTACTGGCGGCGACGGTAACGGGGTTGGGCGAGCTGGCCGCCCGTCGGTGGCCGGCGAGGTCGCTCCGTGGGGCGCTCACATACGGGCTCGGTGGGGTCGGGGTCGCGCTCGCTCTGATGCTGGCCTTCGAGGGCGATGCCGCCGAGGTGGCGGAGGCGTCCTTCTCCCCCCGGCTGCCGGGCATGGCGAGCTTGGCAGCCAGGAGGGGCCTGCAGAGCTCTCGAAGGGTCGCGCCCGCGAGCCCGGAGGCGCCGATCCAGAGCTACCTTGCCGTGGAGCCTTACGAGGTGCGGCACCAGGTGCTCGTTCGACTCGCGGACGTGACGCGCGAGATCGGGCTCGACGCGGCGGGGGCCGAGCCGATCGAGATCGAAGCCCAGGAGGAGGTCGGAAGGCGGGTCGCACAGCTCGTCACCGGCCACACCGTAGTGACGGTCGACGGCGAGGTTCCGGAGCCGATTATCGATCGGGTGAGCTTCATGACCTCAGGACCGCGAGGCGTGCTGCCGCGCCTGGCACCGGTCTCGGAGGCGCTGGATGGCGCCCTCGTCGGCGTTACGGTCGCATACCTGACCTCGGGCATGCCGCGCGAGGTGACGCTGACTTGGGAGAGTTTTTTCGGCGAAGCTCAGGCGATTCCCGCCACGGTCACGGATCCCGAGACGTCACGCTCCGCGGATCTGACTCCGGGCGAGCCCACTCTGCGTTGGGAGAACGCCCTCACGGAGGACCCGATACCGACCGTGGCCGCGGTCGCGGTGGAGCCGCCGAAGCTGCCTCTTCCGCTGGCATCTCTTCCGCTGCTGGCCGCAGTGCTGGTGCTGGGGGTGGCCGCCCTGCGCGGCTGGCGCTCCGCGATCTCCTTCCCCCTCGCCAGGGTGACCCTGGCCCTGGCCATCATCCTGGTGCCTTTTGCCGGCGTGACCGTCGCCCTGCCGGCATCCGTGCGCTCCGTCCCCTCGGAGTTCGGGGCGCGGAGAATCCTGGCCGGCGTGCTCCCGAACGTGTACCGGGCCTTCGAGTTGAGGGATGAATCGGCTGCCTACGATCGCCTCGCGGTCAGCGTG
Source organism: Gemmatimonadota bacterium (assembly GCA_027295155.1). GTDB lineage: Bacteria > Gemmatimonadota > Gemmatimonadetes > Palauibacterales > Palauibacteraceae. Next base: position 1,441 of record JAPULH010000142.1, read on the forward strand.
ACCGGAGAGACGCTGACGGAGGTGTACCTGGAGCACAGGCGCGCGCTGGAGATGGAGGAGCGTGGAGGAGCGAGGGCACGGGTCGATGCCATCGAGGTGCTGGAGGTCGGGCAGGTGGAGCCCGGACCGGAGGACGGGTTCACTGCGGACGCTTCGTGGACGGTCGGCGGCACCGTGACTCACTTCGGTCACCGCCATTTCCGCCAGAACCGCTACCAGGCCCGCGTTCAGCTCGTACCCGTCGACGGCGTGTGGAAGATTCGGTCGATCGACATCCTCGACGAAGAGCGCCTGAGGTAAGACGCCGAGAATCCGGGGAGCGTCGGCCCGACTGCATGGACGCCGGGTCCGCCGCACGTCGGCCCTTCCGCGTCGCCCGGACGCGGCGCACATTGCGGCATGCACACCGCGAGACGCACGCACGGCTTCACGGAGTCCGTCATCCGCGGCATGACCCGGCTGGCGAACGAGCATGACGCGATCAACCTTTCTCAGGGGTTTCCGAACTTCCCGGCGCCGGACGAGGTCAAGGATGAGGCGTGCCGAGCGATCCACGCCGATATCAACCAATACGCGATCACCTGGGGGTCCCGGCGGCTCAGGCTGGCGCTGACGCGGAAGTACGCGGAGTTCTACGGGCTGGAGATCGACCCGGAGACGGAGATCACCGTGACGTGCGGCGCCACCGAGGCGATGGCGACCGTCCTGCTGGCCCTCGTGGATCCGGGCGAACAGGTGATCGTCCTCGAGCCGTTCTACGAGAACTACGGTCCGGACACCGTGATCTGTCAGGCGGAGCCCGTGTTCGTGCCGTTCGGGGAGCCGCCGAAGTGGAGGCTCGATCTCGAGCGGCTGGAGCGTGCGTTCTCCGATCGGACACGGGCGATCATCTTGAACACACCGAACAACCCGACGGGCCGCGTCCTCACGCGGGAGGAGCTGGAGGGGGTGGCCGAGCTGTGCCGCCGGCACGACGCCTACGTGATCACCGACGAGGTGTACGAGCACATCCTCTACGACGGAGAGCACATCCCGGTGGCGACGCTGCCGGAGATGCGGGACCGCACGATCACGATCAGCGGAGCCTCCAAGACCTACAGCGTGACCGGCTGGCGCATCGGCACGATCGTGGCTCCCTCCCGGGTCACGGATGCGATCCGCAAGGTGCACGACTTCCTTACCGTGGGGGCGCCGGCGCCTCTGCAGGAGGGCGTGGCCGCGGCGATCGAAACCCTCGGGCCCGATTACTACGAGCGGCTGGCCTCTGACTACCGGCACCGGCGCGACGTACTGTACGGCCGCCTGCTGGAGGCGGGTTTCCAGGCGGCGCGTCCCGAGGGCGCCTACTACATCCTGGCCGACTTCTCGGAGATCAGCGATCTGCCGGACGACGAGTTCTCCTACTGGCTGACCCGGGAGATCGGTGTGGCTCCGGTGCCGGGGTCGAGCTTCTACAGCGACCCCGCTGCGGGCCGTCGCCTGGTGCGGTTCGCCTTCTGCAAGACCACGGATGTCCTGGAGGAGGCCGCAGAGAGGCTGGCGAGCCTCCGGGAGCGGGCCGTTCCGTGAGCATGTCGGTGAGGCCCACGCTGAGGGAGCGCTTCGAGGACCGCGTCCACATCCGTCTGCCGGTACGCCACAATCCGCAGCTCGCCGCCATCGTGGAGCGCGTCAACGAGAGCGACGAGCTGTACGCGCTGTGGGTGGCCGCCAACGTGAACGCGGTGGATCGGCTGAAGATCTCGGACCACGGCCCGGTCCACGTGCAGATCGTCGCCAACTCCGCTCTCCGGCTGCTCCGCCTGCTGAGCGATGGCGGCGTGGTGCCGAGCGCCGTGGAGGCGTACGGCCTGGCGCCGACCGATGCCGAGGTGGTCGTCTGCCTCGCCGCCCTGCTTCACGACGTCGGAATCGCCATCCATCGCGACGGCCACGAGGCCTTCTCCCTCTTCATCGCCCGCCCGATCTTGCGCGACCTTTTCGCCGGAGTCTACGAGGGTCCCGCCGCGGAGATCCTCTCCTCGGAAGTGCTCAACGCGATCATCTCGCACCGGACCGGCGGCCGGCCGATCACGGTCGAGGGTGGCGTGCTGCGCATCGCGGACGCCCTGGACATGGCGCAGGGCCGATCGCGCATCCCGTTCCAGGCCGGCTCGGTCAGCATCCACGCTGTCTCGGCGGCCGCGATCGAGGCGGTGCACATCGAGCGCGGAGACGAGGTCCCGGTCACGATTCGGGTGGACATGACGAACTCTGCGGGCGTTTTCCAGGTCGATCAGCTGCTCCGCGAGAAGCTTCGGGGCTCCGGGCTCGAGGAGTACATTCAGGTCGAGGTCCACATCGAGGGAGAGACGGAGAAACGCCTGGTCGAGCGCTTCCGTCTATAGAGAGGAGTCGGAATGCGGAGCATGCGGAAGTGGAGAGAGCGCGCGCTGATCGCTTGCCTGGCGCTCGCGGCCGCCGCCTGCTCGCGGCAGGCCGTGGTCGGCTCGTCACCCGGCACGCCCGGAACCGGCGGCTCCGTGGAGGCGACGCTCGGCACCGACCTAGGGAGCCTTCACGCTGCCGAGGAGCGCTACTTTGCGGCGAACGCCCGATACACGAACCGGCTGGACCAGCTGGACTTTGCGGCGAGCCCGGGTGTGGACGTGAGCATCATTCAGGGAGATCGGAGGGGCTACTCCGCGATCGCCACGGGGGGCGACCGGGAGTGTGCGGTGTTCGGTGGGGAGGCGAGACCCCCGAGAGGCTACGTGTCGCAGCCCGGGCGGGTCGGCTGCCGGCCATGATGAGCCGGCTCGCCGCCTTCGCCCGCCGGCGCGGTGTGGCTCAGCTCCAGCTCCGGGTCGACGCCCGGCGCTTGCGGCGCTTCCTGCGCCGCTCGGCGGCTTTCATCTTTCGCCGTTTGGCTTCGCTGGGCTTCTCGTAGAACCTGTTCTTCTTGATGTCGC
>JAPULH010000143.1 GCA_027295155.1 Gemmatimonadota bacterium
AATTGTTCACCGGGGTTACCGTCGTCTTCGGGGTCCTCGCGGTAGTTTTTGGCATCCCCGCCCTGCGCCGCCAGCTCGTCACCCGTGGGCTGATGCGGCTCGTGGCTCCGCTCCTCCCGCGGATTGGAGAGACCGAGCGTATCGCCCTCGATGCCGGCACGGTCTGGTGGGACCGCGACCTCTTCTCCGGCAAACCCGATTGGAAGCAGCTCCTCGACTTCAGGGTACGTGGCCTCTCGGAGAAGGAGCGCGCCTTCCTCGACGGTCCTGTTGAGGAACTCTGCTCGATGCTCAATGAGTGGGAGGTGGCCAGGGCCGGAGACCTCTCACCCGAAGTGTGGGACTTTCTCAAGCGCAACCGCTTCTTCGGCATGATCATCCCGGAGGAGTACGACGGGCTCGGCTTCTCGGCGGCGGCCCACTCGGCCGTCGTGACGAAGGTGGCCAGCCGAAGTGGCACGGCTGCCGGGACGGTGATGGTGCCCAACTCGCTGGGCCCCGCAGAGCTACTCCTCCATTACGGGACCGAGGAACAGAAAACCAACTATCTCCCCCGGCTGGCGACCGGAAAGGAGATCCCGTGCTTTGCCCTGACCGGCCCCGAGGCCGGCAGCGATGCCGCCGCGACGCAGAGTGTGGGGATCGTCTGCCGCGAGACTTTTCAGGGCAACGAGGTACTTTGCATGCGTCTCAACTGGCGCAAGCGCTACATCACGCTCGGCCCGATCGCGACGTTGATCGGGCTCGCCTTCCGGCTACGCGACCCGGACCGGCTTCTCGGCGGGGAGGAGGATCTCGGGATCACTTGTGCGCTGATCCCGGCCGATCTCCCCGGGATCGAGATCGGCCAACGGCACGATCCGATGGGGGTGCCGTTCCACAATGGCCCCAACTCTGGACGCGATGTGGTGGTCCCGCTCGACTTCATCATCGGGGGCCGTGAGATGGCCGGTCAGGGATGGCGCATGCTCATGGAGAGCCTGGCCGCCGGGCGGTCCATCTCGCTCCCGGCGCTTTCCGTCGCATCGGCCGAGCTGGCGACGCGCGTGGTCGGCGCCTATGCAACCGTCCGCGAGCAGTTCGACACCCCGATCGGCCGTTTTGAAGGTATCGAGGAACCTCTAGCGCGCATCGGCGGGATGACGTACCTGATGAATGCGGCCAGGACGCTCACTGCCGGAGCGGTGGATGCCGGGGAGCGGCCCGCGGTGCTGTCGGCCATCGTCAAGGCGTACCTGACCGAGGGCATGCGCCAGGTGCTGATCGACGCAATGGACATCCGGGCCGGCGCGGCGGTCTCTCGCGGACCACGCAACATCCTCGCACGTGCCTATCAGGCGGTCCCGATCGCGATCACGGTGGAAGGCGCCAACATCCTCACCCGCTCCATGATCATCTATGGGCAAGGGGCGATCCGCAGCCATGCGTACGCCCAGGAGGAGATCGAGGCCGTTGCCGAAAACGACCTCGCCCGCTTCGACCGCGCCTTCTTCGGACACGTCGGCTCGGTCTTTCGTAACGCTACACGTGCGTTGCTCCTGGGCCTGACGAACGGACGAATCATGAAGCCGCCGGTGGACGGGGAAGTGAAGCACCTCTTCGGCCAATTCTCCCGGATGAGCGCTGCCTTTGCGATCGTATCCGACACCGCGATGGCCACCCTCGGTGGCCAGCTCAAGCGGCGCGAGAAGATCAGCGGCCGGCTGGCCGATGCGCTCGCGTGGATGTATCTGGGCTCGGCCACGCTGAAGCGGTACATCGACGACGGGCAACGTGATGGCGACCTCCCGTACGTTCGCTGGGGCTGCGCTCATGCGCTGTTCCAGATCCAGACGGCGCTCGTCGGCACCCTGGATAATCTTCCGAACCGCTTGGCAGCCTGGAGCTTGCGCCCCTTCGTCTTCCCCCTTGGGGCGCGGCTCCGCCCGCCGAGCGACAAGCTCGGGGCGGTAGTGGCCCGCGAGCTGCTCGAGGACCGGGATGCACGCCTTCGCCTGACGCCCGACATCTACGTGCCTCCTCCAGATGAACCCGGCCTCGGCCGGCTCGAGGCAGCGTTGGACAAGGCTGTGGAGGCGTTGGCAGTGGAGACCAAGATCCGCGACGCGATCCGCGCTGGGCGCTTGGACCAAGCGCCAGGTGATGTGCTGCTCGAGCAGGCCCTCGAGGCCGGGATCATCTCAAAAGAGGAACGCAACAAGGTGCTGGACGCCGACGAGATCAGGGATGAGGTGATCCAGGTGGATGCCTTCGACCCGGAGGAGTTCTTGGCTCTCCGTCGGTGAGTCGCTCCGCACCGAACCCGGATATCTCAACGGGTCACATCCGCCTCCTCGACGTCGAGACCGGGGAAACGGCGTATCACCGCAGGCTGATGTTCCGTGACGTGAGCGCCGAGACGATCCTGTACGGCGGGATCAAGCGCTTTGTCGTCGAGCTGGAGTTGTGGCTCGAGACCCCCCTGAAAAGAGCGAAACTGAGCGTCGCGGCCACGGTTTCGTGGCGCCGAACGATCCTCATGCGGAAGCCCCCAGCATCTCCTGGCCCATGCAAAGACGCCCTCAGGCCTCCGCCCGAGGGCGTCGATTGATGGGCCCCGAGTTGCCGGGGGCTTCCCCAAGACGCGCGTTCGGCGCCGCCAAACCGGGGCCGCGACGCGCAGTTTAGCTCGTTTGCGGGGGGTCGAGAGCCACAAC
>JAPULH010000144.1 GCA_027295155.1 Gemmatimonadota bacterium
CCGGCCGGCCCGTGCTCCCGCTGAAACCGTGGGCCGCCCCGCTCCGTAGGCGTTCTCGAGGCACCGTGCTCCGTGCGCGGGGCGCTGTGGGCCGTCCGCCAGCTGCATCCGGGCGGGCTCGGCCCGAAAAGACGGTGCGCCATCCGGCGCGTCATAAGGGAGGCAACCATGGAGAGTGACAATAACCAGCGACGAATCCTGACGAACATCAGTCCGATCGCCTGGGAGCACCCGGCGGATCGGGCGGCCCTGAACGCGCTGCGCAAGATCCCGGGCTTCGACCTGGTGCTCCGCAAGGTGTTCGGGATGTTCGGCGAGCGCGCGCTTCTGCTCGCCTTCAAGGCAAACGCCGTCAGGGTCACAGAGAACCAGTACCCGGACGTTCACGCCAGGCTCGTACGTGTGTGCGAGGTGCTGGACGTGGACGAGATTCCGGAGTTGTTCGTTTCTCAGAAACCGGTGGTGAACGCGGGCGCGATCGGGATGGGCAAGCCGTTCATCGTCCTCAACTCCTCCCTGCTGGAGCTGCTGGGCGACGATGAGGTCGAGGCAGTGATCGGCCACGAGGTCGGACACATACTGAGCGGCCATGTTCTGTACCGGACGCTCCTCATCATCCTGCTCAGCCTGACCGTCTTCCGCTATCCGCTCGCCGGCCTGGCCGTGAGGCCGGTGCTGTTCGCGCTGCTCGAGTGGTACCGGAAGTCCGAGCTCTCCTCGGACCGGGCAGGCCTGCTTGCCGTGCAGAGCCCCGACGCCTCGATGCGCGCGCTCATGCACATGGCGGGAGGCATGCGAGGGGAGACGCTGAATCTCGAGGAGTTCGTGGCACAGGCCGAGGAGTATCGGGAAGGCGGGGAGCTCCTGGACTCCGTGTACAAGGTCCTGAACGTGCTCGGGCTCACGCACCCATTCGCCGTCGTGCGCGTGGCAGAGCTCAAGGACTGGATAGACGGGGGAACATACGAACGCATCCTCGCGGGCGAGTACGCGGAGCGGGGAGAGGAGGAGGAGCGGTCGTACGGCGAAGACCTGGCGGAGGCTCTCGCCGGCTACAAGGATTCCGCGCAGAAGGTCCTGGACGAGGTGGACGCTGCGGTGGATCGCATGCGAAGCCGGGTCTCGGAGGCGTGGCAGAGCTCCCGCAAGTAGGCGCGCGCCGGCCCGCCTGCACGTCCCGGAGCGGCACGTGAAGCTGCTGGTCATCGGTGGGGGCGGCCGCGAGCACGCCATCGTCGACAAGCTGCGGAGGGACGCGCCCCGAGCCCAGATCTTCGCGGCTCCCGGGAACCCCGGGATCGAGGCGGTAGCGCGGTGCGTCCCGATCGGCGCGGAGGACGTGGAATCCATCGCCCGCTTCGCGGACGACGAGGCCATCGACCTGACGGTCGTGGGTCCCGAGACACCGCTCGCGGCAGGCGTGGTGGACCTCTTCGCGCTTCACGGACTCCCGATCTTCGGCCCGGCGAGCACCGCGGCTCGCCTCGAATCCTCCAAGGCGTTCGCGAAGGCGCTCATGCGCGATATCGGCGTGCCCACGGCCGCCTTCGAAACGTTTACCGATCCGAAAGCAGCCCTGTCGTATCTGGCCGGCATGGAGCCGCCGGTCGTCGTCAAGGCGTCCGGGCTGGCGGCCGGCAAAGGCGTCCTCATCTGCCGCTCCCGAGAGGAGGCTCGACGGGCCGTCGAAGAGCTGCTCGTGGCGGGCCGCTTCGGGGAGGCGGGCCGCCGGATCGTGATCGAGGCTTTTCTCGAGGGGCCGGAGATCTCGGTGTTCTTCATCACCGACGGTGAGCGGGCCGTCCCGCTAGTCTCGGCACGCGACCATAAGCGCCTGGAGGAGGGCGATCGCGGACCCAACACGGGCGGGATGGGCGCGTTCGCTCCGGTGCCGGAGGTCGGACCCGACCTCGTGGAGACGGTCCGGACCGGGATTGCGGAGCCGGTCGTCGCCGAGCTCGCCGCCCGGGGAAGCCCATACAGCGGCTTCCTCTACGTGGGACTCGTGCTCACGGAAGACGGCCCGAAGGTGCTGGAGTTCAACTGCAGGCTCGGTGATCCCGAGGCGCAGGCGGTGCTTCCGATCACGGAAGCCTCTCTTGTCGAGCCGATGCTGGCGGTGGCGGTCGGAGACGGAGTGTCGGGCTGGCAACCCGAGGCGGCGAGGGGGGCGGCCCTCGTTACCGTCCTGGCGAGTGACGGCTATCCCGCTTCCTACCCGACCGGTCTCCCGATCGGCGTCCCCGATGGCCTCGAATCGGACGACCTGCGCGTGTACCACGCCGGCACGGCCATGCTGGACGGAAAGCTCGTGACCGCCGGGGGGCGTGTCCTGGGTGTGACGGGCGTCGGCCGAACGGCGGAGGAGGCCGCGGCCCGGAGCCGGCGGGGTGCGGAGCTCATCGAGTTCGAGGGCAAGCGCTGGCGCCGGGACATCGGCGGGTGAGGCGAGGAGCCTCGTCGGGCTGATGCCTGAGCTTCCCGAGGTAGAGGTCATCCGGCGGCACCTCGACCAGGAGCTGTCGGGGCGCACCATCCGGAGGGCGCGCTTCCGGCGGCGCGACATCGTCCTCGGTCTCTCCTCCGGACGCGCGCTCGCCCGGAAGCTGGAAGGACGCCGCATCCTCTCCGTCGGCCGGCGCGGCAAGAACCTCCTCTTTCGCATCGACCCGGACGCGGTCCTTCAGGCACAGCTCAGGATGACCGGCCGTTTCACGCTCGGAGAGCGCCGGCCCGACCCGAAGCGGTACCGCCATATCGTCGCCGAGCTGGAGCTGGACGACGGAAGGACCCTATTCTACGACGACATGCGCCGACTGGGTGGATTCCGATGGCTCGATGCGGAGGCCTGGAGGGCACTGGACCGGGCGTTGGGCCCGGAGCCCCTCGCCCGGGGCTTCACGGCGCGAAAGCTCGGCGAGATCCTGAAGACCTCCCGCGCCCCGATCAAGAACGCGCTTCTCGACCAGAAACGAGTCGCCGGCCTCGGCAACATCTACACGAGCGAATCGCTCTTCCGCTCGCGCATCCATCCCGCGCGCTCCGCGGCGTCCCTCCAGCCCGCGGAGGTCGCGGCCCTGCACCGAGCCGTACGGAAGGTGTTGCGAGAGGCCATCGAGGCCGCCGGTACCACGTTTCGCAACTTCCGGGCGGTGAACGGTCGGCCGGGGCGCTTCCAGGGGAGCCTGGCGGTCTACGCCCGCGAGGGAGAGCCGTGCCGCCGCTGCGAGCGCCCTGTCCGGCGAATCGTCCAGGCCGGCCGCAGCACGTTCTTCTGCGCAGCATGCCAGGTCTAGAAGGTCGCTGAAGAACCCTGGCGGAAGGCCCGGAGCCTGTCGGCATGCCGAGCGACTTGCTACGGCACGAGATGGACGTGGCGAGCCGTGGCTTCGCGCTCCACGATGTCCAGGATGGCGACCGTGACCGGCTTTCCCGGCCGCCGAGGCCCAGCGCTTCCCGGGTTGAGAACCAGCACTCCGTCGATTCGCCGGTTGGACGGGAGGTGCGTGTGCCCGTGGACGATGACGCGGGCATGCGGAAACCGGCCTGGCAGTGCGGCGTAGTCGGCGAGCTGATGCCCGTGGAGCACCTCGATCCGTATGCCGCCGATGTCGATTCCCCGCACCTCGCCGGTAAGGTCGCGCACCGTGGAGTCATCCATGTTCCCCCAAACGGCGATCACGGGAGCCAGCGCGGAGAGGTCGTCGAGGATCGAGGGGTCGCCGACGTCGCCCGCGTGCAGTATGTGCTGGACGCCCCGAAAGGCGTCGAACACCTCAGATCGCAGGAGGCCGTGCGTGTCGGCCACGACACCTATGCGGATCGCGCTCGCCGCTCCGTCCGGAGCTTCCATCATGCTGTCGCGCGGTTCGATCAACGTCTACTGTTCCGTCGCCAAACTGCCCTCGCAAGCCGCACGTAGCCGGCCCCACTCGCAAGCACCTGGCCTGTGGACTACAGGGAGAAAACGGACCCGGAGCTCGTCGAGCTGTGCAAGCAAGGAAACGAGCGCGCGGCTGCAGAGTTGGTGCATCGGTTCGAACGACCGGTGTTCTCGCTGATCTACCGCATGGTTCGCGATCGTGAGCTCTCCGAGGATCTGGCCCAAGAAGCGTTTGTCCGGGCGTTTAACAACATCGGGCGATACGATCCATCCTACAAGTTCTCATCGTGGCTCTTCAAGATCGCGTACAACCTGACGATCGACCACCTGAGAAAGAAGCGGCTGGATACCGTCTCCATTCATGGATCGCCGACGGCCGTGACCAGCGAGATGCAGGAGGCCACGGCCATCACGCCGGTGGCGACGGGCGAGCTGCCGGATCAGGCGCTCGAGGCTCGCGAGATCGGGTCGGAGATCGAGCTGGCGATCGGAGCGCTCCGTGAGGAATACCGGACCGCCATCATCCTGAGGCACGTGGACGGCCGTGCCTACGAGGAAATCTCACAGATCATGGACGTCCCGCTGGGAACCGTGAAGACATACATCCATCGTGCACGGAAGGAGCTGCAGGTACACCTCCAGCATCTGCTGACTTGAGCGCCTTCGCCGGCATCGTGGTCGTGAAACCTCGAGCGGCAAGGCTCCGTAAGGAGAGGCGAACGAAAGGACGTGGTTCAAGGGAATGATGACGGACAGAGACCAAAACCCTGACAGGCACCTGACTCCGGACGAGGTGGAGCTCTTCACCCTCGGCCTTCCGGCCCGTCCGCGAAGCGCGGAAACGCATCTCGCGGCGTGCCTGGAGTGTCGCAGCGAGGTCGACTCGCTCCAGGCGCTCCACCGGGCACTGTCGAGCCTTGAACACTTCGCACCCGCGCCGGCGTTCGCCGAGCGTGTGATGGCTCGGGTGACGCTACCGGTTCCATGGCGCGCCAGGGCATGGACCCTCGCGCGGGAGCGCTGGCTGCCTGTGGCGGCGGCTCTCGTCGCCGTCCTCGGAGCGGCCAGCCTCACGGCTCTGTGGCTCGGCAACCAGCCGGAGCTCAGCGTGGGCGGCGTGCTGGAGCTCATGTCCCGGGAGGTTCGGGAGTTCGGGCTCCAGGTGGTGATGACCGCCGGCGGTCTGCTCTGGAACTCGGCCATCGTGCGATCGGTGGCCGATGGCATCGTTAGTATCGGAGTGGAGGGAGCGATTCTCCTTCTGTCGGCCCTCAGCCTCGTCACGATCAGCGCCGCGGCAACCATGGCACGACTTGTTCAGCCAACTCCGCTGCGGATAGGTCACGCCGGCCCATGACGCCTACGCCACACCGAAGCCGGGAAAGAACGCCCAGAGAAATCGGATGAGAAAAAGAAACCACACGACACGAACCGGAGTGTTCTTGCTGGCGGGGGTCGCCCTCGCCGGCACCGCCGCCCTGCTCTTGTCTCCGCTGGCCGCGCAGGAGGCCCAGGAGACCACCGATGCGCGGGATGCGATCATCGCCTCCGTGTCGATGTCCGGTGACAGGGCCGCGCTGACGCTCTCTCTTCCAGATGGCACCGCACGCAGCTTCCGGCTGGAGCGGGGC
>JAPULH010000145.1 GCA_027295155.1 Gemmatimonadota bacterium
CCTGCTGTACCTTGCCTCGAGGGCCGAGTTCGTGAGTCGGATCGTCCGGCCGGCTCTCGAGGGAGGTCGGCTCGTGATCGCGGACCGATACGAGCTTTCCACCCTGGCGTACCAGGGACTGGCTCGCGGGCTTGGCCTGGAGAAGGTGCGTCGGCTCAATCGCTGGGCGACGGGTGGGCTGAAGCCCGATGCGGTGGTGCTCCTGCGTGTCGATCCGTCGACCGGTCGACGCCGCAAGGAGGGAGCTCCGGACCGCCTTGAGAGCGAGTCGGGGGAGTTCTTCCGAAGGGTCGCCGAGGCGTACGACGAGCTCGCCCGGAACGAGCCCGAGGTCGTCGTGGTGGACGCGGACGGATCAGCCGACGACGTCGAGCGTCGGGTCATCGACCGGCTGGCGTCGACGTGGCCCGGAACTTTTGATGTGATAAGGCGTTAGCAACACAAACAGACGTTGGCCCCTCAGCGAACTGGAGGTTGGACTTGAGGCTCAAGCGCACATGGCTCTCACCGCTTGCTGTCGCGCTCATCGCGCTGGTCAGCGGCGGCTGGTTGCTCCAGCAGGGCACGGCACGGGACGATTCCTACGCTCAGGCGCAGCTGCTGGACGAGATTCTTCGCCTCGTCGCCGAGCGCTACGTCGAGGAGACGGATCAGAGCGAGCTATATCGGATGGCGATCGATGGGCTCCTCGCCGAATTGGGCGATCCGTACACCGACTTCCTCGACAAGGACGAGTGGAGGGAGCTCCAGCTGAGCACCACGGGCAACTATGGGGGTCTGGGGATCCGGATCGACGAGCAGAACGGTTGGGTGACGGTCGTCGCCGTTCTCCCGAACACCCCGGCCGAGCGGAAGGGGCTGATGACGGGAGACCGGATCGTGGAGGTCGACGGCGAGTCCGCGGAGGGGTGGAGCACGACGGACGCCGTCAAGGTGCTGCGCGGCCCCAAGGGGAGCACCGTCGCGCTGGTCGTGATGCGCCCTGGCGTCGATCGTCTGCTGAGCTTCGAGATCGAGCGTGACGAGGTTCACGTGGTGTCGGTGAAGTCCTTCATGGTGGACGACCGGGTGGGCTTCCTGCGCCTCGAGCAGTTCAGCCGCGAGGCCCGCGGCGAGGTCGAGTCCGCGATGGACGGTCTGCTGGCCGAGGGCGCCGAGTCGGTCATCCTCGATCTGCGCACGAACCCGGGAGGCCTGCTCGAGGAGGGCATCGCCGTAGCCGACCTCTTCCTGTCGCGGGGGGTTGAGGTGGTCGAGACGCGCTCACGCAATCGGAGCGAGAACCAGACCTACCGGGCTCCTACCAAGGAGCAGTATCCCGGCGTGCCGCTGGTGGTGCTCGTCGGGCCGTTCTCGGCAAGCGCGTCGGAGATCGTCGCGGGAGCGCTCCAAGATCACGATCGGGCCCTGATCGTGGGGACGACCTCGTTCGGGAAGGGTCTCGTGCAGACCCTCTACCCGCTCACGGGCGGCAATTATCTGAAGATGACGACCGCGCGCTGGCATACGCCGAACGGGCGTTCCATACAGAAGTCCTTCCGCGCCAGGGATCTCATGGCTCTCGATGACGAGGCTATCTCGATGGAGGGCGATCCGGACCAGGACGGGGTGGACACGCCTGGCCGGGAGACCTTCTACACGGACGCGGGGCGCGTCGTGTATGGGGGTGGCGGCATCACGCCGGACCTGATCGTGACGCCGGACACGCTGACCACGGCGGAGCAGGCCTTCCGTGAGGCGCTGGCCGACAGCGAGGTGGCGCTTCGCGATCCCTCGTTCCGCTTCTCCGTCCGGTGGGCCCACGACCACCCCGATCTTCGGGAGGACTTCGAGATCACGCCGGTGATGCTGGACGCGTTCTACGCCTTCCTCGTCGAGGAGGAGGGAGCAGAGCTGAGCCGCGAGCTTTACGACGAGGCCGCGGGCTGGATCGAGTGGGAGCTGGGCATCCGCATAGCGCAGGCGTCGTTCGGAGAGGTGGCGTCGCTGAAGCGAACGCTGCGGCGCCAACCTCAGGTCACGACGGCCATCGCCCTTCTGGAAGAGATCGATTCCACGCAGGGGCTCTTCGCGCTTGCGGCCCGAGAGCACGGTGAGACGGCCGCTGAGGATTCCGACGCGCGCCGGGTGGCTCGGCCCAACTGACGAGATTGCCGGGAGCGGGCGACGTGCCCGTCCCGGCTGGAGCGAGCGACGTGCCGCAGCGACGGCTGATCCTGTTCGCCAAGGTGCCGGAGCCAGGACGGGCCAAGACGCGGCTCGCTCCGGGATTAGGAGAGGAGGGAGCGGCCCGTCTCTACCAGGCGTTTCTCGACGATGCCATCGCGCTGTGCGGCCGGGTCGAGGGCGCCTCCCTCGAGCTGTGGGCGAGCGGCGGCGCCGGTACCAGCGGCGTTGCAGGTGCCAGCGCCGACGCCGGGGCCAGCGACGACGCCGGTGTGAGCGCTGACGCCGGGGTCCGGGAGTACTTTGCGGGTCGCTATCCCGGTCTGCCGGTGCGGCTGCAGAGCGGACGAGGTCTCGGAGAGAGGCTGAGCGGAGCGTTCGAGAGCTCCTTTGCCGCGGGCGCGGACCACGTGGTCATCACCGGAAGCGACCATCCGACGCTTCCGTCCTCCTATCTGGACCGGGCTTTCTCGGCTCTCATCGACGTGCAGCTGGTGATCGGCCCGTCGGCCGATGGCGGCTACTACGCGATCGGACTCGCCCGACACGCCTGGCCCGAAGCGGCGAGCCTGTTCATCGGCGTGCCCTGGTCGACGCCGGCGGTGCTGGAAACGACCCGCCGGACGGCGCGGCGTCTCGGCCTCGGCCACGTCGAGCTGCCGGAGTGGTACGACGTGGATGATCCGTCGGTGCTTCGGCGGTTGCGCCGGGAGGCCGATCCGGCCAGCCACACCGGCCGAATGCTCGCTCGGCTGCCGGTCGGCACGCCGCGCTGAGAGGTTCCGATCCGACAGGGCCTCCGGGCGGCTCCGGTTCTCGCTCTGGGGCTGGCCGGCGTCTCGGTCTCGGCGGTGCTTGTGCGGCTGGCCGATGCCCCGGTCAGCGCGATCGCCTTCTGGCGTCTTTCCCTCTCGCTGCTTCTGGTGCTTCCGCTCCTCGGGGTCTCCGGGGAGTGGCGCGAGGTGCGGCGCCTGACCCGGCCGGAGTGGGCCTGGGTGGGAGTGGCCGGAGGGGCGCTCGCTCTGCACTTCGTCGCCTGGTTCCTGTCGCTGGAGTACACCAGCGTAGCGAGCTCCACGGTTCTGGTCACCGCGCATCCCCTCTACGTGGGCCTCCTTTCCGCTCTCTGGCTTCGCGAGCCGCCGTCGGCCAAGGAGTGGCTCGCGATCGTGGTTGCCACCGGCGGTGCCTTCTGGATCGGCTGGGGCGATTTCCACCTCGGTGGGGAGGCGTTTGTTGGCGACCTCCTCGCTGCGCTGGCTGCCCTGTGCGCGGCGCTGTACTTCATCGCCGGCAGGCGGCTTCGGGGCGGGCTGGGCCTGTGGAGTTACGTGGCGCCCGTCTACCTCCTGGCCGCCCTCCTGATTGGAGGATCGATGCTCGTGCGCGACGTCCCCGCCACGGGCTATTCGACGGAGACCTGGATGCTGTTCGCCGCCATGGCGCTCGGTCCCATGCTTCTCGGACACACCTCTTTCAACTGGGCGCTTCGCCACGTGCGGGCGTATGTTGTCAGCCTCGTGGTGCTGCTCGAGCCGGTGGGGGCTACCG
>JAPULH010000146.1 GCA_027295155.1 Gemmatimonadota bacterium
TCGAGCGCCAGGTACCGCTCCACCGTCGGGACGTCCTGCTCGCGGACGAGGAACTGGCCGACCTGCCCGCTTTCCAGGAGGAGCACGGTGAGCGGCCGCAGCTCCGGCTCGCCCGGCTCGGTGTCCGTCGTGTCGGCAGCCGGCTCCGCGCCGAGCCCAGCCGCCTCCGCGCCCACCGTGTCCTCTTCCACCGGCGGAGTCTCGCCAGCCGCCGCGCTGTCAACCGCCGCGCTGTCCTCGCCGCGCAACAGCTCCGGCAGACCGGGCTCCGGCTCCGGCTCCAGGATCGGCGTGGACGCCAGGTTCTCGGCACCGATCTCCCGAACGATCGCCCGGTCGATGCGGGGCAGCGCCCGGCGAAATTCCTCACCGCTCTTGACGATCTTGAACTCGAGAAAGGCCGTTCGCTCCACGATCGCCTTGGCGCGATCGGGGTCGTCGATGCCCGCGAGCTCCACCACGATCCGGTCGTTGCCGATCTTCTGGATCGTCGGCTCGCGGACGCCGAACTCGTCGATCCGGTTGCGAATCGTGGTCAGAGTACGGTCGATCGCGTCGGCCTTGGCCTCGGCCGAAAGCGTGCCGTCGGGATCGTCGATCTCCAGCGCCAGATGCATGCCGCCCTGCAGGTCGAGCCCGAGCTTCAGCGCCGGCTCGCGCTCCCCGGACGGTCCCGTCTTGGGCATGAGCGCCCAGGCGCAAAGCGACATCAGCGCCCCGATGATGATGAGGCGCCCTCTTACCGATCCAAGCATCCGTGCCTACTCGTGTCCCTTCAAATCGAATCAAGACCCTGGTTTGGACGATGCAAAGCGGTCCAAGCTAGGATCCATGCCGGCGCAGCGAAAGACTCAGCTGCTTTCCCGATCCCGCTGGAATAGCGAGCGAATCAGCCCCTTTCGAAAATCGCTGCCCGGCGCAAAATAGCTGCCCAGCACGGCCATGCGACGCTCGGGGCCCACGTCCACCTGATCCAACAACACCTCCTGGCCCACGGTGCGGTACACCGTTCGCAGCGAGTCGCCTCGGATGCGGTAGAGGATCTCGTCGCCCCTGGAGGCGCCCTCCACCTCGAGGAAAGCGAACCAGACCGGCATGGCAGCCGTGATCGTCGCGAAGTCCTCCTCCACCAGGAGACCCGCTTCCACGGCCTTCTTCATGTTGTCCCGAATCCCGTCCACGAGCTGTTTCAGGCTCACGTTCCGCTGAAACTCGATTCGGGCCCACGCAGCGCGCTCACGGAGCACGAGGGCAGCGACGGAATCGGCGAGTTCATCGGAGTACTTCCTGCCCTGAACGAGCCGCGCGAGCTTCGCAGCCGTTCCCTCGCTCACGCGTACCTGCAGGGTGAGCACGTCGACCTTGAAGAGGGTCTTCTCCAGGAGAGTGCCCATCTCCGAGAACGGCCCGCCGTCGGGCGGGGAGATCTCCCGGAAGTCGCGATTCGGAGGACGGAGCGCCGACTCCCGAACAGGCTGAGCGAGCGCCCGACCGCCGAGCATGCCGCCGAACAGGGCCATCAGCACAGCGGCTCGCGCGAAGGGCAACGCACGCCGCGGGCTGCGCCACACCCGCCACAAGCCTTGCCCTGGCGGGCACGAGCCGTGTCTTGGCCACGAGGGGCCCAGGGCCGTACGATGTTCGCCCGTGCGAATCCTGGAGGTCGTGCTCTCGTGCGTCAGAGTCTCGTGCGCCACAGTTCTGTCATACGCGAACATAGCCCGATCCGCCTCCCCGCCGCTCGCCGCGAGGCGCCGTGCCGAGGGTAGCGGTCGCCTCGAGCTGCGGGCTGGCCGCCGAGGCCGGCGCCCGTGTGGCCGACCAGGGAGGCAACGCCGTCGATGCGGCCCTCGCCGCCGCGCTCGTCTCGACCGTCACCGAGCCCGGGGTGTGCTCCCTGGGGGGCAGCGCGTTTCTGACGATCTGGCCCGCAGGCGAGCGGCCGCTCTTCATCGACGGGCACGTGGAGATGCCGGGCCGGGGGCTGCCCGCCGGGCAGCTCGGGGGCGGAGGCATCCCAGTGCTTATGGAGTACGGAGGAGGGGTGTCCACCTCGGTCGGTCCGGGCTCGGTCGCCACGCCCGGCATGCCGGCCGCCTGCGAGCTGGCGTGGAAGCGTTACGGCCGCCTTCCGTGGCGTGAGATCCTCGGGCCTGCGCACGAGCACGCCCGCGACGGCTTCCCCCTCTCACAGCCGTCCTTCGACTACCTCATCCACTCGCACGAGCTCGTGTTCGGGTGGGATCCGCAGAGCTACGCCACGCTCCACGATGCCGACGGCCGGCTGCTCGAGATCGGCGCGTCCGTCCATATCGAGGGGCTGGCCGAAAGCCTGCAGGCCATGGCGGAGGGAGGCGCCCGCGCGTTCTACCGTGGCGAGCTGGCCCAGCGGATCGTCGAGGGCCTGGCCTCCGGCGGCGGCATCCTGACGGCCGCCGACCTCGAGGCCTACAAGGCCGCCACCCGCGCACCACTGCGGAGCGTGGTCGACGGATGGGAGGTGGCCACGGCTCCGGCACCCTCGCTGGGAGGCGCGACCGTCCTGGCGCTCCTCGTGCTTCTCGAGGGACACCCGACCGGTGGCTGGTCCGCCCCGGAGATCGCGCGACTGACCCGCGTGCAGGAGGCGGTCTTCCGGGGTCGGCAGGAGCTGGCGGACGGGACTCACGACGTCGGCGCCGAGGCCGAGCGGCTCCTCAGCGCCGCCGGGGGGAAGCTTCGAGCCGCCCTCGAGAGCCCGTCCACGGTGCATACCAGCGCCGTCGATTCCGACGGGCTCGCGTGTGCGATCACGGTTTCCGCGGGTTACGGATCGGGAGCGCTGCCGGGAGGGACCGGGATCTGGATGAACAACTGCCTCGGCGAGATCGAGCTCAACCCGGACGGCCTCCACGCGCTGCCGTCCGGCACGCGCCTACGGTCCAACATGGCGCCCACGATCGCCCGGCGGGACAACGAAGTGCTGGTGATCGGATCACCCGGCGCCAGCCGCATCAC
>JAPULH010000147.1 GCA_027295155.1 Gemmatimonadota bacterium
GGGGGACCTCCAGGAATCGATCGCAGCGGTCATCGCGGCCGCGCGCCGCATGCCGCCGTGGGAGGCCGTGGACAGCCTGCTGGCCGCCCCAGCGGAAGTGCGGCCGGCGGGTGCGCACACGAGATCCGGAAGGTAACTTCCTTGCAAGTAAGCCATTTCACGGGGGCAACTCTGTCCAAGGCCACCCCGAAGCGGAACGCTAGCACGGCCATGTTCGATCACATCCTCGTGGCGATTGATTTCTCCGACGCCTCCGTGGAGTCCCTGCGGTGGATCGTGAAGAGCTTCCCGGATGCGAAACTCACACTCTTCCACGCCATGCCCGAGGCCGAGGCCTCGGCCGACTTGCGTCATTCGCTCAGCGGGAAGGTGGATCCCCAGGAACGGGAGCTGGATGCGCGCTCCAACATCGAGCTCTTGGCCCACAGCATCAGCCCCGACGCAGAGATTGTCGTCCGTAGCGGGTCGCCGATCGACGAACTGCGCAAGGCGGCGACCGCCTCCGGCGCCCAGCTCGTGGTGCTGGGCGCACATCAGAAACGCATCTCGCCGTGGGACCACTTCGACTCGATGGCCGAGGCGACGTGCGACGCGGTGGACCTGCCGATCCTCATCTGGAGACCCACCGCCAGGACGGGAGAGATGACGGTGCTCGCCCCGCTCGACCTGCGGGAGGGATCCGAGCCGGTGGGCGAGATGGCCGGAAAGCTGGCCAGCCACCTGGACGGGCGACTCGTCATCCTGCACCTGCTTCCAAAGACGTTCCAGGGATTCCTGCGCGCGTCCAGCTCGCCCTACCAGGCGGAGGAGACGCTCCGGAAGGCGGAGTCGAGCGCCCGAGAGGAGGCCCTGGGGCGGATCCCGGCCCGGTACCGAGAGGGGCTCCGGATCCAGGCGATTGTGGCCCGAGGTCAGCCCGCCCGGCAGATCCTGGCCACGGTGGAGAGCGAGTGCGTGGACCTCATCGTGATGGGCAAGACGCACGTGAAGAAGCGTACGGAGCGGGCGCTGATGGGCCATATAACGGGCAAGGCCCTCCGTAGCGCACCGTGCTCGGTGCTCACCGTTCCCATATAGGACGATAGACGATGAGCGGAAGCAGCCAGGACGTGCCGGATCGGATCAGCTGCCCGCGCTGCGAGCGTGAGGATGTGGCTCCGGTCGGCTTCGCGCCCTTCCCCAACGAAGTGGGCGAGCGGGTGAAGGCAGAGGTGTGCCAGGAGTGCTGGGAGGAGTGGAAAAAGCACCAGATGCTTCTCATCAACCACTACGGGCTCAACCTCCAGGACACGAACGCCCGGCAGTTCCTCATCACGAACATGAAGTCGTTCTTGTTCTCGGAAGGACCGGCCGGGGCGTCGATCGACACGTCGCAGGAGGGGAGTATCTCTTGGGAGGGCAGCCAGTAGAGTAACGCGAGACCGGCCCAGATGAGGGCGCCAGCCTCGGGCCGACCCTTCCACATCTTCTAGCCGACGACGAGGTTGATCAGCCGGTCCGGCACGTGGACCACCTTGCGGATCGTGGCTCCTTCAACGTGGCGGCGGACGTTCTCGTCTCGCAGAGCCAGCTCCTCGACGGCCTCCCGGCTCGCGCCGCGTGCCACCCGTACGGTCGCGCGCAGCTTCCCGTTCACCTGGACGGGGATGTCGACCTTGTCCTCCTCCAGCTTCGCGGGGTCGTACGTGGGCCACGTCGCGTGGTCGAAGATGCTCGGCTCCCCGCCGATGCGCTCCCACAGCTCCTCCGCGATGTGCGGTGCGACGGGGGCCAGCATGATGACCAGCGGACGCACCTCGGGGAGGCTCGGTGTGCGGCCCTCCGATCGAAGCGCGTTCACGTAGTCCATCAAGGCCGCGATCGCCGTGTTGTACGAGAGGCGCTCCAGGTCCTCCGTCACCTTCTTGATCGCGCGGTGGAGGGCCCGCTCGAGCTCCGGCTCGATCTCACCGCAGCCCCGCCCGCCGGCTGAGGCTGCCACCGCCGCCACGACGCTGTCCCAGACGCGGTACAGGAACCGCTCGGGGCCGGCGATGCCGCGATCGCGGAAGTCGCCGCCCTCCTGGTACGGACCCAGGAACATCAGGTAGGTGCGGAACGTGTCGGCTCCGTAGCGATCGATGTAGGCATCGGGGATCACCACGTTTCCCCTGGACTTCGAGATCTTCGCGCCATCCTTGACCAGCAGGCCGTGCTTCCGGAAGCGCCTGTACGGCTCCTCGAACTCCAGGTACCCCAGGTCGTGGAGCGCCATGACGATGAAGCGCGAGTAGAGGAGGTGGAGCACCGAGTGCTCCTCCCCGCCGATGTAGCTGTCGACGGGCAGCCACCGCCTGGTGCGTGCCTCATCGAACGGCCGGTCGTCGAACTCCGTGCTCGGATAGCGGAGGAAGTACCAGGCGCTGTCCAGGAACGTGTCGGAGACGTCCGTCTCACGCCGCGCCTCGCCGCCGCATTCTGGACACTCAACGCGGTAGAACTCCTCGACCCGCGCCAGGGGTGAGACCCCCGCAGCCTCCGGGCGGAAGTCCTCCAGGTACGGAAGCCTGACAGGCAGGTCGTCCTCGGGCACGGGCACCGTGCCGCAGCTCTCACAGTATATGATCGGGATCGGCGGACCCCAGTAGCGCTGCCGCGAGATGCACCAGTCGTGCAGCCGGTAGTTGATCGCCGGCTCCGCGAGGGAGCGCTCGGCCAGCCACTCGACGATCGCCAGGCCGCCGTCGTCCGCCGGCATGCCGCTGAAGCGGCCCGAGTTGATGAGCACCTCGTCGGTCGTGTGCTCGACGAACGCGCTCGATCCCGGACCGAGCGGGACATCGGCCAGATCCTTCGCCTCCCCCTCGCCGGCGCTGACCGCCACCACCGCCCGGATCGGGAGACCGAACCGGGTGGCGAACTCGAAGTCCCGCTGGTCATGGGCGGGAACGCTCATGATCGCTCCCGTGCCGTAGTCCATCAGGACGTAGTCGGCGATCCATATCTGGATCTCCTCTCCGGTGGCTGGATTCACGGCGTGTCCGCCGGTGAAGACACCCGTCTTGGCCCTGTCGACCTTGCGGCGCTCCATCAGGTCCTGCCCGGCCGTGGCGGCCTGATACGCGGCCACCTCCTCCAGCCGGTCGGGCATGGTCACCTCGTCGACGACCGGGTGCTCCGGGGAGAGGACCAGGAAGGTGGCGCCGAAGAGCGTGTCCGGACGCGTCGTGAACACCTCGATCGCCCGTGCACGGACGGCCGAGCCGTCGGCTAGGCCTGAGCCGCCGTCACCGACGATGACGAACGGAAACCACAGGCGCGCGCCTTCGGATCGTCCGATCCAGTTCCGCTGCGCGGTCTTCGTCGTCCGGGACCAGTCGATCCACTCCAGGTTGTCGAGCAGCCGGCCGGCGTATTCGGTGATCCGGAAGAACCACTGGCTCAGCATCCGCTGACCGACGGGCGTGCGGCAGCGTTCGCAGCGACCGGCAATGACCTGCTCGTTGGCGAGCACGGTCTTGCAGGACGGACACCAGTTGACCGGCGCCTCCTTCTTCTCCGCCAAGCCCGCCTCGAACAGCTTGAGGAAGATCCACTGCGTCCAGCGGTAGTAGTCCGGATCCGTCGTGTCTACGGTCCGGGTCCAGTCGTACATGAGGCCGGCCCGGCGGAGCTGACGCTCGAAGTTGGCCACGTTCCGCGGGATCAGCTCCATGGGGTGGACACCCACCTGAAGCGCGTGGTTCTCCGAGTGGATGCCGAAGGCGTCGAAGCCGATCGGCTCGAACACGTCCTCCCCCAGCAGCCGGCGGTAACGACCGTGGATGTCAGCCCCGGTAAACGCGTACAGGTTCCCGACGTGCAGCCCCTCCGCCGACGGATAGGGATACATCATCAGGTTGAAGAAGGGGCGCTCCGCCGCGTCCAGGTCGACCTCGTTCGTCCGCTCCTCCTCCCAGAACGAACGCCACCTGGCCTCGACCCGCTCCGGCACGTAATCGTCGCGCTCGGCCGCCACTTTCCCCATCCTTTTCGCCTCGCTATCCACCGCCCGCCAGGAGCCACGCCACGCACGCTCCGACCAGCGTACAGCCCAGATTCACACCATCGTTGCCGATCCAGCCGATCCGATCCTCCAGCGTCGCTCCGAGCAGGGAGTCCGCGAACATGCCCGCCGTGCCGGCGAGCACGCCAAGGGGGATCCAACCCGGCGCCGGCGCCAAGAGCCTCATCGCGCCCCCGAGCGGCTCGCCGGAGCCGTTGCTCGCCGCTATGGCGCCGAGCAAGGCCGCTACCGTCCCGATGACCGCCGCACCAGCTACGGCCGCCGCCGTGCCCGGAAGCGATACGGCGCCCGAACGCCCGGCCGGGACTCGGGAGCCGTCGATTACGGACCACGCCGGCCACGAGCCCACCGATCCGATTTCCGTCGCCCACGTGTCCGCCGCGGCGGCCGCCACAGCGCCGACGAGCGCATACTGGGCGCCGTGGGCCCAGCCGGCCAGAGCGAGAACCGACAGTGCGGCCGCCACTCCGCCGTTCGCAAGCACCTGCGGCGCGCTCCGGCCCTCCGGCTCCGTCCGGGCCGGCTTCGCGCCGGCCCGGTACCGGCCGAGAGCCGAGCTCGTAACGAAGAACACCATGAGCAGAGCGAGGCCGAACCACCCCGAACCCAGGGCCACGGCGAGCCCGATCACCGCCGCAGCGAGCTGGCCCGAGGGTGTGAGCCAGCGAAGGCGCCGGCTCAGGAGGAGGATCAGACCTCCCATCGCGAACGGCACGAGCAGGGTCATGCTTGCCTGCATGGATGACGCTCGGTAGGGTATCGTTCGATCATGAACAACGCGCCGTGGACAGAGGAGCGGATCCAGCCGGGCGTGGCCCTGGCTCTGCTCGAATCATTGCGCGCCGCGGACACACCCACCGAGCACCTCCAGGACGAGAACGTCCACCAGTCGCTCCCCCGCCGACTCGGTCTGAGCGCCGTCGTGGAGACCCAGATGCATCGGTACGCGGCGCTCATGCGGGAGAGCGGCTCGCTTCCGGCCCGTGAGGTAGCCGAGCTCTTTCGGCTGGTGAGCCGGAGGCCTGACGCCCGCGCGGTGTTCACCGACACGGGACGACGGCTCGCGGTGACCGACTACTCGGGCCGGGGGCACGGCATGCGGCCACTCGCCCGCCGGCTTCCCTCGCGCCTTCGTTGCCGGCTCGGCCTTCGCAGCGTGTACCGCATCGCGAAGCAGCTCACCCCGGATGGTACCGTGCGAGTGCAGGTCAGGCCGCCAGGCCTCATCGTCACGGGGGGTCTGCTCGCTAGGGTCTGCCGCTCTGACGCCGGTTGCCAGCTCCTCAACGCCGCGTTTGAAACGTCGCTCGAGGCGTTCGGGGCGGAACGGGGGAGCATCGACCACCCGGAGTGCGAGGGACGCGGGGATCGGCAGTGCGTCTGGAGGCCGCTTCCCGGCTGATTCAACCCACCTCCGGCTCCACGTGGACGACGACGCCCGAGAACCCTCCCTCCCCCGCCAGACGACGCTCGACGGCATCGGCGATCCGATGGGCCTCACGTACGTCGGTCGCGGGATCCACCTGAATTGTGAGCTCCGCGAAAGCCTCACCCGGCCGGCCGCGTGAGCGTATCTCCGTCGCATGGACCACCCCGGGCGTCCCGGAGACGATCCGGCGTATCGTCTCCGAGTCGAAGGCCCGGTGATCGACCAGCACCGGCACGGCCCGGCGCAGGATCTGCCAGCCGCTGTGCGCGATCACGGCGGCCACCACGATGGCAAGCCAAGCGTCGGCGGCCGTCCAACCCAGCCAGACGAGCCCCAACCCGCCCAGCACGGACGCGGTCACCATCACATCGGCGAGGGTGTGGCGCGAGTCCGCGGCCAGTATCTCGCTCCGGAGCCGCCTCGCCGAGCGCGACTCGAGCGTCGCCACCGCCACGTTGACCACCATCGTGCCGCCGAGCACGGCGAAGGTGAGCGCCTCCAGGCGGGGCGGCTCTCCGCCCGCGAGGAGTCGCCCAATCGCACCCGTGAGGAGCTCGAAGCAGGTGATCGAGAGGAAGCTCACGATCGCGAGCGCACCGAGCGTCTCGAACTTCGAGTGCCCGTACGGATGCTCGGCGTCGGGCGGGGCGGCGGCCAAGCGGAGCACGATGAGCGCCACCACGTTGTTGAGGGCGTCGACACTCGAGTGGCCGGCATCGCCGAGAATCGCGATGGACCCGGAGCGCAAGCCCACCGCGAGCTTCGCGACCACCACGAGGACGTTGGCGCCGAGGACCCACCACAGCACCCGCCGCACGCGCAGCCGGCGGCCGTCCTCCCAGGCACCCGTCTCGGTCACCGACCCCACCCTCGGGGGGGGCGGCGGCCCTTGAGGAACTTCCGCTGGCCGCCGGCCGGCGGCGGCCGGCGTCTCTTCCCACCGAAGGCGCTGACGACCCGGTCCACAAGCATCTCGAACGGCGAGCGCCGGGAGGCCCGGCCCGTCAGCTCGTACTTGTCGTAGAGCCCGGGATACCCGAGGCCGATCCAGATCCCCAGCGCGAGAGCCATCGCCATGCCCGCGACGAGAAGGGTGACGAGCGTACTCTCTCTCAACGGCCAACCTTCCTGCTAAGAGGCTTCATCGTTTGCTTGCGCGTCGTCCGAAGAGCCGTCTACACTACCCCAAGCCATGGCTCTCAATGTCGGCCCCCGACATGCTTCTGTCAGCCCTTCGGGCACGTGTCCAGATGGTTTGAGGTGATACATGAGTCCTCCTCCACGCCGTGAGATCGAGGTCCTCCTCAGGGAAGAACGCGTATTCGAGCCGCCCGCGGAGTTTCGCGAACGGGCTCACGTAACCGGTAACGAGCCGTACGTGCAAGCGGCCGATGACCGGGAGGCCTACTGGGAGCGCTGGGCCCGGGAGCTCCACTGGTTCAAGCCCTGGACCCGGGTACTGGAGTGGAACCCGCCCTTCGCCCGCTGGTTCGTGGGGGGGGTACTGAACGCCGCCTACAACTGCCTGGACAGACACCTGGATACGGATCGGGCCGACCAGCGTGCCCTCGTCTGGGAGGGAGAGCCCGGAGACGAGAGGACGTACACGTATC
Source organism: Gemmatimonadota bacterium (assembly GCA_027295155.1). Classification (GTDB taxonomy): domain Bacteria; phylum Gemmatimonadota; class Gemmatimonadetes; order Palauibacterales; family Palauibacteraceae. The sequence continues at coordinate 7,088 of JAPULH010000147.1, forward strand.
GCCAGCTTCACGAGGAGGTGAGCCGCTTCGCGAACGCGCTTAAAGGGCTCGGCGTGAAGAAGGGCGACCGGGTGGCCATCTACCTCCCGATGATCCCCGAGGCCGCGATCGCGATGTTGGCCTGCGCGAGGATCGGCGCGCCGCACTCCGTCGTGTTCGGAGGCTTTTCCTCACGGGCGCTGAGGGACCGGATCGAGGACGCCCGCGCCAGGGTCCTGATCACCGCGGACGGGGGATACCGGAGGGGCCAGGTCGTGGCCCTCAAGCGGAACGCGGACGAAGCGGTCGCCGGGCTGGATTTCGTCGAGCACGTGGTCGTGGTGCGCCGGCACGACTCCGGTGAGACGATCGGTGGTGCGGAGATGGGAAGCCGAGACCGATGGTATCACGAGCTCGTGGCAGCGGCGGACGCCGACTGCCCCGCCGAGCCGATGGACTCCGAGGACCTGCTCTACATCCTCTACACCTCGGGCACGACGGGAATGCCGAAGGGCGTGGTGCACACCACCGGCGGCTACATGACGCAGGTCTACGCGACCACCCGCTGGGTGTTCGACCTTCGCGACGACGACATCTACTGGTGCACGGCAGACGTCGGTTGGGTGACCGGTCACTCCTACATCGTGTACGGCCCCCTCGCGAACGGCACGACGGTGTTCATGTACGAGGGCGCGCCGAACTGGCCCGACTGCGGTCGCTTCTGGGCCCTGTGCGAAAAGTACGGTGTCACCATCCTGTACACCGCGCCGACGGCGATCCGCGCGTTCATGAAGTGGGGGGAGAAGTGGCCGGCGAAGTACGACCTTTCGAGTCTGCGCCTGCTCGGAACGGTCGGCGAGCCGATCAACCCGGAGGCGTGGATCTGGTACCGCAAACACATCGGGGGGGAGCGGTGTCCTATTGTCGACACGTGGTGGCAGACCGAGACGGGAGCGATCATGATCACCCCCCTTCCGGGCGCGATTCCCACGAAGCCGGGCTCGGCCACTCTCCCGTTCCCCGGTACCGATGCGACCATCCTGGACAGCGATGGCAATGAGGCGGAGAGCGGCCTTCTCGCGATCACCTCCCCGTGGCCCGCCATGTTGAGGGGCATCTACGGGGACGAGGAGCGGTACCGGCAGACCTATTGGTCCAAGTGGGAGAACATCTACTTCGCGGGCGACGCCGCCCGTCGCGACGAGGACGGATACTTCTGGATCGCGGGCCGCGTGGACGACGTGCTGAACGTCGCCGGCCACCGGATCGGAACCATGGAGGTCGAGTCGGCGCTCGTCGACCACCCGGCCGTGGCCGAAGCCGCCGTCGTCGGCCGGCACGACGAGCTCAAAGGACAGGCGATCGCAGCGTTCGTCTCGCTCGTGGAGGGCGTAGACCCCTCCGACGAGCTGAGCGCCGCTATCCGAGCGAACGTCGAGAAGCAGATCGGCGCGATCGCCAGGCCGGCGGACATCATCTTCACCGCCGACCTGCCCAAGACGCGAAGCGGAAAGATCATGCGTCGGCTCTTGAGGGACATCGCGGAGGGGCGCGCTCTCGGCGACACCACGACGCTCGCCGACCCGGCGGTGGTGGAGCAGCTGAAGCGCCAGTACGAGGGCGCTGAATCGTAGCGCCGGATCGACACGAGCAGCGCAGCGTTCTCTTTCTGCTGGCGCTGACCGAACTGCTGGTGATGTCGCTCTGGTTCAGCGCCAGCGCGGTCGTGCCCGAACTTACCGAGGCGTGGGCGCTGGACTCGGGGTCGGCCGCGTGGCTCACCATGTCGGTGCAACTCGGCTTCGTGGCCGGTGCCCTCCTCTCCGGACTCACCACGCTCGCGGATGTCGTCAATCCCCGGACCCTCGTGGCGTACTCCGCGCTTCTCGGCGCGGCCGCCACGGCGGGGATCGCCGCTTTCGTGAGCGGAGCGCCGACCGCCATCGTCCTCCGTTTCGTCACGGGCATGGGACTGGCCGGCGTCTACCCGCCGGGCATGAAGATCATGGCCGGCTGGTTCCGGGAGGGCCGGGGCCGCGCGATCGGCATCCTGGTGGGCGCGCTCACCGTGGGATCGGCCGCCCCGCACCTGCTCCGGGTGGCCGGAGGGATCGGCGACTGGAGGCTCGTGCTCTACCTGTCGGCCGGCCTGTCTGTCGCCGGCGCCCTGATCGCGATCCTCGGCTTGAGGTCCGGACCCTACGAGGCTCCGGCCGCACCGTTCGATCCCCACGCCGTCAGCCGGATGCTCCGGGATCGGCCGACCATGCTCGCCAACGCAGGCTACTTCGGGCACATGTGGGAGCTGTACGCCGTCTGGACGTGGATCCCCCTCTATCTGGCAGCGAGCTTCGCACGGGACGGCATCCCCTACACGACGCCGCGACTCGCCGGCCTCCTGGCCTTCGCGACGCTCGCGATCGGCGGACTGGGGGCGTGGGTGGCGGGACTCGCGGCCGACCGGGCAGGGCGGACGAGCGTGACGAGCCTCAGCATGGCGATCAGCGGCGCGTGCTGCCTGACCGCGGGCCTCGTGTTCGGGGCTCCCCTCTGGCTGGTCGCCCCCTTCTGTCTCCTGTGGGGCTTCGCGATCGTCGCCGACTCGGCCCAGTTCTCGACCTGTGTCACGGAGTTGGCCGAGCCGAGCTACGTGGGAACCGCCCTGACGCTGCAAACCGCCGTCGGCTTCCTGCTCACCACCGTCACGATCCGGCTGCTCCCGGTCTGGCAGGCGCGCTGGGGATGGGCGTGGGCGTTCGCTCCCCTGGCGCTCGGACCGGCCCTGGGCACCGCCGCGATGCTGCGCCTGCGGCGGCGGCCCGAGGCACGCCGTCTGGCCGGCGGAAGGGGCTAGGCTGGAGGGTCTGATTTGTGCGGGTTGCGAGTCACGAATTGTGTTAGGTGAGTGTCGGTGCCGTTGATGGCGGGCGTTGTTTGCCGCACTCTGGGGCTTCAGCCTCATTCGCTCGCCGCAACCTA
>JAPULH010000148.1 GCA_027295155.1 Gemmatimonadota bacterium
CATCGAATTAAACCACATGCTCCACCGCTTGTGCGGGCCCCCGTCAATTCCTTTGAGTTTCAACCTTGCGGTCGTACTCCCCAGGCGGGGCACTTAATGCGTTAACTGCGGCACGGAAGGGGTCGATCCCCCCACACCTAGTGCCCATCGTTTACGGCCAGGACTACCAGGGTATCTAATCCTGTTTGCTCCCCTGGCTTTCGCTCCTCAGCGTCAGAACCGGTCCAGAAAGTCGCCTTCGCCACTGGTGTTCCTCCTGATATCTACGCATTTCACCGCTACTCCAGGAATTCCACTTTCCTCTCCCGGCCTCAAGCTCCGTAGTTTCAAAGGCGTTCCCACGGTTGAGCCGTGGTCTTTCACCTCTGACTTACGGAGCCGCCTACGAGCTCTTTACGCCCAATGAATCCGAACAACGCTTGCTCCCCCCGTGTTACCGCGGCTGCTGGCACGGAGTTAGCCGGAGCTTCCTCTGATGGTACCGTCAGCTGAGCCAACTATTCGTCGACCCAGGGTTCGTCCCACCTGACAGGGGTTTACAACCCTAGGGCCTTCCTCCCCCACGCGGCGTCGCTGCGTCAGGCTTTCGCCCATTGCGCAATATTCCCCACTGCTGCCTCCCGTAGGAGTCTGGGCCGTGTCTCAGTCCCAGTGTGGCTGGTCACGCTCTCACGTCAGCTACCCGTCATCGCCTTGGTAGGCCTTTACCCCACCAACAAGCTGATAGGCCGCGAGCTCCTCCGGCGACGCTAGCTTCCATGGAGAGGCCAGCTTTCACGAAGGGCACCTACTCCCTCCGCTGTATGCGGTATTAGTCCAGGTTTCCCTGGGTTGTCCCCCGCCACCGGGTAGATCGCTCACGTGTTACTCACCCGTCCGCCGCTGTACTCACCCCCGAAGGGGTTTTCTCGCACGACTTGCATGTGTTAAGCACGCCGCCAGCGTTCGTCCTGAGCCAGGATCAAACTCTCCAAGATTGAAGAGCTTAGCACGAGGCGCGGCGGCCGAAGCCACCACACGACGCACCAGGTCTTTTCGAACGCTTCGGGCCACCGACCGCACGCTCGAGGCGCGCTAGTCAGGGCTTTTCGCGTCGGAATCCATTCACTTTGGTTCCTCGTGGACGCTCGGGAAGTGATGCCCGAGGCCCGTTGAGGCCCGTCACGCCACTCACACCTTCTTGTCAAAAAGCAGTCGCGACAGTGAGCCCGCCGCGACGGGAATCGTCAGTCTAGCCTCAAAATCCCTACATGTCAAGGAGTTCGGCCCACTGACGCGTTACCCGCATCGTCATGCCTCGCCATGCCTCGGGGCGGGAGCACACGCGCTCGCCCGACCACGGGTTCGGCTGTACGGGAACGCATACTTATAGTCCCACTCAGGCCGAAAGTTCCCCCGGGTCGCGCCGCTCACCGAATCAGGTACAGCCGCGTCTGAGGAGCCAAAACCCACCGGATCTCCCCTTCTCCATCCATCGCGGCCTCTTCTTCCAGAGCCATGCGCACGCCCTCTCCGCCCCACTCGGGAACGGGCGTCGTGGCCTGGAGCTCGATGGAGAACCAGGAGTTCGGGCGAATCGGGACGTCGCCCCGTCCCGGAACACCCTGCTGGCGGTCCCACAGCCCGATGAGCGGACCCGCTCCATGACCGTGATCACCGATCGGGTGCGTGTATACCGTGCCGTTGATGCCCTCCGAGAGCATCTGGGCTCGCGCGTTCGCGAGCACCTCGTTTCCCGTTCGGCCGGCCCGCATCTCGGCCAGTAGGATTTCCTGGAGGCGGTTGGCCCGACCGAGGGCCCGGATCAGCCCGGCCGGTGCCTCCTCCTCGCCGGGCCTCAGCACATACGCCATGTGCTGCGTGTCGGTGTTCAGGCCGAGGGCGCTGAGGCCGAAGTCGGTGTGGAGCACATCTCCCCGCAAGATGACCGGATTCGCGGAATCGGCCATCGATGCACCCCTGCGCTGGACGCTGACCGAGGGCTGGAACCAGACCCCGAGGCCGAGGTCGGCCACCCGCTGGCGCATCCACCACACGACGTCATCCGTCTGGGTCACGCCCGGCTCGACGACGTCGCCAGAGAGCGCTCCCCGGATGATCGAGTGGGCCAGCTCCATGAGCTTCACGTACGCCGGCATCATCTCCGGCAGGCGCTCCGCTAGGTAATCGAGAGCCAGCCGTTCCCGCGGGACGATCCGTTCCAGGTACGGCCCTTGGAGCGCTTCCTCCAGCGCCTCCCGCTCGCCCGAGCTCAGCCCGTCCGAGAACGCGTGCGTCCGCGAGATGTTCACGGCGATCATCTCCGGATCGCACTGCTCGACGATCGGGTGAAGAAGCTTCCACTGCTCCGGGCCAAACGGCTCGGCCCGCCGGGTGCGACCGCCGGCCGCGCCGCGCGGAGCACCCCGCTCCCGGACCACCGTGTAGAGCCCACCCTGCGAGGTTCCACCGATCGCGATCCGCTCGAAGCCTTCCTCTCCCCGGTCGCAGAACACGTAGATGGTCCGCCGCCGGGCGGCCATCGTCGGTGGGGAGGCGAGCGCGCGGAAGACCGGATCCTCGTTGTACTCCCGCATCGGGATGATCCACATCCCGACGCCATGCTCCCGCATGAGCCGGGGGAGCACGCGGCGGAGCCTGAGCTCCAGCCACTCCTGCCGCAGGGCCGCCCGCTCGGCTTGGGTGCCGAGCGGGCGTTCGCCTGGGAGCGCGGCCAGGGCGCCGACATCCGTCGCCCCATACCGCGCCCGCAGCGTACGCACCGGACCCGACGGAGGCACCAGCACCACGTAGAGGTCCTCGTACTCGTCATCGGCGATCGGAGGAACGGTGTCGCCGCCGAGCGCCTCGATGATCAAGGGCACCGTGTTGCTGTGGCCCACGACAAGAACCGTCTCGCCATCGTGCTCGGTGAGGAGGTGGCCCGAGAGGGCCACGGCATGCTCCTCTACCGGAGCCTCCGCTTCGAAGACCGTGACGGGAAGGCCGAAGCGGTCGGCGGCAGGGGCCGCCGTCTCACTCGTGCGCCGGAACTGGGTCGCGTACACCGCGTCGAGCATGGTTCCCTCGAGCGCCTCGGCCAGCTCCCGCGCGCGCTCCATCCCCTCGGCAGTCAGCCGCGGATCGTCGCCGACTTCCTTCTCCGCGTGCCGGACCAGGATGACGATAGTGGTGTGGCGGGGCCGCACTCCGGTGGCACGCGCAGCAGCGCCTGCGGCCGGCGGCTCCTGCGCCTGGATCCAGCCGGGTCCCCAGGGAACAGCAGCGAGGAGAAGGGCGATAAGCAGGACGGATCGGCCACCTCCGCCCCACACCTCTCCCCTCCTCATCCACCAGGTTCGCGAAGGCTTCATTCCGAGGTGTTCGCTGCCAATGCCCTCGCCGAGATCCCCAGGTGCGACGCATGCCACTGCGTCCGGCCGCCTCGCATCACGATGACCTGGGGGGAGGCGTGTGGAACGCCGGACCTCTCCGAGAGAACGTTGGACAGCTCGCGCCGGGCAATCACGTCAATGAGAAAAACAGGCGGCGCCCCCACCGCCCCCGCGTACTTCTTTATGTGGCGCATCGCCCGGGTGCTCATCCAGCAGCGAGGGCTGTGTTTGTAGAACACGGCCGGCTGCTCACGCAGAGCCTCCTCGAGCTCGTCGCTCGAATCCAGCTCTCTGATCATCTCCAAATCCTTCGGAATCGCTCGCGCCGGTACTGACAGCGTGACTTCTGAGACGGTACACTAGGGCCCTTCTTCCGTGGCAGCGCAACCCCTCGGCGCCGCTCCTCCTCCCACGCATTGGCATCATCGAGGAGATCGCCCTCGATCCCTGCACATTGCGAGCCCCGTCGGGGGCGAGGAGCCGGAGCGAGCGAGCCGTCACGCCACGTAATTGATTGACATCGCTTCGATTACGGCACTCCACCCGCCGCGCGGCACGTTCCGTGACTGACAGGCCGGGCGGAAGATCGCCGCGTGAGCCAAACCCGATGGAGGAAGATCATGGGCGACCGGGAGTACCGGGACGAGCTACTCGATGCGAGCTACGAGGCCGTGAAGCTCGAGCTCGAGAACACCGAGAACGACCTCGAGCAGCTGAAGCAGAGGGCCGAGAAGCTGCGCGCGGCCGTAAGCGCGCTGACGGAACTTCTGCCGGAGCGAGCGCGGGTGCAGACGCGGGGGCAGGAGCAGACACGGCGGCAGGACGACGCGGTGCCCCGCTTCCTTCGCGAAAAGGGCGGCTCCGACGCCTCCAACGGACGCGACGGATCCCGTGACCGAGACAGCTCGGCGCGCTCCAGCAAGCCCGTCACCGAGGCGGTTCGCGCTTCGGCGTAGCTTCGACGGAACACGTTTTAGGCTCGCCCAGGCTGGCGCCAGCTGGCCGACGTGAGTCGGGAGGCTCGAGGAGTGGGCATCTGGCTCCATGTCCGCTCCTTCCTCCCACCCTATCACGCCTCATTCGGCCGTCGACAGCCTCCGCCGGATCTCGCCAGCGTACTCCGAAAAATAGCGCCCGATCACCGATATCTCGAAGCGCCGGAGGATCGCTTCCTTCGGCTCCCGCTCGAGTAGAAAGCCGAACGACTCCTCCAGGAGCCTCTCGGCCGTGACTCCCCCGCCGAATCGCTCGAGCGCCGCGGCGTCGACCCGCACCGCATGACGGGTCGACCCTCCCACCTCTCTCACCTCGACCAGGTACTCATCTCCCGACTCGTGGGTAACCGTGATCTTAGCCATTCCGGTCCGACCTCCCTTCCTTACAAAGCAAGAAGCCCCGCCGCGACCTGCAAACGGGGCTTTCGCTTCTACAGGGTGAGCGACGGGATTCGAACCCGCGACCTCCAGGGCCACAACCTGGCGCTCTAACCTACTGAGCTACGCCCACCACGCTTCGGGCGGCCGGGGTTGCCGCCACGCCTCAATGTACCCTGATAAGGTGGGCCGGCAACTAAGGTCCGATTACCTTCCCGCCGTGGCCAAGCTATCGATCGGTATCGTCGGACTGCCGAACGCGGGCAAGTCGACCCTCTTCCGGGCGCTCACCTCGATCGCGGTCCCGGCCGAGAGCTATCCGTTCTGCACGATCGAGCCGAACGTGGGCATCGTCGCGGTGCCGGACCCGCGCCTGGACCGACTGGCCGAGCTCGTGAGTCCGCCGAAGGTGACACCCGCGGTGGTGGAGTTCGTCGACATCGCCGGCCTCGTGGAGGGTGCGTCCCGGGGCGAAGGCCTCGGCAACCGTTTTCTCCAGCACATCCGGGAGGTAGACGCCATCGCTCACGTCGTTCGGCTGTTCGAGGACGGGGCGGTCGCCCGCGTATCCTCGGAGGGAGATCCCGGGCGGGACCGTGAGCTGGTGGAGACCGAGCTCGCGCTGGCCGACCTCGAGCTCGTGGAGAGGCACCTGGACCGGCTGAAGCGGAAGGCGCGCTCCGGCGACCGCGAGTCGAGGGAGACGCTTCCACTGATCGATCGCCTCCGCGAGAGCCTCGAGCTGGGCAAGCCGGCCCGCCGCCTGCCGCTGACCGATGCGGAGCGGCACAGGCTCCGCTCTCTCAACCTGCTCACCCTCAAGCCCTCCATGTACATGGCCAACGTGGACGAGAACTTCTGGAACGACCCTCCCCAGGGGTTCGAGGCTCTGGTGGACTCGGTCCGCCAGGAGGATCCCGAGGCGATCGTGCTGCCCGTCGCATCCCAACTCGAGGCGGAGCTCGGCGATCTGGCCGTCGAGGAGCGCGAGGAGTACCTGGCGGCGATCGGAGCTGCGGAGTCCGGCCTCGAGAGGTTGATCCGCGCGGGCTACCGGCTGCTGGGACTCATCACGTTCTTCACATTCAACGAGAACGAGCTGCGGGCGTGGACGATCCCCGAAGGTGCCCACGCCCCGCAGGCGGCGGGCGCCGTCCATACCGATTTCGAGCAGAAGTTCATCCGGGCCGAAACGATCCATTTCGAGGAGTTCGAGCGGTTCGGCTCCGTGAAGGCGGCCCGGGAGGCCGGAGCCGTGCGCTCCGAGGGGAGGGAGTACGTGGTCCGGGACGGGGACATCCTCCTGTTCCGCACCGGCACCTGACCTCAGGGGGAGCGGAGCCGAAGCCCGAGAAGGAAACCCTGGGCCCTCCCTTTTCGTAGAAAGGCTGGAGGAGGTGGACTTCTAGATGAACGAACGCGTTCCAGACGAACGACTCATGTACAAGGAGGGGCTGGGGTACGCCCTGTGGTGTCTGTTTTTTCTCGGCCTCGCCGGCGTGCACCGCATCTATCTGGGCAAGTACGGCACCGGGATCATCTGGATGCTCACCTTCGGCCTCTTCGGGGTCGGCCAGTTCATTGACCTCTTCCGCATGAAGTCCCTGATCATGGATGCCAACATCCGGGAAGGCTACCTACCGCACCCGAGATACGCCCGGCAGCTCGGCTCGGCCGAGCCTCGCAGCGGCAAGCCCGAGCCCACCCTGACCCAGCAGCTGCTGAGCGCCGCCCGGGCGAACGGGGGGACGCTGAGCGTCACGCAGGGGGTCGCCGCGACGGGCCTTACCTTCAAGGCGGTGGAGGAGGAGCTGACGGAGATGCTCGTCTCCGGCTACATCGACGTGGACAACGAGCCCACCACGGGCGTCGTCATCTACCTCTTCCCGGGCCTTCTCGCGGGTTCGGGCGAACCGGCCGCGCCAAGCGGATAAGCCGACCGGGCCGGCCCCGCTGAGCCGACCAGAGCGAGGCCGACCAGAGCGACGCCGAGACGGCCACGCCGAGCGCCGGGGCTTCGAGCCCTACCGGGTCAGGCCCTGAATGTAGTCCTTCATGTACCGGTTCTCGTCGACCGCCTCGTGGCGACTGGCGTTGACCAGATCACCGATCGATACGATCCCGACCAGAGCCCCATCGCCCATGATGGGGAGGTGACGGATCCGGTTCTTCGTCATCACGCCCATCGCGTGGTGAATCTCATCGTCCGGCAGGCCGACGATGACATCCCGGGTCATGGCTTCCCGAATGCGCGTCGAAGACAACAGCTCGGGGCCGCCAGCGCCGAGGCGAAGGACATCGCGCTCGCTGAGGATGCCCTGGATCGAGCTGCCTTCGACGATGACGACGGCACCGATGTTGTGCTCGACGAGCACCTGCATCGCGTCCAGTACCGTACCTTCGGACGTAGTCGTGACGACGTGGCGACCCTTGGAATCGAGGATGTCGTGAATCCTCATGGCTACCTCCCGAGCGAGGGTCGAGCAGGGAGCAGCGGGCTTGGCGCGAACCATGACAGCGGTCTCGCGTACATGCTCTATCTTTTAACATAGATCTAGGCGGCCTTCAGGCAAGCGGGCCGCCGGCGACCGAGCGCCGCCGTTGACCGATGCGCTCCTTCGGGCGACGTTGCTCGCGCACTTCACCTGCGCACGGGAGAGAGGATGGCACGGAGCGAGATCGCCGCGAAGAACCTGGACGGATGGTTCGTCCTGCACCAGTTTTTCAGGACTTCGTGGCCCGCCCTCAAGCGTCAGGATGCCCGCCGGCTGACCGAGATGGGCGCGGAGTTCATGGGGCTCCTTCAGCGGTGGTCGCGGCTGGAGGAGGGGTGGAGCCGCAGCTACCGGATCGTCGGCGGCGGCGCGGACTTCCTTCTTGTTCACTTCCGTCCAAGCTTGGAACTGCTGGCCGAGGCCGAGCGCGAGATCCAGCGGACGGCGCTCGGAGACCACATCGAGCTGACCTACGACTACCTGTCCGTGGTGGAGCTCGGTCTGTATCAGCTCACCGCGGACTTCGCACGACAACGGCCGCCCCCGGAGGACCCGAACGAGCTGGCCGAGTGGCGCGGCGAGCTCAACCGGCAGGCGAAGAAGACGAAGGATACGGAGTTCGCTCGCGGCCGGCTCTACCCAACGCAGCCCGACGACATGCCGTACGTGTGCTTCTACCCGATGACGAAACGTCGGGGAGAGCGGCACAACTGGTACTCGCTTCCGTTGGCGGAGCGAGCCGCGATGATGATGGAGCATGGGCTCGTCGGCCGCTCCTACGCCGGACGAATCACACAGATCATCTCGGGATCCATCGGGTTTGACGACTGGGAGTGGGGTGTGACTCTCTTCGCCGGTGATCCGCTCGACTTCAAGAACGTGATCACGGACATGCGATACGACGAGGCGAGCGCAAAGTACGCCGAGTTCGGTCGCTTCTACGTCGGCCAACGAATGCGGGCCGAGGAGTGGGTGGAGTTCGGCCGGCCGTGAAAGTGTGCGACGGATGGGTCGCTGTCGAACAGGCCGCGCCCGCCGTCCGCCGTTACATGGAAGGGCAGCAACCGGAGCGCGGGGCGCTCCTCGCCCTTCTCCTCCTCGCCCCACCCCTCCAGGCTTGAGCGGGAAACGGGCACAGACATGGCGTGATGGAAGATCTGGCGGCGGCAATCAAGGCACTGATCGCGGAGAGCGGTGGTCTGGGATACGCTCTGGCCTACGCCTACACGATCGCCGTAGCGATCATCCCCTTCCCCGCCGAGTTCCCGGCCATGCTCAACGGCATGCTCTTCGGTTCCCTGACCGGCACGCTGATCACGTGGAGTGCCGGGCTGATTGGTGCCCACGTGAGCTTCGAGCTTTCCCGGCGCTGCGGGAGGCCACTGGTCGCGCGCTTCGTCCGTGCTGAAACGCTGGAT
>JAPULH010000149.1 GCA_027295155.1 Gemmatimonadota bacterium
CCGGGCGAGCGTCCCCGCGCATGAGCCGAGCGATGCCGAGCGCCGCCCGGTGAAAGAGCTGCTCCAGCGTGGCGCCCGAGATCGCGAGGCCCACGTCCGCGGTGTGCTCCACCTCCCGGACGCCGCGTCCGAGGCCCGTCACGTCGTCGGCCGGCCGTTCGGTCACGGTTCGGTCACCCCGCCGGCCACCTCCGATGCCACCTTCGTCCGGTACGCCTCCAGCTTGGCGCTCATCCGCACCGGGTAGGGTGGGTCCGCGGCGTCCAGCGCCAGCAGGCGGTCGGGCAGGCGCGCTAGCTCGACCTGTGCCAGCTTGCGCGCTTTCTCTAGGTCCATCAAACCCTCCGGAGTTCGTGCGCCCGCCTCCATGACCTTCCGGAGAAGGGGACGCCCGAGGTCCCGCTCCCCGGAGAGACCGATCACGTCGCGAATCGCCAAGCCCTTTTCTTCTACCCGAAAGACCTGCTTCCGACCCGGGATGATCCACTTGTCGGGCGACAGCTTCAGCCTCCCGCGGCCGGCGTAGGTGGTCAGCTTGTAGGCGATGTCGAGCGAGGGCGCGTCCTTCGACACACCCAGGCCGGTTCCTACCCCGAAACCGGTGATTGGCGCTCCCGCTTTGACGAGCCGGGCGATCTCGTACTCGTCCAGGCCTCCGCTGGCGAAGATCTCCACATCCTCGAGGCCCGCCTCGTCCAGCATCTCGCGGCTCGCGAACGCGAGCTCCGAGAGGTCCCCCGAGTCGAGCCGGATCGCGCTGACCCGGAAGGCGTCGCCGAGCTCGGCCGCGAGCGCCGTGACGTTTCGCACCCCCTCGAGCGTGTCGTACGTGTCGACGAGCAGCACGCTGTCGGGGTAGAGCTCGCTGAAGGCGCGGAACGCCTCGAGCTCGCTCCCGTGGGCCTGGATGTAGCTGTGGGCCATGGTGCCGCTCACCGGCACGCCGTAGGCGCGGCCGGCCAGGACGTTGCTCGTGGCCGCCAGCCCCGCGATGTAGTAGGCCCGCACCGCCTTGACTCCCGCGTCGGTCCCGTGGGTGCGGCGGAGGCCGAAGTCCACCACCGTGCGGCCTCTCGCGGCGTGCACCACGCGCGCCGCCTTCGTCGCCACGAGCGTCTGGAAGTGGATCTGGTTCATCAGGAAGGTCTCGACGAGCTGGGCCTCCGGCAGGGGCGCCGTCACCTCGAGGATCGGCTCCTCGGCGAAGACGGGAGTGCCTTCGGGCAGGGCGTGGACGTCACCCGTGAACCGGAGACCCGCGAGCCAATCCACGAACTCCCGGGAGAACTCGTCTCGACTCGCCAGATAGTCCAGCGAATCCCGGTCGAAGCGGAGGGTTTCCAGGTAGCGCAGCGCGTCGTCCAGACCGCAGGCGAGGAGGAAGTTGCGGCTCGGCGGGAGCCTCCGGACGAAGAGGCTGAACACGGCGTCCTCCACCAGCTCTTCCCGGTGGTACGCCTGCAGCATGGTAAGCTGGTACTGGTCGGTAAGGAGCGCGGCGTTCCGATCGTCGACCCAGGGCGATCGATGACTCATCTCGATCTCGCTCCTCGTCAGTTGGCCGGCACGGCCTCCATCTTCCAGAAGGCGATCCCGCCCGATTGGAGCTTCAGCGGCGTGCTTGCGACGAGCTCCGCCGCCGCCAGGTCGATGACGTCGAGCGTGCCGCGCGTCGACCCGACCGCCTCGTTTGACACGAACGCATACCGAGAGTCGGGCGAGATGGCCACGCCATGGGTGACCGGCCGAGAGGTCGTGACCTGCCGCTCCTCGCCGCTACGCCGGTCGATGATCGCAACCGCGCTCTGGCCTTTGAGCGTCACGACCAGGAAGCGCCCGTCCGGGCTGACGGCGGCGTTGTACGGGCCCCTGCCGGTGGGGAAGCGGCGCGTGATCCGGAGATCGGTGGCCTCGATCTCGAGGATCTCCCGGTTCCCGCTGCACGGAACGTAGAGAAAGCGATCGTCCGGCGAGAGGGCGACCCAGGTCGGCTTGCATCGAGCCGGTCCACCGGTCCCCGCCCCTCCCAGGGGTTCGAGCAGACGCTCGGCACCGGGCGTGAGGAGCAGCCGGCGCGTGACCCTCATGCCCTCGACGGAAATCTCCACGAGTTGATCGCTTCCCACGCACGCCGAGTAGTGCAGGACGCCTGCGTGGTCGACCGCGCTCCCGTGCGGCTGCACGCACGTCTCGATCCTCTCCAGCTCCACCATGGCCGGCGTGAAGATGGCCGACACCGAGCTTGGCACCGGGTTGCCGTGAAGCTTGAAGTTCGCGACGAAGAGAGAGGATCCGTCCGGCGTCAGCGCCATCGTAGCCGGAAAGAGGCCCACCTCGGTCTTGCCCACGAGCAGATCGCTGCCCGCCGTATACTTCCAGACCTGGCCGAACGGCGTGCCGTGCGCTACCGACACGTACCAGTAGAGTCCATCCGGTGAGACCGTGACGCCGTGCGCGCCCTCGATGTCGGCGGGACGGATCCCCACCTGGGTCGTGTGCTCGACGACCAGGCCCTCCGGTCCGAAGCGCACGCGCGAAACGGCGTCCGACGCCTCGTTCGCCACGTACACCCAGTAGTTGGCGCCGGGAGGTCGGGTGGCGTCTCTACCGTCCGGCTCCGCCTGCGTTCGGGCCATCGCCGGAGCCCCGGGAAGCAGCACGAGCGAAGCGAGAAGGAGGGCGATCGACGCGAGCGTGACGCCGGGCTCGTGCCTCACGGAGCGCGCGGCCAAGCCCGGGCGACTCACGGAGCGAGCTCCGCGGGCGGCTCGTGGTGGAGGACCCAGAGGCCGCTGTTGTAGTCGCTCAGGAAGACGTTGCCCTTGAATGGCTGCGGACCCCACGCCTGCGCCTGGTTCGGTCGCCAGGATTCCTCCTCCTTTCCGGCGGTGTGGTACCATCCGATCTGTCGCCCCTGCCGGTAGAGATTGCCGCGCAGCTCGCCCGAGACGTCGACGATCCGAAGCCCACCCTGGTAGTAGGCGACGTACAGGATGTCGTTCTCCACCCAGATGTTGTGGGCGCCGGCCTCGGGGACCTCGTACCTGGCGACCTCCTTCGGGCTCTCGATGTCGGAGACGTCGATCACGTGGATGTAGCCACGCGGGCCGTTGATGCACGCGCCACATCCGAAGATCTCATCGCCCACGAAGACGTAATCGCCGTAGCGAAAGGCGGTGTGGGTGTTACCGTACTCCTCGCCGTGGCTCACCCGGTACTTGTACTGGGAGACCAGCTTCGGCTCGGTCGGCGTGCCGCCCTTGATGCCGGCGCCGACGTCAAGGATGACCAGACCGTCGTCCCAGTAGGAGAGGTAGGCCAGCCCGTCCTTCGCCCAGATGTCGTGCAGCGTCTTGTCCTCCTCTCCCGGCCGTATCTCCCAGGTGCCGACGTTGGTCGGGTGGGCGGGGTCAGACACGTCGATGATGTGCATCGCGCTGGTGCCGTCGTTCACGGCGTACACCACGTCCCCGTTGATCCACACGTTGTGGACGCCCGCCGTAAGGTTTTCCGTGAGCTCGGCGAGCACGGAGGGATGGCCCGGGTCGGCGAGGTCCAGGATCACGATCCCGTTGCCCCGTGCGCTGTTCTGCTCGCGCGTCACTACCGCCCACGTCGCGTCGTCGCTCACCTTTACATCGTTGACCCGGCGCGCATCGATGACGACGGAGTCGGAGAGGACGACGTTCGTCGGGTCGGTCACATCCCATACGTACATCCGCTCCCCGCCGCCCTCGGGCATCGTGCCGGTGTACGCGTAGTCTCGTCCGTCCACACCGGTGAACACCCACAGATCGGTGGTCGCCAGGGTCCGAACGCTCCCACGCCCGAGGAGCTCCACCTCGCTCGGCTTGGCTCTCGGCGTGGCCTCGACCACGGCGGACGCGCCGGACGAGCCCGCCGATGCGAAGACGCGGTACGCGCCCGGCCTCTCGGCCACGAACGCTCCGTCCTCGAAGATCACCGCGCCGGGGTCATCAGAGGCCGGAATCGACTGGATGGCGTAGCTGATGGCCACGTCGGACACCTCGCGCCCGGCGCCATCGAGCGCCAACAGCTCGAAGCGCACGACGTCGCCGGTGGGTGCCGACGCGGTGCTCGGAGTCAGCCGCACCTCGCGCACCGGATTCTCGACGACCTGGAGGGTGACGCCGGCTGACGTGCCTCCCGCGCTGGCCGTCAGCCGGGCGGTCCCCGGCCGGAGGAAGGTGACGACGCCGCTCGCGGTCACGGCGGCCACGTCGGGAGTCTCGGAGCGCCACACCGGCGACGCGGTGGCGTGGACCGTCTCCTTCGTCGTCACGGCGTGGGCCGTCATGCGGAAGGTCGTGCCCGCGAACGCGGCGAAGGCGGGCGCGTCGATCTCGACGCGCGCGACGGGCCAGTCCTCGATCATCACCTCGAAGCTCTCGATGACCTTCGGCGAGGGGTTTCCGTCGTCGTCGGCCACCAGCACGCCGACCTGAAGGGAGGTGCGCCCCGGCTTCATCCCCCAGATCTCGAAGCTGTCCGGGCCGGTCGAGGGGTCGGGTCGAGCGCCCGCGATGGAGGGCGAGAACTGGAACCCCCACCGGAAGTCATGGACCGGATTGCCCTGGGCGTCGAGGAACAAGAGGCTGATCTTCAACGTGTCGCCCATGCCCACGCTCAGCGGCGCGGCCGGTCGGATCTCGACGGCCTCTACGCCGCCGCCGGCCTCGAGCTCGGCAGGCGCCTCCTGCGCTCGGGCCGCGGGCGCGGCGGCAGCGCCAAGGAGGAGCAGGACCGCCAGCTTCGTAGCGGTCTTGATGGATGCCTCGTTCACGGCCGCCGAGAAGGGCGGCAGGCGGTCTCGCACTTTCATCGGACTCAGCACCTCCAATCGAGAGGTCGGATTTCGAGAGCCGGTCTGGTCAACGTCCCGGAAGGCTTACTTCCGCTGAACGCCGTCCTACGTACCTCAGCGGACGGGACGCGTTCCGGCCTCACGCGACGGACGAGCGCTGCCGGCCATCGCGCAGTAATCTCTCTGTCTGACCTGACATCGAGCAGCGAGATGGAGCGAGAGATGGACGTAGACAGACTGACAAAGACCGCCCGGGCGATGGTGGCCCCCGGCAGGGGCGTTCTCGCGGCGGACGAGAGCACGGGGACGATCACGAAGCGGCTGGCGAGCATCGGTGTCGAGAGCACCGAGGAGAGCCGGCGTCGCTGGCGTCAGCTCCTGTTTGCCACCGAGGGGTTCGGCGAGTTCATCAGCGGCGTGATCCTGTTCGACGAGACGATCCGCCAGTCGGGCGATGACGGCCGCACCTTCGTCGAGATCATCGAGAGCGAAGGGGTGATTCCGGGGATCAAGGTCGACAAGAGCACGAACCCTCTCGCCAACTCTCCGAGCGAGAAGATCACCGACGGCCTGGATGGGCTGCGGGGGCGGCTCGAGGAGTACCGTGAGCTCGGGGCCGGCTTTACGAAGTGGCGGGCCGTGATCACGATCGGCGAAGGAATCCCCACGCCCTACTGCATCGAGGCGAACGCGCACGCGCTCGCCCGATACGCGGCGCTCTCGCAGGAGGCTGGGCTGGTGCCGATCGTGGAGCCGGAGGTGCTGATGGACGGTGACCACGACATCGGCCGGTGCTTTGAGGTCACCGAGGCGACGCTGCACCGCGTGTTCGAGGAGCTCGATGCCCAGGGCGTGCTGCTCGAGGGGATGGTGCTCAAGCCGAACATGGTGCTCTCGGGCAAGGACGCTCCGAACCGCGCCGCGCCCGCAGAGGTGGCCGAGGCGACGGTCAGGTGCTTCAGGCGCGCGGTACCGGCTGCGGTGCCGGGGATCGCGTTCCTCTCGGGCGGGCAAGGCGATCGGGAGGCCACCGAGAACCTCGACGCGCTGAACCGGCTGGGTGACAGCGGGCCGTGGGAGCTCACGTTCTCGTACGGACGTGGCCTGCAGGCCACGCCGCTCAAGGTGTGGGGCGGTGACGAGGGGAGCCTTGGGGCGGCCCGGGAGGCCTTCTACGAGCGAGCCCGGATGACGGCTGCGGCGCGGAAGGGCGAGTACGCCGCTTAGAAGACGATCGAGCGCCGAGCGCGGAAGGAGTGAGGTCATGGACTGGGGAATGAAGAATCGTCTGAGCCGGATCCTCCAGCCGGAGACCGGCCGGACCCTGATGCTCGCCATAGACCACGGCTACTTCCTCGGCCCCACCAGCGGGCTCGAGGAGCCGTACGAGACCGTGAAGGACCTGATCCCGTATGCCGATTCGCTGATGCTCACGCGCGGCGTGCTGCGGTCGTGCATCCCGCCCGGCACCAACATCCCGATCGTCCTCCGCATGTCCGGGGGAACGAGCATTCTGAAGGAGCTGTCGGAGGAGGGCCTCACCGTGGCCGTCGAGGACGCTATCCGGCTGAACGCGTCGGCCATCACGCTCTCGGTCTTCGTAGGGGCCGACGGGGAGCGGGCGACGCTTCTCAACCTGGCCAAGCTGGTCGACGCGGGGCAACAGTACGGCATCCCGGTGCTGGCCGTCACCGCCGTGGGGGTGGACATGGCGCGCGACGCACGGTACCTGGGGCTGGCGTGCCGGATCGCGGCCGAGCTCGGGGCCCATATGGTGAAGACCTACTTCTGCGAAGGGTTTGAGGAGATCGTGCGGAACACGCCCGTGCCGATCGTCATCGCCGGCGGGAAGAAGCGGCCCGAGAGAGATGCCCTCCAGATGGCCTACGATGCGATCCAGGCGGGGGCCAGTGGCGTGGACATGGGGCGCAACATCTTCCAGTCCGACTCCCCGGTCGGGATGATCAAGGCTGTGCGCGCCATCGTCCAGAAGGACGCCGGCCTCGAGGAGGCGTTCGCGATCTACGAGGAAGAGAAGGCGGCGAAGCCCGTCCTCGAGCACCAGCCGGCCTAGCATCGAGAGGGCAGGGGCGGGTAGCGAGGGCAGGGGCCACGGCATGCGGGTCGCGGTCTACTACGACAACCGGGACATACGCCTCGAGGAGTGGCCACGGCCGAAAGCCGGGCTCGGCGAGCTGCTCGTTCGGATCGAGGCGAGCGGGGTCTGCGGTTCCGATGTGATGGAGTGGTACCGTCTCCCCAAGGCCCCGATCGTCCTCGGCCACGAGGTGGCGGGTGTCGTGGAGGAGGTGGGGGAGGGTGTCACGCGGTTCGCGGCTGGTGACCGCGTCGTCACGACGCATCACGTCCCGTGCAACGCCTGCCGCTACTGCCTGACCGACCGTCACAGCGTCTGCGACACCCTGCGCACCACGCATTTCGATCCGGGCGGCTTCTCCGAGTACGTGCTCCTACCCGCGATCAACGTAGAGCGCGGGACCTTCCACCTCCCCGATCACGTGAGCTACGAGGAGGGGTCCTTCGTGGAGCCCCTCGCCTGCGTCGTCCGGGCCCAGCGCCTCGCCGGGATCGTGCCGGGCCGGAGCGTGGCGGTGCTGGGGAGCGGGATCTCGGGGATCCTCCACATCCAGCTGGCCCGGGCGCTGGGTGCGGGCCCCATTGTGGCGACGGACATCAGCGATCATCGTCTCGAGAGCGCGCGGCGGTACGGCGCCGCTCACGCCGTTCGAGCGGACGAGGACGTGCCCGCCGGGGTCCGGGAGGGCAACGCCGGCCGGCTGGCGGACGTCGTCATCGTGTGCACCGGCGCGCTCCCCGCGATCGACCAGGCGTTCCGGAGCGTGGACCGCGGCGGGACGGTCGTCCTCTACGCGCCGGCCGACCCCGGCATCACCTACGGTTTTCCGCTCCTCGACATCTGGGAGAACGGGACGAACATCGTCCACTCCTACGCCGGGCCGCCGGCCGACATGCGGAGCGCGCTCGACCTCATCGCTGCGGGCCGCCTGGACGTCGCGTCCATGGTGACACACCGCCTCGGGCTGGCCGAGACCGGCGTGGGGTTCGGTCTGGTGATCGAGGGAGGGGACTCCCTCAAGGTGATCGTCGAGCCTCAGCGGTAGAGCGAACCGGCTCGCGATCCTGACCCGGCTGGGCGTCATGGAGCGCCGCTACAGGTACCCCTCGAACAGCCGGCGGAGCTTCGGTCGGTCGCCGGTCCTTCGGGCGAGGACCAGGATCGTGTCGTCGCCCGCCAGGGTGGCGACGACCTCCGGCAGGTGGGCCCCGTCGATCGCCACCGCGACGGCGTTGGCATGGCCGGGGGGCGTCCGGACGGCGAGCAGCGCATCGCCCGAGGCCACCTCCAGGACGGACTCGCGAAAGGTCGCTTCCAGATGCTCCCGCGCCCTCTTGACGTCCCAGGCACCGGCCGCCAGCCCGGGCGGAAGGTATCGGGGAGCTTCCCCGGGGGCGGGAAGCTTGACGATCCCGAGCCGCTGGATATCCCGTGACACGGTCGCCTGGGTAACGCTGTAGCCAAGCGCCCGGAGCTCGCTCACGAGCTCGGCCTGCGTGTGGATGCTCTTCTCGGCCAGAAGATGCAGGATCTCTCGCTCGCGCTCACGAGGGCTCATCGCGCGCTCGCGGCGGTCAGTGTGCGTTCACGCGGGCTCATCATGCGCTCGTGAGCTCCTCGGCCACCAGACGACGTTCCAGGTACGCTGCGTAGATGGGTGGTGGCCCCTGTTCGGCGATCCATTCGGCGAGCCGACCGACCGCCGCCTTCGCCTCCTCCAGCTGCTCCCTCACGCGCTCCGGCGAAGGCGCTCCGTACGAGCGTCTTGCGGCGGCGGCACTCTCCGGCCGGAGGGCCCCCACCATCTCCGCGTCGATCTCCGAGCTGATGGCGGCCAGATCGCCGGGGCTCATCTCCCACAGCTCTCTCCCGTCCTCCTCGGCCTGCCGGACCGCCAGCCCCGCCAGCCGGTGGGCTTCGCGGAACGGCGTCCCGCGCTCCACCAGCAGGTCGGCGAGGTCGGTTGCGGTGACGAAGCCGGCGTCCAATGCGGAGCGCAGCCGCCCGACATTGAACGTGAGTCCGGCAGCCGTTCCCCGCGTGGCCTCGAGACAGCCGGCGGCCGTGTCCAGCGCGTCGAACAGCGGCTCCTTGTCCTCCTGAAGATCGCTGTTGTAGGCGAACGGAAGCCCCTTCAGCATCGCGAGCAGCGCGGTGAGATCGCCGATCGCTCGCCCGCTCTTGCCGCGGATCAGCTCGGCCGCCTCCGGGTTCCTCTTCTGGGGCATCAGGCTGCTGCCCTGCGCGACGGAGTCCGAGAGGCGCGCGAAGCCGAACTCACGCGAGGTCCAGAGCACGACCTCCTCCGCCCAGCGGCTGAGGTGCAGGACCAGCAGCGCGCAGACGAAGGCGGTCTCCGCCACGTAGTCGCGGTCGGCCACGGCGAGGAGGGTGTTTGGACAGACCTTCGGGAAGCCGAGCAGCGCCGCGGTGCGATGCAGGTCGATCGGGTGGCGCGTGCCCGCGAGCGCCCCGGCGCCAAGGGGCGAAACGCCGGCGTGCCGGTGAGCGGCGCGCAGCCGGTCCCCGTCCGCCTCCAGAGCCCAGAAGTGGGCGAGCAGGTGGTGCGCCAGGCTCACGGGCTGAGCCCGCTGGAGGTGCGTGTAGCCCGGCATCCAGGTGGTCAGGTGCTCAGACGACTGCGAGAGCCACGTCTCGAGCAGCGAGAGCAGGGAAGAAGAGGTGGCCAGCACGGCCTCTCGGACGTATAGACGGAGCGCCGCGCCCACCTGGTCGTTTCGGCTGCGGGCCGTGTGGAGCCTGCCAGCGGCCGGTCCGATGCGCTCCGTCAGCGTGCGCTCGATCCAGGTGTGGACGTCCTCGTCGGGCCCGTCCACCCGCAGGGAGCCGCTCTCGATCTCGGCAAGCATGCCGGCCAGCCCGTGCAGGACCGTCTCGGCCTCCGCGCGCTCGAGGATTCCCGTCTCCAGCAGCATGCGGGCGTGGGCCAGCCCCGCCACGATGTCGTGGCGCACGAGGCGGCAGTCGAAGTGGAGCGATCCGGTGAACTCGAGGATGGCTGGATCGAGAGGGGAGGCGAAGCGCGCTCCCCACAGCGCTGTTCCCTCGGATCGGTGACCCTCGCTCATGCGGCGCGGCGCTCTCAACCCGCCAGAGCGGCCGGGCGGATCCCCGCGCCGTTGGTTTTGGAGGGCTCTGCCTCGTCCGTGGCGGGAGCCGCACGTTCGGCGAGGAGCCGCGCGCGCACCTCGGACGGCAGGCCCCACAGCCGGATGAATCCGCCCGCATCCTTCTGGTCGTAGACGGCGTCCTCGCCGAACGTGGCGAGATCCTCCCGGTAGAGCGAGTACGGCGATCGCCGTGCCACGGGCATGCAGGACCCTTTGTAGAGGCGCACGGAGACCGAGCCCGTCACCGTCTCGTGGGAGATCCGCAGGAAGGCGTCGAACGCCTCGCGGAGCGGGGTAAACCAGAGGCCCTGGTAGACGAGCTCGCCGTAGCGCGCCGAGAGCTGCTCCTTGAACGCCGCGATGGCGTGGTCGAGGGTGAGCGCCTCCAGATCCTGCAGCGCCGCCCGCAGCAGCGTGCCGGCGGGCGTCTCGTACAGGCCGCGACTCTTCATGCCAACGAGGCGGCTCTCGACGATGTCCACCCGCCCGACGCCATGCGCTCCGGCGATCTCGTTCAGCTCCGCGATCAGACGGGCCGGGCTCATCGGCACGCCGTCCACCGCCGTGGGGAGCCCGGCCTCGAAGGCGATCTCGACGTCCTGCGGCTCGTCCGGCGCCGCGGTGGGATCGGCCGTCATCTGGTAGATCCCCTCGGGGGGCACCGCCGACGGATCCTCCAGGACCCCGCCCTCGAAGGATGTGTGCCAGAGATTCTGGTCGATGCTGAACGGCTTTTCCGCCGTGACCGGGAGCGGGATGCCTCTCTCCTCGGCGTACGCGAACTCGTCCTCCCGCGAACGGAGCTCCCACTCGCGCCACGGCGCGACGATCGCGAGATCCGGCGCCAGCGATCGGTACGCGATCTCGAAGCGGACCTGGTCGTTCCCCTTGCCCGTGCAACCGTGCGCGAGGGCATCGCAGCCGGTCGCTCGCGCCACCTCGACCTGCGCTCCGGCGATCACCGGCCTGGCGAGCGCCGTGCCGAGCAGATACCGCCCCTCGTACAGCGCGCCGGCCCGCAGGGCGGGGAAGAGGTACTCCGCCGCGAACTGCTCCTTGAGGTCCACGACCTCGCACACGATCGCGCCCGTCGCCAAGGCCTTCTCCCTGACCGCGGCGAAGTCCTCGCGCTGGCCGATGTCCGCGACCATGGCCACGATCTCGCACCCGTAGTTCTCCCGCAGCCACGGGATCATCACGGAGGTGTCCAGCCCCCCGGAGTAGGCTAGGGCGATCCGCTGGATGTTGCTGACGTCGTTCATTCGCTCGTTACCGCCCTTCGGTTCTCGGCTCATCCTCGTATCCCAGCACGCCCTTCAGGCTGGCCAGCGCTTCATCGACCTCCGCCCCGCACACGGTCAGGGGCGGCGAGCGCCGCAGGGCACCGGGCCGCACCGCGTTGACCAGCAGGCCGCGGTGCAGGCACCACCTCCATGGAGGCGCTAAGCTGCGCGATCATGATGCATAAGTATACGACAGTTATGCATACTCATGCAAACCGGGTCTCTGGTCAGGCCTGACGTGCCTGCCTCTTTCTTGACCACGGGAGGCTTCCTCCGCTCGCCGACGCGCAGGTGGCGGCAGCGCCCGATAAGCAGCGGCGCGGCGGTCGCATGATGCCCGGTTGATCG
>JAPULH010000015.1 GCA_027295155.1 Gemmatimonadota bacterium
TCACGTCGTAGATCCGGGGGATCAACGTCACGAGTGTGCTCTTGCCCGAGCCGGTGGGACCGACGACGGCCACGGTCTGGCCGGGATCGGCCGTGAAAGAGACATCCTCGAGGACCAATCGCTCCGTGCCGGGATAACGAAACGACACGTTCTGGAACTCGACGGCGCCACGGGGTTCGGCCAGACGTACGGGGTTCTCGGGCGCGCGCACGGCCGGCTCCGTCTCAAAGATTCTGTTGAGGCGACCCATGCTGGCCGCGCCTCTCTGGAACAGGTTGACCACCCAGCCCAGAGCGATGAGCGGCCAGATGAGGTACGCGACGTAGATCCCGAACGCGACGAAGTCTCCTGTTGTGATACGTCCAGCGATGGCTTCGAGACCGCCGAGCCACAGCACAATAACCATCGCCGATCCCGAGAAGAGCGCGAGGATCGGGTGGAACAGACCCGCCACCTTCACGAGTGCCATGTTTCTGTCCATGTACTCGCGGTTGAGGCCGTCGAAGTGGTGCGCCTGGCTCTCCTCCTGCACGTACGCCCGCACGATGCGCATGCCCGTCAGGTTTTCCTGCACCATGGTCGAGAGTGTGGAGAACTGCTCCTGGATCTGCTCGAAGCGCTGGTGGATCACACGCGCGAACCAGAACACAACAGGCGGGAGGACAACCATTGGAATAAGGGCGTAGACCGTGAGCCTCGGGCTGATCCATAACATGAATCCGAGAGTGAGCAGGAAGCTCACGAACGTATTCACCGCGTACATGATGGCGGGTCCGGTGGCCATCCGTACGGCCTGCGTGTCGTTGGTGGCGCGGGCCATGAGATCACCGGTCCGGGTTCGGCCGTAGAAGCTCGCGTCCAGCCGAAGGAGGTGTGCAAAGAAGTCGTTCCGCAGGTCGCACTCGATGCGGCGGCTGAGGCCGTTGAGAAGCTCCCGCATGCCGTACTTCGCGGCGCCCCCGAAAACTGCGGCCGCTACGAGGAGGAGCGCATAGGTCGAAATACGGCCCATCGTCACATCCGGATCGCCCAGCCCGTCGATGGCCAGCTTGATGAGATACGGTCCGGCCACCGTGAAGATGTTGGCGACGACCACGAAAGCCAGACCCGCTACGACCCCTTTGCGGTAGGGCCGGAAATAGGGGATGATGGTGCGGAGTTCGTTCATCGCGGGGCTCGGGCGTGCGTCACCAGCCCGCGGCCGCGCCTCCGCGGCGCGGATCGGACGCCGCCTCAAGCGTCCCGTCTGGCATGACCATGATGGCTTGTACGTCTCCGGAGATGCCGCCGCGCTCCGACAGCGCGTGTCCACGGGCCTCCAAGTCCCTCACTACCTCCGGATGCAGCCCGCCCTGCTCGAAACGGATCTGGTCGGGCAGATGCTGGTGGTGGACTCTCGGGGCGTTCACGGCCTGCACCACATTCATCCCGTAATCCACGACATTCACGATCGTTTGGAAGACGGTCGTGATGATGGTGGCCCCGCCCGGTGTACCCGTGACGAAGAAGAGCTCACCGTTGGGCCGGCTGACGATCGTGGGGGTCATGGCCGAAAGCATCCTCTTGCCGGGCTCCACGCCGTTGTCCTCCCCCTGGACTAGGCCGTAAAAGTTGGGCGTGCCCGGCTTTGCGGAGAAGTCGTCCATTTCGTTGTTGAGCACGAACCCGGCTCCCGCCACGGTCACCTTGCTGCCGAACGACAAGTTGAGCGTGGTCGAGACGGCCACCGCGTTGCCGGAGCCGTCCACGATGGAAAAGTGCGTGGTGTGGTCCCCCTCTCTCGGTGCTTCCAAGCCAGGCCCGACATCGGCCGAGGGTGTGGCCCGTTGCGTGATGTCGGCTCCGCGTTCTACGGCGTAGGCCTTCGACGTCATGCGCTCCAGGGGTAGGTCGACGAAATCCGGGTCCGCCAGATATTCGTTCCGATCGGAGTACGACCGGCGCCAAGACTCGGCCAGAAGATGGATCATGTCGGCGGAATGCCACGGCATCCCCGTGAGATCCCACTGCTCCACGATGTTGGCCATCTCGGCCATCGTCACACCCCCCGAGGAGGAGGGCGGCATCGCCAGAACCGTGAAACCCCTATACGTGAACTCGATCGGGTCCCGCCAGACGGCGGTGTAAGCCTCCAGGTCCCGATGCGAGATGAGTCCGTCGCCCCGCGCCATTTCAGCGACGATGAGGTCGGCGGTCTCTCCCCGGTAGAATCCGTCGGCGCCTCGGTCTCTGATGCGGCGCAACGTGGCCGCGAGCTCGGGCTGAGAAAATGTCTCACCGAGGTCCACGACGCGGCCCCCCGGAAGGAACGTGGCGGCCGTTGTTTCGAACCGGCGGATGCCCCTCAGGGAGCCGACGATGTTTTCACGGAAGCGCTCGTGGACCTCGAAGCCGTCCGCCAGCTCGGCCGCCGGCTCCACCAGATCGGCCCAGGGCAGTGTGCCAAAACGTTGGTGGGCCTCCCACATTCCCATCACGGAGCCCGGCACGCCGGCTGCCAGGTGTCCCACCACTGACCTGTCGGTCAAGTCTCCACGGTCGTCCAGGAACATGTCACGGGTGGCCTCGAGCGGTGCCTTTTCGCGGTAGTCGAGCGCCGCTGCGGTGCCATCCGCCATCCTCACGACCATAAAGCCGCCCCCGCCGATATTCCCGGCCTGGGGGTTCACCACGGCCAGCGCGAAGGACACGGCGACCGCGGCGTCCACCGCGTTTCCACCTTCCTGCATGACCAGGGCGCCGATCTCGCTGGCGACGCTATCCGTGCTCACGACCACGGCGTGCTCGGCGGTAACTGGGGCGTCGTCGCCCGAAAATCGCCACGTTTCCGGAAAGACGACCGGAGGTCGGGACTGGATCGATTCCGCTGATGGGGCCGGGCGTGGCTCGGCTGATGGGGCCTGGCGTGG
>JAPULH010000150.1 GCA_027295155.1 Gemmatimonadota bacterium
ACCGTCGAGATGGCTTTCCCGGAAGAGCGGATCGACCTGCAGGAGATCGCAGATCGGCTGAAACAGCCCATGAAGATCGAGTACGAGACACCCAATGAGATCGCCCTCCCTTAGGCTGATGGGAAACACCCTCGGGGTCGCGGTCTGCGTGGTCGCAGCACTGCCGGGGACCGGTGTGCCGTGCGGCCTGCTGACGGCCCAGCCGGCCCAGCCTGCGGAGCTTCGCGTCGACGCCGATCGGATCGAGCGTCGCATCCTGGAGCTCTCCGCCTTCGGCCGAAACCCGGATGGCGGCGTGAGCCGGGTCGCGTTCAGCGAGGCCGATGTCGCGGGACGCGCTTACGTCATGGAGTTGATGCGCGAGGCAGGGCTTGACGTCACGGTGGACGCCGCCGGCAACATCATCGGCCGGCGCGAGGGCACGGACCCTTCCCTTCCCCCGATCGTGTTCGGCTCCCACATCGACTCCGTGCCGTTCGGCGGCAACTACGACGGCGACGTCGGCGTGATCGCGGCGATTGAATGCGCACAGCTTCTCGCCGAGAGCGGTGTCTCGACGCGCCACCCGCTCGAGGTCGTCGTGTTCTCCGACGAGGAGGGCGGTCTCACGGGCAGCCGCGCGATGATCGGCGAGCTGGGCGAAGCCGCGCTCGACGAGACGACGCACAGCGGCCTTCGGCGGGCCGATGGCATCCGGGCCATCGGCGGCGAGCCCGACCGACTCGAGGAGGCAAAGCGCGAGCCCGGCGAGATCGCGGCCTTCCTGGAGCTCCACATCGAGCAGGGCGCCTTCCTGTACGACGAGGGGATCGACATCGGGGTCGTGGAGGGTATCGTCGGCATCGAGTGGTGGGACGTGACGATCGATGGCGTCGCCAACCACGCTGGAACGACGCCGATGGAGGGGCGAAGCGATGCCCTGCTGGCGGCGGCCCGGTACATCCGGGCGGTGAACGATGTGGTGACGTCGGTGCCGGGCCGTCAGGTCGCTACGGTGGGCCGGATCTCCGCCGAGCCGGGGGCACACAACGTGATCCCAGGCCGCGTACGAACGTCGCTCGAGATCCGCGACCTCTCGCGCGAGAAGATCTGGATGCTCTTCGATCGGATCCGGGCGAGGGCGGATGAGATCGCGGAGGAGATGGGCACGACCTTCACGTTCACGCTCCTCGATGTGAGCTCCGTTCCCGCGATGACGGACGAGCGGATTCGCCAGATCATCGCAGGGGCCGCGGACGAGCTCGGCCTCGCCTGGAAGTCCATGCCGAGCGGCGCCGGACACGACGCGCAGGACATGGCCCGCATCGCCCCTACCGGGATGATCTTCGTGCCGAGCCGCGGCGGGATCAGCCACTCGCCGGAGGAATTCACCTCCAGGCAGGACATGGCGAACGGCGCGAACGTGCTCCTACAGGCGGTTCTCCGGATCGATCGCGGCGGCCTGGGACCCTAGCCTGCTAGCTGCCGTCCCCCTCGTCATCTCCCTCGCCATCGCCATCGTCGTCGTCCATGCCGGTACTCGGGCCAACGACGTAGAAATTGTCCCGGTGCCTGGGGCAGGCCTCGCCGAAGAGGTTAGGAGCATCCGGATGTCGCTCCTCGATCCGGCGCCCGGCCTCCGCAGTGAAGTCCAGGACGGCCTGTATGCTCGGCGCGACGGTGTAGATCCCGACGTTCCATTCGTCGGCCCAGGCGTGGATGAACGTCCCCGCGTCCATGATCATCCCTTCGTCCACGAGCTCATTCCAGACCGGCAGCGTGATCTCCTCGAACTGCTCCATGGCATCATCAACTTTGTCCCA
This sequence comes from Gemmatimonadota bacterium, assembly GCA_027295155.1. Lineage (GTDB taxonomy): Bacteria > Gemmatimonadota > Gemmatimonadetes > Palauibacterales > Palauibacteraceae. The sequence continues at coordinate 1,803 of JAPULH010000150.1, forward strand.
GTGGCACTGGAACATCGAGATGCGGAGCGTAGGGGGCGTATCCCCGTCCTGGGCCGCAGCGGGCCGGGCCGCTGCGAACACGGCGCCGAGGATGAGACAGAGGATGGGCGGGACTTTATGCATGGGATCCTCCCGTGATAGGGGTTTCGTCGGTCGTCCGTTGCGCGATCGACGGCACAGCGGCCGTGCTACGCCGCTGGCGCGGTCGGCAACATACGAAGGCGACCCGAAGCGAGGCTACCGTTCGCCCCCCTGTATCGGAACGTGCCGGTGGCCTTTCTGGTACCGCCATCTCTGGTACCGCCATCCGAGAGCAGCTGCTGCGGGGAAAACGCATTCGTGGAAAAGGAACGAATCGGAGCATTAGGCCGTCGCGTGCCTTGGCTCGGCAGGCGATCTGGCCCGACCGGGTTCACGGCCGGTCTGCTCCTCCTCGGCGTCCTGGCGGCGTGCAGTGACGGCGTGTCGGGCCCCGGCGACGAGCTGAGCGGGGGCGTCCTCGCCACCTTCGACGTGGAGGGCGAGGTTTTTCGGGCCTGGGTGACGAACGCGGGGACGATCGCTCAACTGTTCGACCTCAGGGAGGGGCTGAGCGTCGCTAACATCCCGATCGGGCCGCTCCTGGCGGGACCCGGAAGGGGAGATCACAACTCGCCCTGGAGCTGGCACCTGGACCCGGCCGAGACCTCCATGGCAGAGGTTACCATAGAGCTCTGCAGCGGACTCCCCTC
>JAPULH010000151.1 GCA_027295155.1 Gemmatimonadota bacterium
GCCCCGCCGCCACGGCCGCACGCGGCTCCGGCCAGCACCGCGATCAGCAGCCAGCTGCCGGCGGCCCGGAGCCTCACCCGTGGCGCACCCAGCGCAGCAGCTCGGGAAGGCTCGGCCGCTTTCCCCTCATCAGAACGCCCACCCGGTAGATCCGTCCCGCCAGCCAGGCAGCGCCCAGCAGACTCAGCACGAGGAGCGTGAGCGAGACGGCCAGCTCCCAGAAAGGAACGTGCGATATCGCCATCCGGGCGGGGACGATCATGGGGCTGAACAACGGGATCAGCGATCCCACAACGGCCCATGGGGAGTCCGGAGTCTCGATGACGCTGATCACGAGCACGAACCCGACGACAATCAGGAGCACGAGCGGCGTGACGACCTGTTGGGCGTCCTGCTCGTTGCTCAGCGACGCTCCGGCGGCCAGAAAAAGTCCGGCATACAGAAAGTACCCGAGCACGAAGTAGGTCAGCGCCCACGCGAACAAGCCGACCGGGAACCGCAGCTGGGATAGATCGATGCCCCTCTCGGCCAGCGCGGCCGCGGCGCCGGACAGCCCGAACGTCGCCAGCAACCCGGCGACCACCACCCAGATGCCGATCTGCGTGAGCCCGACGGCGCCGACCCCGAACATCTTGCCCAGCATCATCTCCCATGGCCGCACCGACGACACCATCACCTCCACGACGTAGGAGGTCTTCTCCTCGAGCACGGCCCGCACGATGAGCTGCCCGTACACGAGAAACATCATGTACGTTACCCCGGCGAACACCAGCGCCAGCGCCTGGAAGATCTCGCGGGATTGCTCGCCTTCAGCGCTGATCCGTGTCACCTGGAGGTCCGCGCCGCGCAGCAACCAATCGGTGTTCACCTCGTCCAGGCCTCTCTCTCTGAGCCGCACGGTCACGAGCGCGTCCCGGATGCCGAGGCGCATCGCGCGTTCCTGCCGGCTCGAGATCGCCTGGCGGGTGAGCAGCCGAGCCTCGCCACCCTCACCGATGTCTGCGCTCAGGAGCAGCACGGCGTCGAGGTCCGATCGGAGCAGGATCTGCCGCAGATCACCTTCCGTGTCGCCAGCCGAGCTCTCCAGCGGCTTAACGATCCAGCCTTCCTCGAGCGTTCGGCCCAGCTCCTCGCTCATCCCTCGCCCGAGGTCGACCACGCCCACCCTGATCGACGAGTCGCCCGATCCACCGCGCGATATCAGGTAATTCGGCAAGAACATCAGGGCGACGAGCACCAGAGGAAGGCCGAACGTGGAGATGAGGAACCAGCGGGTCCGCACCCGCTCCAGGTACTCCCGCCTGGTGATTGCCCAGACCTTTGCGGTCACGGCGAGGCTCGCAGCCGGGGGTGGGCCGCCCGTTCACCGCCCGTCCGCCCGATCGAGTCCGCGGAGCGGCGGCCGGCCCGATCGAGGAATATCTCCCGCAGCGATGGCTCCACCAACTCGAAGTGTCGGACGGCAACGCCCGCCTCTAAGGCGGCGCGGAGGAGTTCCTGAGGATCCGCGCCATCGGCCAGACGCACCTCGAAGTAGTTCCCGTGATCGCTGATCCGAACCACGAACGGCAACTCCCGCAGAAAGTCGGCGTCTCCGTCCACGCCGAGCGCCACCTCCTGGCGGCCGGCCGAGGCCTTGATCTCGACCAAACGGCCGTCGAGTACCTTGCGCGCCCCCGCGATCATGCAAACCCGGTCGCACAGGCGCTCGGCGTCCTCGATGAGGTGTGTCGAGAAGAGGACGGTCGCCCCCTCTCTCGATCGCTCCAGAATGATCTCCTTGAGGAGATCAACATTGAGGGGGTCGAGGCCGGCGAACGGCTCGTCGAGGATCAGGAGCTCCGGACGGTGAAGCACGGTGGAAAGGAACTGGACCTTCTGCTGCATGCCCTTGGACAGCGTCTCGACGGCGTCATTCGCCCGGTCGATCAGCTCCATGCGTTCGAGCCAACGCTCCGCCTCGCGGCGCGCCGCGTCTCGGCGCATTCCCTTGAGCACGCCGAGGAAGGCCAGGTGTTCGGCCACTCGCATCTTCTGGTACAGTCCACGTTCCTCGGGCAAGTAGCCGACCCGCTCGCGGACCGCGTCGTCCACCGGGGATCCGAGCAACTCGACCTCGCCGCGGTCCGGTCCGATGATGTCGAGCATGATCCGGATGGCGGTTGTCTTCCCGGCCCCGTTGGGCCCGAGCAATCCGTAGATCGAACCTCGAGGCACGTGGAGATCCAGCTCGTCGACGGCCGTCTGTGCGCCGAAGGACTTGCTCACACCCTGGAGTCGGATCGCCATCTCGGTCACGGGAACCTCGGCGAGGACGGTCGCAAGTCCCGCGGGTGCCGCTGTTCCCGGCAGCGTAGCTTGGCGTATATTAAAAGCTTGCGGCACATATCGGTGCGTGGCTCGGTATTCGCGCCGGTTCGCCGGCGACCCGTGCGGGCGCCTCGATACAAGCGGACATCTCCGGGAGAGGGCAGATGGCCATCTATCGTGTGATGTACTATTCCACGGTGACAGTCGGAAGTGGCGGACGAATCACGATCCCGCAGGAGATGCGCGACGACATGAAGCTCCAGGATGGAGCGACGCTCACCGTGCGACTCGAGGAGAGCGAAACGGGTCAGCGCCAGCTCACGCTCTGGAAGTCGCAGGGGGAGAGCTAGAAGGCCGTACCGCTTCAAGGGTCTCTAGGAAGCTGACGCGAGAGCTGGGCGCTCGCCGAAGTTGATCGCCATCGTACCAAACAGAAGCTCCAGAAAACCGCAGCGGACGAATCCCGTTCCCTGCATCAATCCGATCAACTCCCGCTGCGCGGGATATCGTCGCAGCGATTCCGGGATGTATAGATACGCTTCCACATCCCGGTGAAGCAGCCATCCGACCGCCGTCGTGGACGCCTCCAGGTAACGATAGTAGAGCCGCCGAAGCACCGGCGAGCCGGGCTTCCCGAAATCCAGCGACAACAGACGGCCACCCGGCCGCAGACAGCGGAGGATCTCCCTGAGCCCGGCCGAAAGATCGGCGAAGTTGCGCAGGCCGTATCCGATCAGGACGCGGTCGAAACTGGCGTCGGGAAAGGGAAGATCGAGGGCATCACCGCTGATCCACTGGATCGAGGTGGCGCCCGGACGCTTCCGCCCCACACGCATCATCTCGAGAGTGAAGTCGGCGGCGACAACGCTCGCCGGGGGAGTCGCGCTCGCCGTGCCGGCCGCTCCAAGGGCCAGATCTCCCGTGCCGGCCGCCAGGTCGAGAACGCGAAGGCCGCGCTCCAGGCCGGCCAATTCGAGGAGATAACGCTTCCACCTGCGGTGCAAGCCGAGTGACATCACATCGTTCGTGAGGTTGTACCGGCGGGCGACTCGTCCGAACAGGTTTCGCACGTACTCTGGCTGGTTGCCCGGGTCGGTGATCTCGGCGCGGATGCGCTCCTTGCGTGTCGTCTCGCCTTCCTCGTGGTGCAGGCAGCGAATGGCTGCTGGTGGCCTTCTCTCTCGATCGCCCTCGGACGGGCAATCTCGACCCGCCCGGAAACGGTGTCAAACGACGGCGAGCACAGCCTCGGGGGAGCGGAAGCCGCGTTCGGTTGGCCCCTGGGCCCACCGGCCTTAGCTTGTTGCGCCGCTGATCCGCCCTCGGCGCGATCTTCGGCCGAGGCGCTCTCTTGCCTTTATCGACGGCCAGCAGGTCGCTGGAGTCCTTCAGCCACCTGCTAAATCTCTCGACCACGAAGGGTGAACCCGGTGGACCGAACCGTCTCGGCGATCGAATATGAACGGGTGGGACCGCTACCGGTATGGGGGTGGTCGATCGCCTGCGGCCTACTGGTGTGGGCTGTCTACGTTCTCACGCTCGCGCCCACAACGGCCTTCTGGGATACCTCCGAATACATCGCCACGGCTCATATCCTCGGGATCCCTCATCCACCCGGGAATCCGCTCGTCGTAGTCGTCGGCCGGGTGTGGGAGCTGCTGCTCGGCTGGACGGGGTTGGGCGTGGCGGCGCGCATCAACCTCCTCAGTGCGACGGTCTCGGCTGCCGCTGCGGCGTTCTGGTTCCTGGCCGTGGCCCGGATCTGGGCCCACTTCGCGGAGCGTCGCCTCGTGGTCGTAGTTGCGGCCTGGGCCAGTGTCTGGGTAGGGGCGACCGCCTTCACGGTATGGAGCCAGTCCAACGTCAACGCGAAGGTCTACACGTTGTCGCTCCTCGTAGTCGCGGTCGTCACCTACCTGGCGATGGTCTGGGAGGATCACGCCGGTACGGCACGCGGCGATCGGATCCTCATCTTGATCGCTTTCGTGCTCGGCCTGGGCGCGGCGAACCATACGATGTCGCTCCTGCCGCTCGGGGCGCTCGGCCTTTTTGTGCTGTGGCACGATTGGAAGACG
>JAPULH010000152.1 GCA_027295155.1 Gemmatimonadota bacterium
CGCCGCCCAGCAGGAAGTGAAAAACGAGCAGGCCGTTGAACCCAACGAAGAAGGGAACGACGGCGTAGATCCAGTTGGGCGGATAAAGCGCCCCGGATTTGAAGTTGGCGAAGAGCGGCGTCCCGCTGCCGAGCAGCGGCGTCAACAGGGGCAGTCGACCGGCCTGAAGAGCGTCCCACAGCAACCGCTTCTGCGGCACGAAGAACAGCTGCATGTCGCGGGCGATCGGGACGCCGGCCAGCGAGAGCACCTCCCACAGGAAGGCGGCGCCCAGAGCCAGGACCAGAAAGATCCCGACCACACTCTTGAGCCTCTCCGATCGGTCCCGAATCACTCCCGTCCCGCGTCCCTTTCTCTAGCAGCTCTCCAACATTAGCAGCTCTCCAACAAGAGAAAAGAGACGCGGGGCAGCCGGAGCGCCACACCCCCATAAGCAACGGCCGGCCGCTGTGGCGGCCGGCCGTCGCTTCGCGCTTTACCTTCAGGCTCGAACAGGCTCGAAGGCTTGGCTTCCCCTCTAGCTGATCCCCCTAGCAACTCTGGACGTTCGAGTTCCCCGACGGGGTCGTGTCCACACACCAGCTCCTGGAGGAAGCGTTGTGCTTTCCGGAGATCGTGTACCCGTTCGTGGCCGACGTAGCTGTCACGGCCACGTTCGGGCTGGCCCGGAACGTGTCGCCACCCATGGAGGCGGTCCCACCGTCCGTGGCGGACGAGACCGAGCCGCCCCAGTACACGTTTTGGGTGGAGAAGTGGGCTTCCTGCGCGGCCATCATGTTCCGGACATCGGACTTGGCGGACGCGTCGTAGGCCTTCTCCTTCGTGCTCGCGAACTGCGGGATGGCGATAGCGGCCAGAATACCGATGATCACCACCACGATCAGCAGCTCGATGAGCGTGAAGCCTTTCGAGTCGTGCAGTTTCGTGCGGAGCATTTCATCCATCTCCTGATTGTTGTTTGCCCCTGCCGATCGCGGTGTTGGCGGCGGGGAAGCGTTCACCGTTGCTGATCGGTAGGGCAACTGCCGTGCCCCACAGGGGTCTCCGTACTAACTCACTCAACATCAACTGGTTACGGTCATCTCTCCGACGCCGATCCACGCGACTGGCCCGCCATGCGTTGCAGGATGCAAGGAGAGGCCGTTCTCCTGCAAAGGCCGCCGCTCAGGACTCGAGCTCGTACCGCTTGATCTTCCGGTAGAGGGTGCTCGGGTCGATCCCGAGGGACTCGGCAGCTCTCGTCTTGTTGCCGCCCTCCGCCCGCAGCACGTGCTCGATGTACGCCCTCTCAATGACCTCGAGAGCGGGGTTCGCGGGCGACCGTTCCTGGACGAGCGGCACGGACGGAGGCTCCCGCAGACGCTCCGGGAGCGCGTCCGGTCCGATCGCCGAGCCGGACGTGAGGACCACGGCGCGTTCGATCACGTTCTCAAGCTCCCGCACGTTGCCCAGCCATTGGTACTCCTGCAGGATGGCCATCGCCTCGGCCGAGATCTTCTTCAGAGCTTCCTTGCCTTCCGCGGCATGTCGCTCAAGGAAGTACTCGGCCAGCAACGGGACGTCCTCCACCCGCTCCCGCAGCGGGGGTATCTCCACCGCAATCACGTTCAGTCGGTAGTACAGGTCCTTGCGGAACCTTCCCTGTTCGATGTCCCTCTCGAGATTACGATTCGTCGCGGCGATCAACCGTACGTCAACCGCCACGGGCCTGGTCGATCCCACCGGGATCACCTCCCGCTGCTGGAGCACCCGGAGGAGCTTCACCTGGGTGGACGGCGCCATCTCCCCCACCTCGTCCAGGAAGAAGCTACCCCGCGAGGCGGCGACGAAGAGCCCCTCCTTATCGCGGACGGCGCCGGTGAAGGAACCCTTCACGTGGCCGAACAGCTCCGACTCCAGAAGACCCTCCGGCAACGCGGCACAGTTCAGCGAGAGGAAGCGCTGGTCGGCCCGGTCGGACATCTCATGGATGTACTGGGCGAACACCTCTTTCCCTGATCCGCTCTCGCCGCGGAGGAGGATCGTGGAATCACTCGCCGCGACCGTGTCGGCGAGCTTCAGCGACTTGCGAAAGGTCGCGCTCCGGCCGATCGGCCGGATCGCCTCCCTCGTGTCCCGCTTGCGGATCTCCTTCTTCAAGCGGGTGTTCTCCCGCGCGACGGTGCCGTAGGAGAGCGAGCGGCGAAGGATCGCCACGAGCTCATCGTTGACCCATGGTTTCTGGACGTAGTGCGTGGCCCCGGCGTTGACGGCCTGGATCGCCGACTGGAGCGAGGCCTGGGCGGTCAGGAGAACGACCGGGGTGTTCGGGTCGCGCTCCCGGATCTCCTGGAGCACTTCCACGCCGGTCATCTTCGGCATCCGGATGTCAGTGAGGACGATGTCGGGCCGCACCTCGTCGAACCGTTCCAGCCCGTCGGCGCCTGTCAGCGCGGACACGACCTCGAAGCCCTCTTCGTTGAGGAGAAGGCTCAGCGTGTCGATCACCCCCTGTTCGTCGTCGATCAGCAGCAGTACCGGTTTGTCGCTCATGGCTCGCTCATGTTGAGTTTGGGTATGTCGGCCTCGGAAAGCCGATTCTTGAGATCCCGGCGAGGAATGACCACCGAGAAGGCAGCCCCCTTGCCGGGCTCCGAACTGGCCAGCAACACGCCGCCGTGGGCCTGGACCGCCCGGCAGGCGATAGCCAGACCCATTCCCGTACCACCCTTCCGCCTCGTGAAGAAGGGGTCGAAGATCCGGCTCATGTCGTCGGGATCGATCCCCGGTCCGTCGTCAATCACACGGATTCGAACGGGTTCTCCCAGCTCAGGACGGCCGGGCACGAACATCGGCCCCAGGGAGTCGGCCACGATCCTCACGCGGACGGGGCGGTCTGGAGCGCCCACCTGCACAGCGTTCAGGATGAGGTTGAACAGGATCCGGTAGAGGAGGTCCGGATCTCCCCATAGGTCGGCGAGGTGGCCGCGGGCCTCCACCTCGAACTCCGCGCGTCCCTGCGCTTCCGGCCGCTGACGCACCACGTCGATCACCTCATGGATGAGACGCTCGACGTCGATCGGCTTGCGCTCCACGACGTCTACGCGCGCGAAGCTGTGGAACTCGCCGAGCAACCGGGTCAGGCGATCCGCCTCCCGCACGATGAGGCCGGTGAGCATCTGCTCATCCTCGTCGTCTCCGGCCCGCCGGGCGAGTTGCTCGGCGGAGCTTCGGATCGACGCCATCGGGTTGCGGATCTCGTGCGCGAGCGAGGCGGAGAGCTCCGCCACGGCCTCGAGACGTCCCGTCCGAAGGCGGAGGTTCTCCAGCTGGCGAACGACGCGCATGTCCTGCAGAACCAGGGTGACCGAGGGGGGCGCGTCGGGTGGAGAGTGCAGGGCCGTGCTGACCGACACAGGAACTCCGGCGGAAGGGGAGCCGGCGACGCTCGTCGAGCCACCGACGTCGGAGCGGGACGGCGCCGTGCCCAAAGCCAGTCGATCGCGCCTCGAGGCCGACTGCGCGCCATCGACCAGAGCCTCACGGTTTCGGACGACTGCCCGCTTTCGGATGGTCTCGCGGACGGCTCTGCTGATCTCCGGGGCCCTGCGGTTCAGCTCCGGAAGCAGGTCGCGACCCAGCCACATGTCGGAGTCGAGCCCCAGAAGCTCCGCGGCGGCGGGGTTCATGTAGGCGACCTGTCCGGACTCGTCCAGCGTGACCACACCAGAGCTCAGCGTACGCAAAACATCCGCCGTTCCGAGACGCAGGCGACGGAGCTCTCCCTCGAGCGTCCGGAGCTCCTGACCCACCTGGCGCAGCCGTCCGGCGATCATGCCGGCCACCGTCGCCACGATGGCGAAGACGGCGATCTGGAAGAGCACGGTGCCGCCCAGCTGCGCCGGGTAGGCCACGATCAGGTCGAGCAGGTACGTCGCTCCGACGAGGAGGGTCAGACCGAGCGTGTACGCGAAGGGCAGGATCAGCGCGTAGCCTGAAACGAGAGCGATATACAGCAGTGGCGGAAAGAAGCTCTGACTGCCGCCCGTGATGTGGACGATGCCCGTGACGATCAGGAGGTCGAGAAGCGCCTGCGAGAGGAGAAAAGGCCGGCGCGGCTTGCCACCGTGGATGTGGCTGTACCAGTAGGCGGCCGGCGTCGCGAAGGCAGCCGTGGCGAGGCCGAAGATGGCGATCGTTCGGAAGCCCGAGTCCGGTTCTGCTCCCGCGGCGCGCCAGAGATCCCCAACGATGATCGCCGTGCCGTATATGGCCAAGCTGACCACCAAGCGCCCCGCGTAGATCCAGTACAGGACACGCGTGGTGGTGAGCGGCGTGGTTTGCTGGCTCGACCATCCGTTCATTAACGTATCCCGTCCGGGGAGGGTCGATGGGACGGGACGGGACCTCTCTAAGAAACTGCCCTTACTGGCAAATTGCAATGGGCAGCAGGCGAGAAAACGCCGATGAACGACACCAAGTAGCTACGTTACAAGGCGTTACAACCAGTCTGGCTCTTCGTCGAACAGGGCAAGCCGACGGATGCGGCCGCCGCGGATCGCGGCGGTGCAGGAGCGCGGCGGTACGCCCGGCACCCTTACGGCGCGCCGAATCAGGGGAAGCTCCGAGCGCGCGGCCACCTCGTCGGGAGCACACGCCGGCCACAGGCCCAGCGGGTCGGCAGCTTCGCGTAGCGTGGCCGGCCCTGCCTCATAGGATACGCTCCAGGAGGCCACGCGGAGCACCTCTCCGTCGTCGGCGACGCACCGAAGGCGCAGCGTGCAGCCGGAGGCGCGGAACACCAACCACTCCTCCACACCCGTCACCTGCCGCGCCTCGGGCTCCCCCAGCTCGGCCAGCACCGTAGCCTGCGGCGCGCCGACTGCACACGCGAGCCCCCGCCACCGGGGAGGCGCCGCCCTCACGCGGAGGCCAGGAGCTGGAGAAGCACGTTCCGCGTCCGGGGCCCGTCGAACTCGCAGAAAAAGACACGCTGCCAGCGCCCTAGCTGCAGTCGCCCTCCCGACACGAGCAGGGTCAGGCCCGGGCCGACGAGCGTGGTCTTGATGTGGGAATCGGCGTTGCCTTCGAGATGCCGGTAGCGGCCACTCCGGGGAGCGGCTGAAGTGAGCCACTCCTCGATATCGCGGGCGACGGCGGGATCGGCACCCTCGTTCACGGTCAGGCCGCTGGTCGTGTGCGTCGACCATAGCACACAGACCCCATCGTCCAGACCGGCTTCCGTGATCCGCCGCTCTACCTCGCGGGTGATGTCCACGAGTTCTTCTCGGCGGGTCGTTCGGAGCTCGATCGTTCGCATGCCACGGCTGAAACTAGGCGGCCGGAATCTTCCCGGCCACGTGCGGCGAGGACGGAAGGGTGTTCAGACCCGCCCGACGCTGATCCAGAAGAGGCATCGGTTGTCGCCCCGCCCGCGGCACTTCAGCTGCGACAGGCCGACCGCCTCCCCATAATAGTCGGCCGCCCCCTCGATCAGGCCTTCGGCCAGGGCGCAGGGATACCGGTTCGACCGGTAACCAAGAAACAAGTCGCCATCGGGGCCGGGAAGCACGCGAAAGTCGGAGTCGGCGGCCGCCCACCGGACCAGCCCTCGCTTCGGATCGATGATCACTCCTCCCGCCAGGATCACGAGGAAGGAGCGCGTGTTCTCCGCGTTCACGAACAGCTGGGGGTAGAGATTGGCTAGCAGGGGGATCGCCCTGCGACCCGTGCGCCTCAGCGCCGAGAGCGCATCCAATTCCGTGGGTGCGGTGTCGGCCCGCGAACCGGTCAGAAGCGCAGGGTGGGACCGTGGCCACGGTGCGCCACCGGCCGCGAGGAGCTGATCCCACGCCTCGTGCCCGTATTCGCGTTGGGCCACATCCTCGAGCAGCTGGAACACGACTCCCTTCATCGGATCTCTCTCCGCTTCGGCTCGGAGTCCGTTTCCCCGCTCGGCGACCTGAGCCTGTGGTGTCGTCGGCGAAGTCAAGCTGGCCGTCCACCTCATCCGAATCGCAACCGGTCGTATCGGCATGGCGGATCCGGCCGGTGGGGAAGCGTAGTGCAAGCCATCTGCCGAAACGGAAGAAAAGGCTCTGGGGCGCGGAATCCCGTGCCTTCACGGGCGATCGGGCATCAACAGGGTCCGGCAACGAGGACGGCATGGTACGAAGGGTGGCGCAAAAGACCAGAGGTATTGCAACAGGGAGGCCGCGCGACCCGCCAGGGTTCTTCAGCGACCTGCCCAGGTGCTCCGACGCGGCTATCCGGCGCCCACTCACTACCCCTGGACGGCGTTGACCATGCCGAAGATCGGAAGGTACATGGCGATGATCATCCCACCAACGATGGTTCCCAAAATCACGATCATCGCCGGTTCGAGCGCTTTGAGAAGGCTCTCCACGGCCACGTCGACCTCGTCCTCGTAGAAGTCGGCGATCTTCCCGAGCATCCCATCCAGATCGCCGGTCTCCTCGCCCACGTTGATCATCTGCGTCACCATCGGCGGGAACACGCCGCTCTGCCGCAGTGGCTCCGAGATGGACTTACCTCCGGCGATCGAGGCGCGGCTCTCGATGACGGCATCGTGGATCACCCGGTTCCCGGCGGTACGCGCCGTGATCTCCATGCCCTCCAGGATGTTCACGCCCGCACTCAGCAGGGTGCTCAAGGTGCGAGTGAAGCGGGCGATCGCCGACTTCCGAACGAGCGGCCCGAGCAGCGGCGCCCGGAGCAGCATCCGGTCAAACAGCAGCCGGCCACTCGACGTCGCGACCCATCTCCGGAAGAGGACTCCTGCCACGACGCCTCCGATCAGGAGCCAGAGCCAATAGCCCTGCAGGAAGTTGGAGAGCCCGATCACGATGCGCGTCGGGAGCGGCAGCTCCTGGTTGAAGCTAGCGAACATGCTCTCGAACGTCGGGATGACGAACAGCAGGAGGATCGCGATCGCCAGGGCGGCCACCGAGAACACCACGGCCGGGTAGATCATCGCGCCCTTCACCTTCCGGGCCAGCGCGTCCGCCTTCTCGAGGAACGTGGCGAGCCGGAGGAGAATCGTGTCCAGGATGCCACCCGCCTCGCCCGCATCCACCATGTTCACGTACAGGGGCGAGAAAAGCTTCGGGTGCTCCTTCAGGGCGTGGGCCAGCGTGTCGCCCGACTCGACATCGTGGACGACCTTCTCTATCGCAGCCTGGATCGTCGGGTTCGTGACCTGCTCCGCGAGGATCTGCAGAGCCTTCACGAGCGGCAGCCCGGCGTTGATCATCGTCGCGAACTGGCGGGTCAAGACGACCATCTCGCGGGTCTTGACCTTCCGCTTCATCCCGAGCTTGATCTCCTTCGGCTTCACGCGCACCGTGACCGGAATGAGCCGGCGCTTGCGAAGGTACTTGATGACCTCGTCCCGCGTCGGGAGCTCGATCTCGTCCTGCTTGAGCTCTCCTCCTACGGTTCTCGCGCTGTATGCAAAAACGGGCATCTGGCTACCTGTAGGCTATTCGTTCAGGCCGTATCCCTGAGGTCTCCGGGCGGCCTAGTTTTCTCAACGACCTATTAGCGACTTGCGGCGGCGTTCGGCCGGATGACCTCGCCGCCTCGCGATCCGCCGCCCGCGTGATCGGTCCCCTCTGGCTCGCCCAGAAGACGTCGCAGCTCGGACGCATCCGAGCTCACCCGCAGACACTCGGCGATGGTGACGTCTCCCTGCATGTAGAGCGCGTACAGGGCATCGTTCATGGTCTGCATGCCGAGCTTCTTGCCGGTCTGCAGTGCCGAGTAGATCTGATGGATCTTGTCATCGCGGATGAGGGCCCGGATCGCAGGTGTGGCCAGCATGATCTCGACCGCCGCGACGCGTCCATCGCCGGTCGCTCTCGGGAGCAAGACCTGCGTGATCACGGCCTCGAGCACGAAAGCCAGCTGCGCCCTCACCTGCCCTTGCTGGTGGGAGGGGAAGGCATCGATGATCCGGTTGACCGACTCGGCCGCCGAGTTCGTGTGAAGGGTGGCGAACGCCAGGTGCCCCGTCTCTGCAATAGTGAGCGCCGCCTGGATCGTCTCCAAATCGCGCATCTCGCCGATCAGGATGACATCCGGGTCCTGGCGCAGGACGTACTTCAGGGCGCGCGCGAACCCCTCCGTATCCGCTCCCACCTCACGCTGATTGACCAGGCATTTCTTGTGGGTATGCACGAACTCGATCGGGTCCTCGATCGTGATGATGTGAGCTTCCCGCTCCGAGTTGATCTTGTCGACCATCGCGGCGAGAGTGGTCGACTTGCCGGAACCGGTCGGTCCCGTGACCAGCACGAGCCCACGGGGCTTGTCGGCCATCTTCGCCACGACGGGCGGCATTCCGAGCTCCTCGAAAGAGCGGATCTCGAAAGGAATCTGCCGAATTGCCATCGCCACGCTCCCACGCTGGCGGAAGACATTCCCACGGAAGCGCGACAGCTTCGGCACGGCGAACGAGAAGTCGAGCTCGGAGTCCTGCTCGAAACGCTTCTTCTGCTGCTCGGTGAGGACGGAGTAGGCGAGCTCCAGAGTGTCCTTGGGTCTCAGCCGCTCGCCGCCCATGGCCATCAGCCGGCCGTCGATGCGGAGCTTTGGACGCTCGTTCACGCTGATGTGGAGATCCGACGCCCCCTTGCCGATCATCTCCTCGAGCAGGCCGCGCATGCCGAGCGCCGGCGACTGTTCGACCGCCAGCCGGTCCGTCGCAGGTCTTTCCGTAGTCAATGAGATCTCTCCCTTTTCGTGCCGCGTTCGCCGCTCAAGCGGCGGATTCCTTGAGCACTTCGTCGAGGGTCGTGATGCCCCGCTTCACCTTGAGCAAGCCATCTTGCCGAAGGGTTACCATGCCCTCCTCGATTGCCTGAGCCTTCAGATCATCCGTGGAGGCGCCCTGCAGGACCATGCGTCTCAGGGCCCGGCTCATCCGCATCACCTCGTACAGCCCCTGCCGGCCCCGGTAGCCCGAGCCGCTGCACTTGTCGCACCCGGCTCCCTTGAAGAGCGTACAGCCGGCAAGCGCGTCTTCCGGGATGCCGGCCGCGGAGAACACCTCCGGCAGATAAGTCGCCTCCTCCTTGCAGTTCTCGCAGATCCGCCGCACCAGTCGCTGCGCGGTGATCAGGCTTACGGCAGAAGCGACGTTGAAGGGCTCGACCCCCATGTCGACGAGACGGGTGACCGTAGAGGCCGCATCGTTCGTGT
>JAPULH010000153.1 GCA_027295155.1 Gemmatimonadota bacterium
TCGGACGTGGGCGGCTACTTCGACAAGGCGGGGAAACAGCTTGGATTGACCGGCGCGGGTAACAGTTTGGGTAACACCCGCGAAAAAGAAGAAGTGCTGGCCATCCGGAGAAATCCGTAAGTCGTTGTCAGATAAAGCGGAGGGGGAGGGATTCGAACCCTCAAGCCCGTGAGGGCGCCGGTTTTCGAGACCGGTGCATTGCCGTTCTGCCACCCCTCCGAGATACGTCTCGCCGCGCCCCTTCCCCGACTGGAATCACGCAACAGGAAGGATGTCGCGTGGGAACGGACGGGGTGGGATTCGAACCCACGAGGCACTCGTGGTGCCCACACGCTTTCCAGGCGTGCGCCTTGAGCCGCTCGGCCACCCGTCCCGGGAGAAACGGAGGGGGTGGGATTCGAACCCACGAGGGCCTTTCGGCCCAGCGCCTTAGCAGGGCGCCGCCTTAAGCCACTCGGCCACCCCTCCGAGAACGAAAAAGTGAAGGAGTCTGCGCCGACGCCGGCGCCCACGACGGACCCCTTCACCTCAGACGATTCGATTGGCCCGCCTGGGTTCGAACCAGGAATCTCTTGGTCCAGAGCCAAGTGTGTTGCCGGTTACACCACGGGCCAACGGCATCCGGGCTCGCAACTTCCAGCGGGCATCCGGAGCACGTGATCCTAGCCTATGCCCCGAGCGCGTTCAAGTTCCGCCCGGCGCGGTCAACTCCGCCGCTCCGCACCGAAGTACCGTGCCATCTCGTCGATCCAGCCCGGAGCGATCAGACGGAGGGGATGCACGCGGGAACCGGGCCGGGGCCTCAAAGCCGGCCGGAGGCGAACGGCACACAGGACGTCGACCAAGACGCAGTCGGCGATTCGGAGGGCCCGCTTTACATCGGGCGGGCTTCGCGGATCGGGGCAAATGAGCCCGATCGCGTCCGCGAGCCGGCCGGCGAGGAGCTCGCGAGCATGCCGCCTGAGTCCTCGGCTGATCGATATGAGAGCGAGAACCGACCCGGGTCGCAGTCGGCCCACCGGCCCGCACCACGCCCCGGCGCCGGCGAACCGGATAGGCACCACGTCGACCACGGAGGGATCCGTGTCTCTGAGCGCCCCCACGAGCTCCGGCCGGACCACGAGGCAGCAACCTTCCAGACCGCTCGGCACCCTGCGCGCACGCCCCACGCTCGAGCCCAGGACCTTCACGCCCGACAGGGCAGATGCGAGCTCGGCCACCAGGATGGAGCGCAGAGCAGGCTCGGGCTCCGCGACGCAGAGGCAGGGGGTGGTGCCGCGTGGGATCCACCGCGAGAGCAGGTCATCGAGCTGCCGCGCCGACAAGCCGGAAGCTCGCCCTCGATCCAGGAAACCGCGGAAGGCGTCCTCCAGAGTTCCGCCATGGGGCGACCACGCCTCCGGAACATAGACGCCGCTTCCCGGTCTGCGGCTTACGAGGGAGAGCCGATCCAGCTCCGAGTAGGCCAGCCGAACCGTGTTGCGGTGGAGGCCGAGCCGCGGTCCCAGCCACCTGGCGCTCGGGAGCCTCTGGCCCGGCCCGACGCGCCCCGAGCGGATCGCCGCGCCAAGCTGGCTCACGAGTTGGCGGCGCAGCGATACTCGGCTGTGTCGTGAAAGGACGAGATCGGCGAGAAGCCTCGACGTTCCGGCCGCCGGCGTTCTCACCTCACGCGCTTCGTTCGCACCTCGCATGCGAGTCCGCCCCCGTCTGCCGTTGTGCGCCTTCAGATTGGAGGGTAACGTCGCGGCTTCAACGTGTGCTCAACAGCATGTGCTCATCTTGGAGGAAGAGATCCCGGATGGGGGTGCCGATTCCGTGAAGGTGTTGATTCCGTGAGGATGTAGGTTCGATGAGGGTGCTGGTTCTCGGTGGTGGGCTTCAGGGCTCGGCGTGCGCCTACGATCTCCTCGCCCAGCCGGACATCGAGTCCGTGGTGATCGCGGATCTGCAACCCAACCGACCCCGCACAATCCCTTTGGAAGAGGACCGGCTGGAGCTTCTCGAGCTCGACTTCGCCCAAGAGGACGCCGTGCGACACGCGATGGAGGAGCGGGACATCGTGCTCTCGGCCGCCCCCTACCTGTTCAACGTGGATCTCGTCCGTCTCGCGATCGAGAGCGGTTGCGACTACGCCGATCTGGGAGGAAAGACCGATATCGTCTTCCAGCAACTCGCGATGGGTGATCGCGCCCGGGAGGCAGGGTGCACGGCCGTCCCGGACGTCGGCCTGGCGCCGGGGCTCGTGACGCTGCTCGCCGCCGAGGGCATCCGCCGGCTGGACCGCACCGACCGCGTGCGGATGTACGTCGGAGGTCTCCCCCAGGACCCGCAGCCTCCCCTCAAGTACCAGATCGTCTACTCGCTCGAGGGCACGCTCGACTACTACACGACGCCCTCCTGGATCATCTCCGGGGGCGAGCTGGAGCAGCGGGAGGCCCTCACGGAACTCGAGGAGCTGGAGTTCGACGAGCTCGGAACCCTCGAGGCGTTTCATACGGCGGGCGGCGCATCCACCCTACCTTGGCGCTTCCAGAACCGGGTCGGACACCTGTCCTACAAGACGCTCCGATACCCCGGACACGCGGAGATCATGAGGGCCATCCGCGATCTCGGCCTGCTGTCGGACGAGGCGATCACCATCGGCGGCCACGAGATCGTGCCCCGCGACGTGTTCATCGGCGCTGCGTCACCCCACCTGGCGCGTCCCGGCGAACCGGACCTCGTCGTGCTCCGCGTGATCGCGGAGGGAGAGAGGGACGGCGTGCCCACCACGCTGACCTGGAACCTGATGGACCGCGAGGATCCCGATACCGGTATCACGGCGATGATGCGCTGTACGGGCTTCACTCTGAGTATCGTCGGCCTGTTCATGGGACGCGACATCATCTCGGAGACGGGAGTGATGGCGCCCGACG
Organism: Gemmatimonadota bacterium; assembly: GCA_027295155.1. Lineage (GTDB taxonomy): Bacteria > Gemmatimonadota > Gemmatimonadetes > Palauibacterales > Palauibacteraceae. The sequence goes on from JAPULH010000153.1 coordinate 2,919, forward strand.
AGGCGATCCCGTTCGAGCCCTATCTGGAGGAGCTTGCCAAGCGGGGCGTCGAAGTCTGCTTCGAGGAGGAAAAGGGCTGAGCCGCCGGGCTCATTCCAGCCCGAAGTCCGCGAGCCCTGCCTGGGCTCATCCCAGCCCGATGTACGCGAGGAAGTCGTCGCGGGAGAGCGTGTTCAACACGTCCTCGGGCTCGAGCCACGCGCGCCGGGCCTGCTCCACTCCGTAGGACATGAGATCCAGATCGACCACGCGATGGGCGTCCGTGCTGATCACGACCTTGACGCCGAGCCGCTTGGCGAGCGTCAGATGCGTGTCCTTGAGGTCGAGGCGGTGTGGGTTCGCGTTCAGCTCGACCGCCACACGATGCTCCGCCGCGCAGGAGAGAACCTCCTCGAGGTCGAAGCTCACGGGATCGCGCCGGTTGATCAGACGAGCCGTTGGATGGGCGAAGACGTCCACCTCACGATGCTGGAGTGCCCTCAGCACGCGCTCGGTCTGACGGCCGGCGGGCAGGTTGAACATGGAGTGAATGGAGATCACGACCAGGTCGAGAGCCTCGAGCATCTCGTCCTCGAGATCGAGCGCCCCGTCCGCCAAGATGTCGACCTCCATGCTCCGGAGGATCCGGATCTCGGGATGGCGGGCCGCTACCTCCTCGATCTCCTCCAGCTGCCGCTCGAGCGCCTCCCGATCCAATCCATCGATCATCGCGAGCGCCTTGCTGTGGTCGGTGATCGCGAAGTACTCGTAGCCGCGATCCACACACCCCTGCAGCATCTCCTCGACGCTGTTCTTCCCGTCGGACCAGGTGCTGTGCATCTGCAGGTCGCCCCGCAGGTCCTCCAGGGCGACGAGCTCGGGCAACGTTCCCTTCTCGGCGGCCTCTATCTCCCCGCGGTCCTCTCTGAGCTCAGGGAGGATATACGGTAGGTCGACGGCCTCGTAGACGTCCGCCTCCTCTCTACCGGCCTTCCAGCGTCCGTCCTCGCGCGCCTCGCCGGAGGCTGGCGCGCCGGCCTCCGCGGTTGTCGACGCATCCCGAGGCAGCTCGAAGACACCGTACTCCGAGATGCTCAGGCCCCGGTCCAGCGCACGCTGCCGGAGCCGGATGTTGTGCTCCTTCGAGCCCGTGAAGTAGACGAGAGCCGCCCCGTAGCTCTCCTCGGGAACGATCCGGAGATCCACCTGAAGGCCGCTTCGCAGGATGACCGACCCTCGAGTGTCACCCGCCGCCAGCACGTCCGCCACCGCCGGGAACGCCAGGAAATGCTCCATCACGGGCTCGGGCTCGCTCGACAGCACCAGGATGTCGATGTCACCGACCGTCTCCTTCCGCCGCCGATAGCTGCCCGCCACCTCCATCCTTTCGGCCTGCGCGAGTGAGCGCATATGCGCGAGCAGCGGCTTCACGAACTCAGCCGCCTCGTCGATCCGGTAGCGTGCGGTGTGGCGGCGCCACTGCTCAATACCAGCAAGGATCTGTGCCTGCTTCTTCTCGCCGAACCCCTTGAGGCCGGCGACCCGCCCCTGCTCGGCCGCCTCCTTCAGCTCTTCCACCCCCTCGATCCCGAGCTCCTTCCAGAGCTTCCGGGCGCTCTTCGGACCCACGCCCGGAACGCGCATGATCTGTACGAGCGTGGCCGGCACCGCCTCCCTCAGCTCGGCGAGAACGCCCATCGCGCCGGCCGTCACGAGCTCGCCGATGTGACGGGCCATCTCCTTCCCGATCCCGGGAAGAGCCGTCAGGTCGGCCTCCTCGGTCACCATCTTCTCGAGCGGCGCGGCCAGCTCCCGAATCGTGCGGACGGCGTTTCGGTAAGCCCGCACGCGAAACGGGTTCGCCTCTTGGATCTCCAGGAGATCGGCGACCTCGTCCAGCTGACGTGCGATCTCGATGTTCTCCATTCGGGTTTACGCCCCCAGCTCCCCAGAGCGTCCCGCTTCCGAATCGGCGCCCCGCTCCCCGAGCAGCGCTTCGAAAGCCTCTTCGTCGAGCACCTCGATGCCCAGCTCGTGGGCCCGCTGCGCCTTGGAGCCCGGATCGCTGCCGGCCACGAGGTAGTCGGTGCTCCGGCTCACCGAGGAGGTCACGCGCCCGCCGAGCGCATCCACGACCTCCTTGGCGGCCTCGCGAGTCCACCGATCGAGGGCGCCCGTGAAGACGAACCGGAGACCCTCGAGCGGGGCCCCTCCCCCCGACCCCGCGTCCGGGGCCGGCTCCGTCTCAAGGAGCTGGATCTTGCCAGCCAGCAGGTCGTCCAGGAGGGCCGCCTTCCGTGGGTGTCGGAAGAAGCCGGCGATCTGCTCCGCCATCTTCGGGCCGACGCCGTCCACCCCCTGCAGCTCCTCTTCGGAAGCGGCTCGAAGAAGCTCGAGCGTTCCGTAGTGCCTCGCCAGGTCGCGCGCGACGGTGGCGCCGACCTCCGGGATGCCAAGGCCGTAGAGGAACCGCCGAAGCTCGACCGGCGAGGAAGCCCGGATCGCCTCGACCAGGTTTGCCGCGGATTTCTCCGCAAACCCCTCCAGCGCGACGAGCTGATCCTCATCGATCTCGAACAGGTCGGGCAGGCGGGCCACAAGCCCCTCCGACACGAGCAGCCGGGAGGTCTCCTCCCCAAGTCCCACGATGTCCAGAGCGCCACGGGACGCGAAGTGCTGTATGCGGCCGGCAAGCTGGGCGTGGCACTCGAAGCTGTTGAGACACACCGTGAACGGACCACGCTCGACGAGCTCGAACCCGCACGACGGACAGTGCCGGGGCATCCGCCAGGGCTCGGCCCGCTCCCGGCCGGGCTCCTCCACGCGCTCGAGGACCTGCGGGATCACATCACCCGCCCGCTGCACCCGCACCCGGTCACCCTCGCGGATGTCCTTGCGCACCACCTCCTCGCGATTGTGGAGGCTCGCCCGACTCACCGTCACCCCACCCAACTCGACAGGCCGGAGCATGGCAATCGGCGTGACGACGCCCGTGCGCCCGACGCTCGGCACGATGCGCAGCACGCGCGTCACCTCCTTGCGGGCGGGGAACTTGTACGCGAAAGCCCAACGCGGGTGGTGTGAGGTCACGCCCAGGCGCTCTCGGGCGGCCAGGTCGTTCAGCTTGATAACGATGCCGTCGATCTCGTAGTCCAGATCATCGCGGCGCTTCAGAAGCTCAGCGTGATGCTCGAGGATCTCCTCCACGGAGGAGGCGCAACGTGCCATCTCGGTCGGGGGGAGGCCCCACTCCCGGATCGCCTCGAGCCCCTCCCACTGGGTGCCCGGCGTGTCATCACCGCCTTCGATGGCCAGGATGTCATAGACGAAGACGTCGAGGGGCCGGGACGCCGTGACCCGAGAATCCAGCTGCCGGAGTGCGCCAGCGGCCGCGTTCCGAGGGTTCGCGAAGGGGGCTCGATCGGCCTCCACCAGGCGCTCGTTCAGCTCCTGGAACGCCCCGATTCGCATGATGACCTCGCCTCGAAGGGCGAGGAAGTCGGGCGCCGGCCGGACGTCCTCGCGCAGCCGGAGGGCCACCGCCGGGATCGTGCGCACGTTCTCGGTGATCCCCTCACCACGCACGCCGTCGCCGCGAGTCGAGGCCCGCACGAGGACGCCCGCCTCGTAGACGAGCTCGACGGAAGCGCCGTCCAGCTTCGGCTCCAGGACGTACTCCGCGAGCTCGACGTCGCCGAGGCCGCGCCGCACTCGATCGTCGAACCGGCGGAGGGTCTCCTCGTCGGGGGCCGAGTCGAGGCTGAGCATGTCGACGACGTGGTCGACCGTCGGGAAGCTCTCGAGCGGAGGCGCACCCACGCGCCGGGTCGGCGAGTCGGGCGCTCTCACCTCCGGAAAGCGCTCCTCGAGCTCCTTCAGCTCGCTGAAGAGAGCGTCGTATTCCTCATCGGAGATCTCCGGCGCGTCCTCCACAAAGTAGAGGTGCGCGTGGCACCGGAGAGTCTCGCGCAGCTCTTCGACGCGCTCTTGGGCGCTCCGTCGGTCCATGTGCTCCTTCCAATCTGGCCCGAGCGGGCGTGCGCCGGCGGCAACGGGGCCCGTGCCGGAGAAAGAATACATGCTTGCTGCGCCGCGCGCCGCCCTCGGCAAAGCCCCTTCGAAGGCCCCCGCCGCGGGAACTTTCCTTGGGCTCGCGTTTTCACCTAGTACGCCGCGAGGCGGCGTGGCTGCAAAGGCGGGGCCCGGCGCGGCACCGCCCAGTCAGCATCGGCTCTGAGGATCCTGAGCCGCCAGACCGTGGCCGGAGGCAGAAGTGTTGGAGACGTTGGAGTATACCGACGCGGTCGCCGAGGCGACCGATCCCATATACGAGAAGGTCCGGCGGAGCATCCCGCGTTTCGAGTGGGAGATCGCCGCTCCCCTCATCGCCGAGATCAATCGGCTGAAGCGGGTGCGGAACGCCGTCATCCTCGGGCAC
>JAPULH010000154.1 GCA_027295155.1 Gemmatimonadota bacterium
TCCAAACCTCCACCCCCTCTCACTTCACAGATCTTCATCCGCGTGCCTCCTTCTGTTCGCGTCGAACCTCGCTGCCGCCAATTACCTCGCCCGCATTGCGTATAACGTCCCCTCGGGTGGCGACACGCGCGTCAGCCGGGTTGTGCGAGGGGCGTGGGCCGCCGACAGGCGGCGAACCGCCAGTGGACCTGTTATGTGACGGAGCGCGCGCTCCGCTCCCGGGTTTGTGGCGCCTACTCCTCGATGAAGTAGTCCAGATCGAGGTGCTTGACGAGGAAAGTCTCAACGAGTGTGACACCGACACCGTGGTCGTACATGAGGCGAGCCAAGCGCTCTCCGTCTATGAGCACGATGCGTTTGTCGATACGGCTTGTGTAGTCTTCGGCCTCTCGGGAAAAGCCGGATGTCGTGATGAAGATGCCTTTCTTGGCCTTGACCCCGTCGAGGCTACCCGCGAAGGACTGAATCTCGGGGCGGCCAACCGTGTTTTGCCAGCGCTTGGCTTGCACATAGATTACATCGAGGCCGAGCTGGTCCTCCTTGATGACCCCGTCGATCCCTCCATCCCCGGAGCGACCGATCGCTCGGCCAGCATCGCGTAAGCTGCCTCCGTAGCCCATCGAAACCAGCAAGCCGACAACAAGGCGTTCGAAGAATTCCGGCGACATCGATCGCACCTGATCTAGGATCTCCGCTTCGATGGTGGCCCGCAGTTCAAGATACGCCGAATCAAGCTGTTCCTCCGGCGTCTCTTCGGACTCTTCGCCGCTCGAAGGTGGTTTCTTCGGGCGTCCAGCCGCGCTGCGTTCCCGCCAGCTTCCGAAATCAGGGAACTCGTCGAGCACGGTGTTGTCGATTCGCGTGGGATGGTCTCGGAGAACCTGCTCGCCGCGTACCGTGAGGACGTAGAACCCCCGCTTAGGGGATTCCAGCAAGCCAGCCTTCTTCATGTACGTGAGGGGTCAACTGACGCGATCCGCGAAGAGACCCTTCTTGCCACTCGGCACCAGCTCCCGTCGCTCCTCGTCAGTCATGTCGAAGACCCCCGCCACGTGGTCCCGGACCGAGGCTGCTGAGTGCGCTTGTCCATCCGCAAGGCACTCCAAGGCTGGACGCATAGCAGTCTGATAATCTGGAATCGTCATTCTGGTCGAGTCACCACAACGTTCGTGCTTCCACGCCCTCTGTCATATAACGCCGGCCGCTGGCGACGCCCGTACCGGGCACCAGCGAGGGGTGCGCGAGGGCGGCAGCCCGAGCCGCCAGTGCGCCTGTTATCTGCAGTCACGAGGCCACCAGTGCCCACTACACGACTGCGCGAGTTGGTCGCGCGACCACATCCACCTCCCGGCCGACAAGGTGCAGGAGCGCTAGCAGCTGCCCCAAGGACTTACCTTGATAGGCCGGGTCCAAGAGTCTGTAGAACTGACTCGCTGACGTGCCGAGACGACGGATCAGCTCACGCTTGCTGAGACCGCTCTCCTCCACGGCAGCCCGAGCTTCAACCGTCAGGCGGTGGACCAAGAGCTCCATCAAGTACGCAGGATCCTGGTTGTACTCTAGCACCTCGTCCAGGTGAATCGTGTCCTCTTGGCCGGACTCGAGGCGGTACGTAAACGCCTCCCTGCCAAGCTCGGCGTCGGGAAAGACCTCGACGACTCGGTCGGACTTGCTAGGCTGAACCCGCAGCTTCACATACGGAAGCGGATAGGTCCCCTTCCGCGTACGGACCTCAAACGCCTTTTTCCGGTTGTTCGCTTCCACCTTCGTGATCTTCATAACTGACCCTCGTCCCTCAGCTCCTGCATCAAGCGGAGGATCTTCCTCGTCGCTTCTCCTCGCATGGGCGTGTCGGTCTCAAGATCCCACTTCACGATCAGCGTCCCGTCCTCATAAACGTGAACGTGATAGGGCCCATGATCCCCCTTCCACGTGATGAAAGATGTATCCGCCGCGTCGGATCTTACCCATGCCAAACCGTTACCACGATTGGTAACACCTAGTAACAAGGAAGGTTCCGGAGGGGCGCCGCCGGCCTGGCCTGCCCCTACCCGTCGCCGCTCCCAGCGGCAGCGGCGGTCACTCCACGGCCACCGCCAGCGTGTCATGGTGGTAGTCGATAAGGGTCCGCAGATAGGTCCCGATCCGGTTCGACGCCTCGAAGCCGGCCGCTCTCGCCGCCTCGTCCGCCTGCTCTGGCGTGAGATCGGACCTCTGCGCAAAGTGCTGGAGATCCCGGTAGAACCCGAGCGTGACCACATCCCAGGGCGCACCGCCCTCTCGAGTGAAGATCAGGTTCGGCGGCCGGTCGGTCCTTCCCAGGTAGTCGTTCTCCATCTCCCGCTGCCGCAGGAGGTCCTCTCGCCGGCCCGGAAGCGCCACGAACATCTCCACGTGATAGAAGCGCATGCCCTCGAAGCGAGCGTCCAGGCGGTCCGGCGGCGGCCCCCAGACGAACAGATCCTCCCTCCACGCGACAAGCGGGTCGAGTCGCTCACTCCACTCACGCCCGACGCCGCCCGCGCCTTCCAGGGCCTCGTTCCGCCGCTCCGTGCGCTCGGGGACGTAGAAGCGCTCGAAATCCCCCATCGGGAAGATCAGCATCAGGTCCCACTGGTCGCCCTGGCTGTGCCTCATGATGTGAGGCCGCCCCTCCCCGGCCGCCTCGTAGGCGGCCATCCTGAGCTGGAGTCGCTCGATCAGGTCGAGCAGGCGGCCCGGGGCCGCACGTACGAGGAGGATCCGGTACAGGTACGGCTCGTCGCTCGGCCGCACGTCGCTCGGCCGCGCGCCGCTGCCATCCGGGCTCTCCGCCGCGGAGCCCCCTGAGGGGCCGGCCATGATGGGCGGCGATAGCGGACCCGTCGAGGCGAGCAGGGCGGCGAGGAACAGCTCGGCGTACATGGAACCTCCGCTCCGTTTCGAGACAACTCGCGTGCTGTCCTGCCGAGAGGCCGGCGGCGGCCGGGTTCCTCAGGCCCTCGCGCCTGGCCGCACGCCTCCCTCCCCCGACCGCACGCCTCCCTCCCCCACCCGCGACCCGCCCGTCCCCTGGAGCACGACCGTCTGCGTTGGATAGGCGAACTCGATGCCCTCGGCCTCGAAGCGGCGCATGATCCCCACGTTCACACGCTGCTGGATGTCGGCGTAGACGATGTAGGCGGGATCCTCGACGTAGTAGACCGTCTCGAAGACCAGGGCGAAGTCTCCCAGCTCCTTGAAGTGGCACCGGTCCACCCGCACCTGCTCCTCCTCCCCCAGGATCTCCCGGAGAAAGGAGGGGATCCTCTCGGCCAGCTCCGGCGGCGTGTCGTAGGTCACCCCCACCCGGAAGACCACCCGACGCTCTTTCATGCGGCCGAAGTTGCGGATCCGGCTCTGGAGCAGGTCCGCGTTGGAGAACACGAGCTGCTCGCCCGAGAGGCTCCGGATGCGGGTCGTCTTGAGACCGATGTGCTCCACGCTCCCCATGTCCTCGCCGATGATCAGGAAGTCCCCGAGAACGAAGGGCCGGTCCAGGACGATGGAGAGGGACGCGAAGAGGTCTCCCAAGATGCTCTGGACCGCCAAGGCCACCGCGATGCCCCCCACCCCAAGGCCCGCGATGAGCGCCGTGACGTCCACGCCCAGGTTCTCCAGGCCGAGGAGGAGGACCAGGGACCAGACCACAATCCGGCCCACGAATCCCAAGGCAGTCATGGTGGTGATCGTGGCCGCGTCCGCCTCGATCTCCCCTCGCCGGTACCGGCCGATGAGGAAGGTGATGGCCGCGCCCCCCCAGATGCCGGCCTGTGCCAGGAAGGCCAGGACGGCGGCGACCTCCAGCGCGGCGGAGACCCGGGCGGGCAGTGTGAGGGGCCGGGAGGCGGCCCAGAGGGCGATCACGAGCAGCAGCAGAAACTTTGTCTGCTCCAGCAACGCCACCACCAGGTCGTCTACGTCGGTGGCGGTGGCCTCGGCGAACCGCCGGAGGCGCCGGCGGACCAGAAGCTCCAGGAGCCAGACGCCCGCCAGCGTGCCGAGCAGCACGAGGAGGGCCACGATCCAAGCTCCCAACGTGTTTCCGTAGAAGGAATCCTTCAGAAAAGTCATCTCCCCGTCCCGCTTCCTCGTCGACTGAGTGAGCTCGTACTCTCGGCGGGTTGGGCGCGGAGTCGCCAGAGGCCGGCCCGCACCGAACCCGAACAGGCAGGGAGAAGGTACGTTGAGACGGGGCCAGGCTCCACGGCTCCGCCGCCGACAGCGTGCCTGAGAAGCCACTCCGCCAGGCGTGAAGGCGCAGCTACGGAGGCAGCGAGTCGAACGCCTTCTCCAGCGGCGAGACCCTCTCCGGGCCCAGCTCGATGCCGACGGCCCTCACGCTGCTCTCGATGCTCCCCTCCCTCCGGGCACTGGGAATCGGCACGAGGGTCTTCGACTTCGAGAGGGACCACGCAAGGACCAGCTCCGGCGGGGTCGCGTCCCGCTCCGCCGCGATCCGGCGCACGAGCTCGTCGGCCTGCAGGAGCTTCACGCGGCGGGCGCCGCCGAGCGGACTGTACGGAATGAAGGTCACCCGGTTCTCGTCGCAGTACCGGAGGAGGCCGGACTCCTCCGAGCTTCGATCCCACGGGTTGTAGCGGTTCTGCACCGAGGTCACCTCGACGATCTCCTCCGCGGCGCGGAGCTGGCCGAGGTCCACGTTCGAGAGGCCCACCGCTTCGATCACGCCATCGGCCCGAAGCGCGGCGAGGGCCTCCACGCTCGCCGCCAAGGGCACCTTCCGATCGGGTGCGTGCAGCTGGTAGAGCGCGATCCTTTCGGCCCCCAACGCGTCCCGGCTGCGCAGCGCCGCCTCCCGCAAGCTCTTGGGCCGGGCATCGTTCTCCCACCCACCCTCCGGCCGAGTGAGGCCTCCCTTCGTGGCGACGAGCACCCGTCCGGTGGCCCCGATCTCCTCCAGAGCCTCCGCGATCAGCCGTTCGTTGTGGTTGAGATCGTTCTCGTCCAGACAATAGACGTCGGCCGTGTCGATGAAGGTGACGCCGAGCTCGACGGCCTTGCGGATGACCCGCTTCGCCTGCTCCCGGTCAGGCCTACCCTCGATTGACAGCCACATCCCGCCGAGACCGATTCGCGAGATCGTCCGTCCGGTCCGTCCGAGCTCAACCGTCGTCAGCACCGAGCCTCACCCTCTCCCTCACGTGTCAGGCGCGTCGGAATCCCGGGCAGCGCCTCGCGTCCCCAACATTCGCGCCCGCCCGTTCCCGCGAAAGGTTTCATCTTTGTATGACAAAGTACTTGACATTATGACGCTTAAGATTAGGTTGACGAACATGAGAAACGTGACTCCTCTGCGGCCGATCGACGGCGCGGAGCCGAAAGGGCTGCACGACCGAGCCCTTGAGGATCTCTCCTTCATCCGGGCCACGATGGAGCGAGCGACTGCTTTCACGCTTGTTCCGGGGCTCGGAGGCGTGGGGATGGGCGTGACCGCCCTCCTCGCCGCCTGGCTCGCATCGCGTCAGGTGACGGAGGCGGCCTGGCTTGCGGTCTGGCTGAGAGCGGCCGCCGTGGCGCTTGCGATCGGGGTGGCCGGCCTCGTCTGGAAGGCGAGGCGCAGCGGAGTTGCCATCCCTCTGCGTCCCGCCCGGAGGTTCGCTCTCGGCTTCGTGCCTCCGCTCCTGGTCGGAGCCCTCCTGACGGCGGCGCTGGTTCGGGCCGGGCCAGTCGAATTGTTGCCTGGCGTCTGGCTCCTTACCTACGGGATGGCTGTCGTCGCGGGCGGCGCGTTCTCGGTGCGGGTGGTGCCGCTCATGGGTGCGGGCTTGCTGGCATGCGGCGCACTGGCGCTCTTCACGCCGCCCGCCTGGGGCGACGCCTGGATGGCGGGCGGCTTCGGGGTCATGCAGATCCTCTTCGGATCGATGATTGCCCAACGATACGGAGGGTAGGAGAAGACGGTGGCCAAGGCCAAGAGAGCGACGAAGGAGGTGGGGGGAGACGCCCCGAAACAAGGGTTGTCGACCGTGATGGGAGCATCGGCCGAGCCGCTCAAGCTGGAGAGGCTGATTCATTCCCGGATGCGATTGGCGATCGTGAGTGCGCTCGCGGCTAACGACTGCGTGTCGTTCAGTGAGCTCAAGGCGATGCTCGGCGCGACCGACGGCAACCTGAGCGTGCACGCCCGGAAGCTGGAAGAAGCCGGCTACATCGAGTGCACGAAGTACTTTCGCGGCCGCAGGCCGAGGACGGAGTACCGGCTCACCCGGGCCGGAAAGGGCGCGCTCGACCGCTACCTGGAGCACATGAGCGCGCTGATCCGACACACCCGTGGGAGCTGAGGCTCTCCGGCGCCCGCCCCACCGTCGTATGTCCGAAGTCGTCCACCAGCCGCTCGGGATCGGGCTTCACGTCGCAATCATCATGGACGGGAACGGCCGCTGGGCACAGCAGCGCGGCCTCCCGAGGGCGGAGGGGCACCGGGCGGGGGTTCGGGCTGTGCGGCGCGTGGTCGAGGCGGCGGTGCACGAGCGGATCGACATCCTCACGCTCTTCGCGTTCTCCTCCGACAACTGGCGTCGCCCGACGACCGAGGTCGGGAGCCTCTTCGAGCTCCTGAGGGAGTATCTCGACCGGGAAGTCCGGCGCTGCGCGGAAGGCGGCGTTCGGCTGAGCGTGATCGGGAGGCGCGACCGGCTGCCCGCGCCACTGGGGGCAGCCATAGCCGCCGCCGAGCGGGCGACGGTGGGCCAGGCTCGGCTGCGCCTTCGTCTGGCGGTGGACTACTCCTCCCGGGACGCGATCCTGCGTGCCGCGAGGCTCCGGGCTTCGAGAGCGCTCGAGACCGTCGCCACGCGCGAGGTGTTCGGCCGCCTCGTGGCGGCGCCGGCGCTTGCACCGCCCGGTCCTCCGGAGGCCGCGGGCGCGCTCCCCCCCATCCCGCTGCCCACTCCCGCCGAAGCGGAAGTGGATCTCCTGATCCGTACCGGCGGCGAGCGGCGGCTCAGCGACTTCCTGCTCTGGGAGAGCGCGTACGCGGAGCTCATGTTCACGGACACGATGTGGCCGGATTTCGGCCCCCGGGAGCTCGGCGCGGCACTGCAGGAGTATCGCCGCCGGGAACGGCGCTTCGGCGGACTGGCGGCGACCGGCTGAAGGATGCTAAGAAGGTAGCCATCCGCCCAAACGGCGGCGTGAACCGGCGCCCCGCCCAAACGGCGACCTCGCCGGAAGGCATTCGGACAGGAGTCGAGAGGCATGCGAGGCACGGACCTTCAGGCTTTCGGACGCACCGCCAGGCTGGCGCTATGCACGCTGCTCGCGGGAGCCGCGTCCTCGGCATGCTCGGACGCCCCCCGAGCAAGCGGCGACGGCACCTCCGCCTATTCCACCGACGAGGACTCGGCCGACTACGCGTTCGTGGGCGTCCATGTCGTGCCGATGGACACCGAACGGGTGATCTCGAATCAGACGGTTCTGATCCGCGGCGATCGGATCGTCGCGATCGGCGAGGTGGGCGACGTCGTCGTTCCCGAGGGAGCGGAGCGGATTGACGCCCAGCGGAAGTATCTCATGCCCGGTCTGGCCGAGATGCATGCGCACATACCAGGCGGCCAATCCGGCGGAGTGGACTTCACCGAGCGTGTCCTGCTCCTCTATCTGACGAACGGCATCACTACGATCAGGGGTATGCTCGGCGCCCCCGTTCATCTGGAGCTCCGCGCTCAGGCCAACCGAGGGGAGATCCTCTCTCCGCACATCTACACCTCGGGCCCGTCCATCAACGGCAACAGCATTCCCGACGCGGACTCGGCCCGCCGGGCGGTGCGCCATCAGAAGCTGGCCGGTTACGACTTCCTGAAGATCCACCCCGGCCTCTCCCGCGAGGCGTTCGACGCGCTGGACGAGGTGGCGGACAGCGCTGGCATCGGCTTCGCCGGTCACGTGCCGGCCGAAGTGGGCCTGGATCGGGCCCTCGAAGCCGGGTACCTCTCGATCGATCACCTCGATGGTTACGCCCAGGCACTGGTCGCGGACGACGCGGACATCGAGGGCGTGACCCCCTCCTTCTTCGGAGCCGCGCTCGTCGACTTCATGGACGAGTCGAAGCTGACGGAGGTGGCGGAGGCCACGCGCGAGGCGGGCGTGTGGAACGTTCCGACCCAGAGCCTCATCGAGACGATCGCCCTCCCCGAAGATCCGGGAGAGATGGCGAAGCGGCCCGAGATGCGATACATGCCGCCCGAGGTGCTCCTGAGCTGGATACAGGCGAAGCAGAACTTCCTGTCCAGCCCGGATTACTCGGCCGAGGCGGCTGAGCGCTTCGTCGAGATCCGGCGGAAGCTCATCAAGGCGCTCCACGACGCCGGGGCGGGCCTGCTTCTCGGCTCGGATGCGCCGCAGGTCTTCCAGGTGCCCGGTTTCTCGATGCGGGCAGAACTGGCTTCTCTCGTCGCCGCAGGCCTCACGCCCTACGAGGCGCTGAGCACGGGCACGCGCAACGTCGCCATCTACTTCGACACCCTGGACGACAGCGGCACGGTCGAGGTCGGAAAGCGCGCCGATCTGATCCTCCTCGAGGCCAACCCGCTCGAGGACGTGGGCAACACGGCTCTTCTGGACGGCGTGATGGTGGGCGGGCGCTGGGTGCCAAAGGTCGAGATCGACGAGATCCTGGAGGGGATGACGAACTAGCCGTCGTGAGGACCGTCCTCCTCCGAGATGTCCATGATCCCGATGTACGGCAGGGTGCGATACCGCTCGCGGTAATCCAGGCCGTACCCGACCACCCAGTGGTCGGGGATGTCGAAGCCGAGGTAGCGGATCTCGACCTCGCTCCGGAGCCGTTCCTTCTTGCGCACGAGCGCGCAGCACCGCAGGGACGCCGGCTCTCGGGCACCCAGCATGTCGAGGAGATAGCGCAGGGTACTTCCCGTATCCACGATGTCCTCCACCACGAGCACGTGCCGGCCGCGAATGTCGCAGCGCATATCCATGAGGAGGCGCACCGCTCCGGATCGTGCTCCGCCGGGATAGCTGGAGAGCGCGATGAACTCGATGCGTCGATCGATGGTCAGGCGGCGCGCCAGGTCGGCAAGGAAGATGAAGGCTCCCTTCAACACACCGACGAGCACGATCTCCCCGGTCTGCCCGTAATCGCTGGAGATCTGCCCCGCCAGTTCGTCCACCCGCCGCACGATCGCCTCCTCGGAGATCAGGACGGGAGGAAGATCGTGCTCGGCGGGTAGCGGCTCGGTCATCACTCCCCAGCCGTCGGTTTCAGATCCAGCGCCACCGAGTTGATGCAGTAGCGCATGCCGCTGGGCCCGGGTCCGTCCTCGAACAGGTGACCCAGGTGCGCGTCGCACCGGGCGCACACTACCTCGGTCCGGCGCGTGAGCAGGCTGTCATCGGGCGTCGACCTCACGCGCTCGGGCGCGATCGGCGCATGGTAGCTCGGCCAGCCGCTGCCGGAATCGTACTTGGCGTCGGAGCCGAACAGCTCGTTCCCGCAGCCGACACAAACGTACGTGCCTTCCTCCTTCGAGTCCCAGTAACGGCCGGTGAAGGGCGGCTCGGTCCCTCGCTGGCGCGTTACGTGGTAGGCCGTTGGCGTGAGTCTTCTCCTCCACTCCTCTTCCGAACGCTCGACCCTATCGGCCTGCGTGTCTCGATCCATTCGCCCTCCATAGAAATCGGGCGGAGGCCATCCAGCAGCCTCCGCCCGGCGAGTCACACGGTTGCCCTTCTGTTAGGTATACGCCGCAACGGCGAGATCACTCCTGCTGAGCACCTGGACTCTGCTTTATAGTATACCTTCCCCGCCACGAGTTGGCACTAGGCCCACCGCATCCCGTACGTTCGGATCGGCGCAGCGGCGTCCGGAGGCAGCGGCGTCCCGACGCTTCGGCGCCCGGATGCATCGGCGCCGGGTACCCTCACACCGTGTGGGCCCGTCCATGACCTGGGAAATCGGTTTCGTTTTCGCCGTCATCGTGGTCGCGCTCGCGCTGTTCGTGAGCGATCGCTACCGGATCGACCAGGTGGCGCTCGGGATCCCCGTCGTGCTCTTGTTGGCCGGCGTCATCTCCCCCGCGGAGGCGGTCTCCGGCCTCAGCAACACGGCGACCGTGACGGTGGCCGCGATGCTCGTGCTCGGCCTCGGTCTCGTGAAGACCGGGGCCATATCCGCCGTCGCGCGCTGGGCACTGACCGCCCCGCTCGGGCCGCCCAAGCTTCGCCTGGCGGTGCTGTGCCTCCTGGTCGCCCTGATCTCTCCGGTTCTCAACAACACGGCCGTGGTCCTCGTTTTCCTGCCGGTGTTCCTGTCGCTCGCCTACCAGGAGGGCGAGCCGCCCTCGCGCTACCTGATGCCCCTCTCTTTCGCCGCGATCCTCGGTGGGACCGTTACGCTGCTGGGCACGTCCACGAACCTGGTCGTCTACGGGATGGCCAAGGCCCGAGGCCTCGAGGGACTGTCGATGTTCTCCATCGCGCCCCTCGGACTCGTCTACCTCGTGGTGGGAATGATCTACCTGTTCACGGTGGGGCGGTGGCTGATCCCGAGTCGAATGGGGGCCGGGGATCTGTCCGGCAAGTACCAGGTTCGCCAGTTCCTCGCCGAGCTCGCCGTCCAGTCCGGATCCGACGCCATCGGGCAGACGCTCGGTGACCTGAAGTGGCGCGAGCGGTACGGCGTGTCGATCCTCGGACTCGGCCGTGGGGATCGGTCCGTGTGGGCGCCGGGCTCGGAGCGTCGCGTGGCGGAAGGGGACATCCTGTACGCTCAGGGCACGCCGGGGCAGCTACTCGAGCTGGCACGCGTGGAGCAGTTGAGCACTCCGGCTCGCCGGGCCAAGAGCGCTATCGACTTCATCTCCGAGAACGCGCGTCTCATGGAGATCATGATCGGGCCCCACTGCCCGCTCGCCGGCCAGACGCTGGTCGAGGCACGCTTTCAGCAACGCTACGACACCACCGTGCTCGCCGTGCAGCGGCACAGCGTCACGATCCGGGATCGCCTCGAGTCCCTCACCATGGCGGTCGGAGACCTCCTGCTCGTCCACGGCCCCGTGGCCGCCCTCGATTCGCTCGCCGAGGAGCCTGGCTACGTCCCTCTCCGCCTGGTGGGGGCGCCGGTACGCGACTATCCGCGCGCCTTCGTCTCGGTGGCAATCCTCGTGACGGTCGTGGTTCTGGCGACGACCGGGATCTTGCCGATCATGCCCTCCGCCCTGCTCGGCGTCGCTCTGATGATCTCCACTCGTTGCGTGCGGCTCGACGAGATCTACTCGGAGATGGACTGGATGGTGGTCTTTCTCCTGGCCGGGCTCCTTCCCCTGGGAATCGCGATGGAGACCACCGGAGCGGCCGAGTGGCTGGTTATCGGCCTGACCCACACGCTCGGCCAGATCACGCCGATCGCCGTCATTGGAGGCCTTTATCTGATCACCGCCCTGCTGACCGCGGTGATGTCGAACACGGCTACGGCGGTGGTCCTGACGCCCATCGCCCTTCTGGTGGCAGCCGAACTGGGCCTCAACCCGTACGCTCTCCTCGTAACGGTGATGTTCGGAGCGTCGGCGTCGTTCATGACGCCGATGGGGTACCAGACGAACCTCCTCATCTACGGACCGGGCGGCTACCGCTTCACCGACTTCCTCAAGGTGGGCACTCCGCTCACCCTCATCCTCGCCCTCGTCACGATGTTCCTCGTTCCGATCTTGTGGCCTAGCTGAGAGACGGCCTGGCAGCCGCGCGCCACGGCCCGCGCCACCGGTCCCTCGACCCAGGCTGGTGAACCGAGCGGCCTGTTTTTTCGTTATAGAGGCAGACCGGGGAAGTCGCGATCTCGAACGAACTTCGGACGAGGAACCTTATGTCATTATGTTACCGTAAGATGCAGACGTCATCGAGGTTGCGATGGTATTCCCGGACACGCTGAGTTGTGACGCGGCCCGGGAAACACTGTGGCCGCTCGACCAACCGCGTCCGTACTCCGAGCGGGATGAACGGGCCCGCATTCATCTCGGCCACTGCCCCGAGTGCCGTGAGTTCTTTGCCCGTGACGCAGCGCTGGCGCGGGCGATCGCACGGCATGGAGCTGGGGGACGCGCTCCCGACAGCCTGCGACGGCGCATCGAGGACGCGATCGCGCGCGAGACTCGGCCCGAGGCCACGAGCGCGAGCGGCCGAGCCACACGTCTTTCGGCAAGCATCCGGCGAGAGGGCCTCGCCATCGCTGCCGTTCTGGTGGCGCTGCTGGCGGCGGCGGCCCTCCTGCGCAGCGGTTCCGGCGACGGCATCGGCGAGGCGTCCGCCCAAGACTTCCTGAACCGGGCCGTCCAGGATCACGCCATCCACGTGCCCGACCCGACCGCGGTGTCGCGCTACTTCCTCCGGGAGATGGGGATCGGCGTGAAACCGGTGATGCTGGAGGAGGGGCAGCTGACGCGCGCGATGGTCTGTCTGCTC
>JAPULH010000155.1 GCA_027295155.1 Gemmatimonadota bacterium
AGGCCCAGGCCTTCCTAGGACGAGTGCTGGACGGACTCCCGGCTGGATCCGGGGAGGCGAGCGGGGTGGCGGCCGAGGTTCTGAGCAGCATGACTGACGCCGAGCGCATCGGTGCGATCCTGGGAGATTCGCAGCCGACTATGGGCAGAGCCGGCTCGGCGGCGTAGCCGGGTCCGCACAGGGCGCCCTTCCGATGCCGGCACGACCCGAGATGAAGCCGCGTCGGCTTCCGTACTGGATCTCCTTTACCGCGTTTACTCTCGTCCTCGGCGGCCTTACGGTCGCCTTCGTGTTGGGCGTCCTCCGCCAGCGGTTCGTGCTCCACGCGGGCCTGAGAGAATCCGGAGTGAGCTTCCCCACCGGGCCGACGCCGTTCACCGTGCAGGAGAGGGCGATGGTCCGCCCCAGCCTGGCGATCCTGCTCCCGCCGGACGTCGAGTCCGAGGCGCGGCCGGGACCCTCCGAGGCCTTCTGGGACAGTGTCCTGCCTCTGCTTCGAGAGGAGCGCTACCTGGAGTCGCTCGCGATCTTCTCGGAGTACCTGAGGCGTTTTCCAGCCGATCAAGCCGTTCGCCGTGAGTACGCGGTGGCACTGGCTCGAGCGGGCCGGCTGGCGGACTCGGAGGCGGCGTTCCTCCAGGTGGTCGCGGCGACCGACGACGCGGCCGTGCGTCTCGAGCTGGCTCGCCTCCAGCGGGACCGCCGGGCCTTCGGACGATCGGTCGCGACGTACCGACAGCTTCTCGTCGAGCGGCCGGAGGATCCTCGTCTCCAGCGCGAGCTGGCTCGGACGCTGGCATGGGCCGAGCGATACGAGGAGGCGATCGCGGAGTACGACGCGCTCCTGAACCTGGAGCCGGAGCGCCCCGACTTCCTCCTCGAGTACGCTCGCGTACTCTTCTGGGCGCAACGGTTGGAGGCGGCGCAGCGGGTTCTGGCCGAGCTTCCCGAGGACTCCCCCGATCTGGACGCGGCCGGGACGTTGACGGCACAGATCGCAGCGCTTCTGGCGGTGCCCGAGCCGGGTGCGGCCCCCGAGATCGAGCTCGACGTGCTGGAGCGCGCTCGCAAGGCTGCGGCCGAGGGCGCTCTTCCGCTGGCCGACCGCCTGTACGCGCAGGCGGTGGATGAGAGCCCGGAGGATCCGGCGCTGCTTCTCGAGTGGGCCGATCTTCTCCAGTTTCGCCTAATGGACCTCGAGTGGGCCCGCGTCGTTCTTCTCCGGCGGGCCGAGCTCGTAACCCTGGATGCGGCGGAGCGATTCCGACTCGCCCGGCTCGCGGCCTGGACGGACCGGGAGGAGGAGGCGCTGGACCGTCTGACATCGCTGGTGGCGGACGAGCCGGAGATGGCCGAGGCCTGGCTCCTCCTGGGCGAGGTCCGCCGGTGGCGCGGTGATCGCCCCGCCGCCGCGAGCGCCTACGACCGGGTTCTCGCACTGGATCCCGACGATGAACGGGCGGAGGCCGGCCTGCGGGCCGTGCGCGAACGCTCGCAGGTGGTCATGGACGAGCGGGAGAAGCCCGGCGCGGGTCCGGTCTTGACGCTGTTCGACGACAGCGACGGCTACCGGCAGCTCGACCTCCTGGCCTCGGCGGCCCTTCAGCCGAACGAGAACGGGCTCCACGTGCGGGCCGGGTACCGTCGCCTCGAGGGGCCCGAGATCGGCGAAGGGCCCGACGGCGGAGAGGAGCCCGACGCTGGCGAGGGGATCGACCCCGAATCAAGGGAGCTCGGGAGCGAGGAAGGGCCGTTCGCGCAGGTGGAGTACGTCCGCTGGTGGCGCGGGGCGACGCTCCGCACCGCGGCCTGGGTCGGGCTGGAGGACCTGGGCGCCATCGGCGCCGAACCCTCGTTCGGGGCGCGGCTCGAGGCACCCGACCTGAGCGGGACGGACGTGCGGGCCGAGTATCGCCATGGGCCGGCGTATCCGATCACCCGGACGTTCGGAAGCGCCAAGGCCGAGCTCGTGTCCGACGGTCTGACGCTGACGGCGTATCGGCCTCTCGGCGCAGAGTGGGTGCTTTGGGCGGCTGCCGACGCGACCTCGATTCGGGGAGCCGGAACCAACAACTGGCGGCTGAACGCACAGCTGCAGGCAACGCGTCAGATCTCCGAGATCTTCTCGGTGGGGCTCGCCACGAGCGTCCTCGGCTTCACGGAGCCCGCGCCCGACGGCACGCCTGGATCACCCGGCATGCCTGGATCACCCGGCACGCCTGGATCACCCGGCACGCTCTATTGGGATCCGAGGCTCTTCTGGGCGACCGGTCTCGTGCTGGATGTCCGGACGGCGAACCGGGAGGGGCTGGGTGCCTTCGCCCGCGTCCTGCCCGGAGTCGCGCTGATCGACGAGCGCTCGCCCGACACGGACGAGTTCGTCCCGCAGCTCGGACTCGAAGGAGGGCTCACCTACCGGCTCGGCCGGACGTCCCTCTTCCTGAACCTCTCGTACGCGCGCGGGCGAGAAGGGGGCTACACCTCCTTCGGCCTCGACCTGGGCGCGTCGATCAGGCCGTAGGGACCAGGAGGAGACCCGTGGCAGCTAACAGGCGACTGCTGACCTCGCTGACGCTCGTCACCATCATGGTGG
>JAPULH010000156.1 GCA_027295155.1 Gemmatimonadota bacterium
AGGAAGCAGTTCCCCTCGCCGAGCTGGCAGTACTTGTAGCCCCCACCCACGACGAACGCCTCCTCCAGGCCCTCGTCGGCGAGGCGGAACGGGACGACGTTGAGGGAGTGGTAGGCGTCGACCAGTAGCTCCGCCCCGACGCGCCGACACGCGTCCTGGAGCTCCCGCAGGCCGCCGGCAATGTGGCCGGTCTCGTAGAAGACCGAAGAGACGACGACCGCCGCCACCCGATCGTCCAGCTCCGGGAGGAGGCGCTCGGCCACGCTCGCCGCCGGGTGGGCGGCGACCTTCACGACGTCCAGCCCCTCCTCGGCCAGACGGTCGAGCTGCCTGCGGAGCGTGTGAAACTCCCCGTCGGTCGTGACGATGCGCGTGCGCTGCCGCAGCGGCAGCGCGGAGAGGAAGCGGACGACCAGCTCGTGCGTGTTCTGCGCCAACGCGATGTTCTCAGGATCATCCCCGAGGAGGCGGGCGTAGCCGCGCCGCACTCGCTGGGCCCTGGCGAACGCCCGCTCCCACTTCTCGTCCACGAGCTCAGCCGCGTCCAGCCACGCCTGCCGCTGCCCATCGAAGCCGCGATCCGGCCACGCCTGGTGCGAGTGACCGGTGAGAAGCAGCCGTTCGGCGACGCGAAATCGGCCGTACTGGAGCGCGAGCGCGTTCGGCGTCCCGCAGAGGTCGGACGCGCCAAAGGTCACAGGCGGGTCCGAATCCCCCACAGATCCGGGAAGGCCGGCTTGAACAGGGTCCGGCGAAGATACTCGACTCCGGCCGAGCCACCCGTGCCCGGCTTCGCACCGATCGTCCGCTCGACCATCTTCACGTGCCGGTAGCGCCACTCCTGCAAACCCTCATCCAGGTCGACGAACCGCTCGCACAGCTCGCTGATCGCCGGGTTCGAGCGGTAGACCTCGATCACCACCTCCTGAAGCTCGGGATCGGGCTCGATGGGGCCGGTCACGTCCCGCTCGAGCAGGTGGGCCGGCACGCCGTAGCCCTCACGGGAGAGGAAAGCGAGGAGCGCGTCCCAGAGCGTCGGCTCCTCGTAGCGCTGCTGGAGGCGCTCCAGAGCGGGCTCATGCTGGGGATACCGGGAGATGGCCCACCGACTCTTCAGGCCGAGCGCGAACTCTAGCTCCCGGAACTGGTGCGACTGGAAGCCGCTCGCCGCCTCGAGGCGCTCCCGGAAGGTGAGGAACTCGACCGGGGTCATCGTCTCGAGGATGTCCAGCTGCGCGACCAGCACCTTCAGGATGGTGAGGATTCGCTTCATCGTGTGCTGCGCCCGCGCCAGGTCGTTCGCCCGCAGAAGCCGCACCACGTAGTCGACCTCGTGCAGCACCTCCTTGAACCAGAGCTCGTAGACCTGGTGGATGATGATGAAGAGCATCTCGTCGTGCTCGGGGCCCTCCGAGAGGGGCTGCTGGAGCGAGAGGAGATCCTCGAGCTTCAGGTAGCCGGCGTACGTGAGGTAGCTGCCGGGCGGCCCCTCCCCGTCGGTGGTTCGCTCTTTCTCGGTCACTTGTCCTCTTCCTTCAATCCGAGCCTCGGCGTGAAGTCCTCGAGCGTGGAGTAGGGATCCGGCCAGGGGAGATCGTAGCCGAGCTCGTACGCCATGTGGCGGGTCCAGTACGGATCCCACAGGTGAGCCCTCGCCATCAGGCACAGGTCGGCCCGGCCGGCCGCCAGAATCGTGTTCACGTCCATGTAGGACGAGATGTTACCCACCGCCATGGTGGCGATCCCCACCTCGTGGCGAATCCGGTCGCTGAACGGCGTCTGGAACTGCCGGCCGTACTCGGGCTTCGCCTCCGGCACCGTCTGGCCGGCCGACACGTCCACGATGTCGCAGCCGTGCTCCCGGAGCATCCTCGCCACCTCGACCGCGTCGTCCGGCTCCATCCCGCCGGGCACCCAGTCCACCGCGGAGATCCGCGCCGACAGCGGCTTGTCGGGCCAAACCTGACGCACGGCATCCAGCACATCGAGGGGGAAGCGCATCCGGTTCTCCAGCGAGCCTCCGTACTCGTCGGCCCGCTGGTTCGTGAGGGGCGATATGAAGCTGGCGAACAGGTACCCGTGCGCGAAGTGGATCTCGAGGAGGTCGAAGCCGGCCTTCTCGCTCATGCCGGCCGCCCTGACGAAGTCGTCTCGAACCCGCTTCATGTCGGCCTGGTCCATCTCCTTCGGGACCTGGCTGTGCGGGAAGTAGGGGATCGGCGAAGCAGAAAGGATCGGCCAGTTGCCCTCCTCGAGTGGCTCGTCCATCCCCTCCCAGGCCAGGCGGGTCGACCCTTTGCGGCCCGCGTGCCCGAGCTGGATCCCGACCTTGGCCAGGCTGTGGCCGTGGATGAAATCCACGATCCGCGCCCACGCCGTCACGTGCTCGGGCTTGTACATCCCCGCGCATCCCGGAGAGATCCTCGCCTCGCGGCTCACGTCCGTCATCTCAGTGAACACCAGTCCGGCTCCACCCATGGCGCGCGTGCCGAGGTGAACGAGGTGCCAGTCGTTCGGAACCCCATCATCGGCGTGGTACTGGCACATCGGCGACACGGCGACTCGGTTCGTCAGAAGGAGATCCCGCAGGCGGAAGGGGGTGAAGAGGGGAGGCGGCGGCGGATCGGTCGGCACCTCCACGCCGCTCTGCTCGGCGGCCTGGCGCGCGAACCACCGGTCCACGCCGGTCAGGAACCCCGGATCCCGCATCCGAAGGTTCTCGTGGGTGATCCGCAGGCTCCGGGTGATGAGGTTGAAGGCGAACTGGGTGGGCTCGGTGCCCATGTACCGCTCGGTACCCTCGAACCACCCCATGCTGGCCTTGGCGGCCCGCTGGAGGCTGGCTGCGGCAGGACGCCGCTCCGCCTCGTACGCCGGGAAGGCCCTCTCCAGGTCGCCGCAGTTCTCGTTGATCGCCCGGGCCAGCTCGATCGCGTCGACCATCGCCATGCGCGTCCCGGAGCCCACCGAGAAGTGGGCCGTGTGAGCGGCGTCCCCGATCAGCGCTATGTTCTCGTGGTGCCAGCGCGCCGTGCTGATCGTCGGGAAGCTGCGCCAGAGGGAGCGGTTTCCGATGAGCGCGTGGCCCTGGAGCTCCTCCGCGAAGAGCTCCTCACAGAAGCGGATCGTCTCCTCCTCGGTCGCCTCGTCGAGCCCCGCCGCCCGCCACGTGCCCTCCGTCACCTCGACGATGAACGTCGAGATCCCGTTCAACGCCTCGTCGGCCGCCGCTTCGTCCGCATACTGGTAGGCGTGGACCCTCCACAACCCCCTGTCATCCGGCCTGAAGTAGAACGTGAAGGCAGGAAAGCTCTTCGTCGTGCCCAGCCAGACGAAGCGGTTCGGCCGCAGGTCGATGGTCGGCCCGAAGTACTCCCCGTAATGCTCCCGCACCCAGCTCCCGACCCCGCCGGCGCCCACGATCAGATCGGCGTCCGCGTACGGCGCCAGGTCGTCGACCTCCACCCCGAACCGGAGGTCGACCTCCAGTTCCCTGCACCGCTCCTGCAAGATGTGAAGGAGCGTCTGACGGGAGAGGCCGGCGAAGCCGTGGCCGGTCGACGAGACCACCTCCCCCCGGTAGTGGATGTCGATGTCTTCCCATTGGTAGAAGTGCCGTGTGATCTCCTGGTGGCTGGCCGGGTCCTCCTCGGCCAACTCCTCCATCGTCGCGTCCGAGAAGACGACCCCGAAGCCGAACGTGTCGTCCGGCCGGTTCCGCTCCAGAACGGTGATCTCATGGGCCGGATCGGCGCGCTTCATCAGGATCGCGAAGTAGAGGCCGGCGGGGCCTCCGCCGACGCTGACGATCCTCATGCGGGGGCTTCGCCGACGCTGACGATTCTCACGCGGGGCCTTCCGATCCGCTGTCGGCGGTCGTGGCGTCCTCCAGCAGATGGCGCGCGATGATGAGGTGCTGGATCTCGGTCGTCCCCTCGTAGATGCGCAGGGCGCGAACGGCCCGGTACAGCCGGTCCACGGGGCTCTCGGCCAGGACGCCCCGGCCGCCGAGGATCTGCACCGCATCGTCCACGATCCGCTGCGCCGCCTCCGTGGCGAAGGCCTTCGCCATCGAGGCCTCGAGCGTGATCCGCTCCGCGCCCATGTCCTTCTCCCAGGCCGCCCGATACGTGAGAAGGCGGGCGGCGTCCAGCGCGATCGCCATCCGGCCCAGCTTCTCCTGGATGAGCTGGAAGTCGCCGAGAAGCTGTCCGAACTGACGGCGCTGTGTCGCGTGCCGGAGCGCCTCAGCGAGCGCGCGCGAAGCCATGCCGCACGCCGCCGCGGCGACGGTCGGCCGGAGCCGGTCCAGCGTCATCATCCCGAGCTTGAAGCCCCGGCCCTCCGGGCCCACCCGCTGCTCGGACGGGATGGCGCACTCCTCGAACGCGATCTCGCCGAGGGGGTGGGGCTCGCTCAGCACCTGCGGCCCGACGAAGCGCAGCCCTTCGGTGCCGGCCGGCACGAGGAAGCAGGAGATCCCGCGGCTCCCGGCGGCCGGATCCGTGGACGCGAACACCGTATAGACATCGGCGATGCCGGCGTTGGAGATGAGCGACTTGCGCCCGTTCAGGACGTACTCGTCGCCTCGCCGCTCGGCGCGCGTGGTCAGCGAGGCCGCGTCGCTGCCGGCCTCCGGCTCGGTCATCGCGAACGCTCCGATCGCGCTCCCGTCCAGGATGCGGGAGAGCCACCGGGCCGCGAACTCGGTACCGGCTCCCACATCGTGCCCGCGCTCCGACGGCTCACCCGCCGCACGATCCAGCTCGGGCGCCAGCAGGAGCGGTGTCCCTCCGAGCGCCTGGAGGGCGAAGACGGCGTCCGCGAGCGGAGAGGCGGCGGCCAGCGCCTCCCGGATCAGGCAGCAGGCGCGGAGGTCCGGCTCTCCGATCGGGACCAGCCATCCGCCGGCGCCGAGCAGGCCCGCCAGCCGCCGCGCTTCCTCGCGGGCCTCCGCGTCGTCGGCAGGCTCCGACCGCGGCGCGATCTCGCCGGCCGCGAAGGCGCCGACCCGCTCCGCCAGCTCGAGGTGGTGGTCCTCCAGGAAGGCGCGGACCGTACGGGCGCCCTGTTCAGACGAACTTCGCATCGCGCTTCGCCGTGAACGCCTCATACGCCTCGCGGAAGTTCGGACCCAACATGCACGCCGCCTGGATCTGGGCCTCCGCCTCGAGCGCGCCGGCCAGGTCCTGCGTCGCCTCCCGGTTCAGCGAGTCCTTGGTGATCTCGAGCGCGAAGGAGGGGCCGGCGGCCAGCGAACCGGCCAGCTCCTGCGCCTCATCCAGCACCCGGTCGACGGGCACCACGCGGTTGTAGAGCCCGATCCGATGCGCCTCTTCCGCCTCGATGAACTCCCCGGTCATCAGGAGCTCGGTGGCCCGGCCGAGACCGATGATCCGCGGCAGCATCCAGGCGGCTCCCATGTCCGCTCCCGATAGGCCGACCCGCGTGAAGAGG
Organism: Gemmatimonadota bacterium; assembly: GCA_027295155.1. Taxonomy (GTDB): domain Bacteria; phylum Gemmatimonadota; class Gemmatimonadetes; order Palauibacterales; family Palauibacteraceae. Next base: position 5,458 of record JAPULH010000156.1, read on the forward strand.
TAGGCGATCTTCGCCGTGTCGGCCGCGATCCGGATGTCGCACGCCGTGGCGATCACGGCGCCGGCGCCCGCCACCGTTCCGTTGAGCGCCGCCACCACGGGGCGGCGGCATCGCCGGATGGCGAGGATCAGGTCGCACGTCATGCGCGTGAACTCCAGAAGCCCCTCATACTCGCGCTCGAAGAGGGCGCCGATGATGTCCTCCACGTCTCCGCCCGTGCAGAAGGCCCGGCCGGCGCCCGTGATCACGACCGCACGCACGCCCGGCTCGGAGTCCAGCGCCCGGAAGGTGTCCCGCAGCTCCGCGTAGACCTCGAAGGTGAGCGCGTTCAGGCGCTCTGGCCGGTTCAGCGTGATCGTGGCCACGTGGCGCTCGGTGTCGTGCTCGTAGCGGAACGACTCGGGTGCCAGCATCATCCAGCCTCCTCTCTTCCAGATGACCGCGGTGAGAGGACCGCCGTGGCCTCGATCTCCACGATGGCCCCCTCGTCCACCAGGTCGGTCACCTCCACGAGAGACATGGCCGGGAAGTGCCGTCCCATGAGCTCCCGGTAGGCGGCCCCCAGCCTGGCACGGCCGGAGTGGTACCCGGCCATGTCGGTCACGTAGATCGTCATTCGCCCGATGTCCTCCGGGCCGCCGCCCGCCTCCCGGACGACGCCGAGCACACGCTCCAGGGCGATCGCGAACTGGCGGACGAAGTCCGATCGGATCTTGGCCTGGACGCCCTTCTCGTCGCGCGACGCGTTCTGACCGGCGACGAAGAGGACTCGCCCGCCTTCCGGCGCCAGGACTCCGTGACTGAATCCCTTCGGTGCGCCCAGCTCTGCCGGGTTGATGATGCGCAAGCTCAAGCGAGTAGCTCCCCTCCGTCGATCACGATCGAGCCTCCGTTGATCCCGCGCGCCTCTTCATGGCATAGGAAGAGGACCGCGTGGGCCACCTCCGCGGGCTGAATGAGCCGCTTCTGCGGCGTGCCGGCCAGGATAGCCTGGAGCGCCCCTTCCGCCGAGCGGCCAGTCTTTTCGGCGATCCGCCGCAGCGACTCCGTCGTCATCGGCGTGTCGACGTAGCCCGGACACACGGCGTTCACCGTCACGCCGTTGGCTGCGGTCTCGGCGGCGGTGCACCGCGTGAGGCCTATCACCGCGGGCTTGGAGGCGGCGTACGCCGCGATGTACCGGGCGCCGGTGAGTCCGGCGACGGACACCACGTTCACGATGCGCCCCCATCCCCTCTCCAGCATCCCTGGAAGCAGGGCCCGGGTGCAGAGGAACGTGCCCGTCGCGTTGACGGCGAGCATGCGGTTCCAATCCTCGAGCTCGGTCTTGTGCACCGGCGCCGAATGGGCGGCGCCCGCGTTGTTCACGAGGATGTCGACGCTTCCGCCCGCCCCGTCGGCCAGGCGGCCCGCCTCCTCCGCCAGGCGCTCGACGCTCGCGGGATCGGTCACGTCGCAGCGCACCGCCAGGGCCCGGTGGCCCTCTCCCGAGAGCTCCGCCGCCACGGCCTCGATCTCCCGCCCGGTTCGTGCCGCCACGACCACCGCCGCGCCCGCCTCGGCGAGGCTCCGCGCCACGGCCCGGCCGATGCCGCGGCCCGCGCCGGTGACGACCGCCGTGCGGCCCGCGAGCTCGAGCCGGCTCACCCGGCTGCCTCCAGCTCGGCCAGCACGGCCTCCGCCAGGATCAGACCCAGCGCGGCGATCGTGCGCTCCCCCTCCTCGGCGCTCGCATCGGCCGGGTAGCCGAAGTAGGCGCGTGCGCCTCCGGCCTCCTCGAAGCTCCGTTTCCCCTCCCGAATCGCCTCCGACAGCGACACCGGATTCGGGGCGAGCCCCGAGCGGATCTTCTCACGCACGAGCGACGGCGCCGCCGCGAGAACGACCGATCCCTCGTAGCTGCCGGCGTGGCACGCTCCGCTCCTGAACTCCTCCGTCAGGCGCGGCGCCCACGGCCTTCGCGTCACGTCGGGGAACACGATTCGGCACGCGGCGCTTCCGGCTTCGGCGGCCTCCAGCGCCCCACCGCCACACTCCTCCGCGGCCGCCCCGATCGCCCCGATGTTGGCCGGGTCGAGGTGCGCGTTCGCGATCGCCAGCACGGCGATCCCGTGCGAGCCCAGGCTTCGGGCGATGTCGACGAGCGTCCGCGTGAGCGTCTCGGGCCCGATGGAGAGGGTGCCCGCAAAGCCGGCGGCGAAGGGAGCGGCGGAATACGAGAGGGCGGGAAGCACCAGGACCTCCCACCCGTGGTCGGCAAGGCGAGCGGCGCCGGCCTGCGCCATCGCCTCCGCGATGATCACGTCGGTGGAGAGCGGAAGGTGCGGCCCGTGGGCCTCGATCGCGCCGACAGGGAGGATCGCGACCGTGCGATCGCGCCTCAGGTCGCGCACTTCCTCCCACGTCATGTCGGCCAGGCTCTGCACGGCCATGGTCACCATTCCCTCCAGCGGCGGATCGCCCAAGTTGACCCCTATTCTAGCCGGTGTGTAACATCGTGCACCATGCCGTTCACACCGCCGGAAACGTTCAACATCGCCGGGTACTTCCTCGACGCCCGGATCGAGGAGGGCCGCGGTGACCGGACCGCGCTGCTCAGCGACGCCGGCACCGTGACGTATTCGGAGGTCCAGGAGCGAGCGAACCGGTACGGGAACCTGCTGCGCGATGCCGGCATCGCCCCGGAGCAACGGGTGATCATCGCCCTCGAGGACGGACCCGAGTTCGTGTACGCCCTGTTCGGAACCCTGAAGGTCGGGGCGGCCGCCGTGATGCTGAACCCGGACCTGAAGCCCGATGAGCTCGAGTACTTCCTCGGTTACACCCGGGCCATCTTCGCCTTCGTCGACCACTCGAGCCGGCAGGGCTACGAGCACGCGCCGCCGGCCACCAGGCACCTCCGCGCGATGGCGATTGTCGATGACCCCGAGTTCTCCGATCGGCTGGGCGCGGATTCGCCGAAGCTGGAGAACTTCCCCACCCACCGGGACGACGCCGCGATCTGGCTCTTCTCGGGCGGCACGACCGGACGCCCGAAGGCCGTGCTCCAGACCCACCGCTCCTTCGCCAACACGACGGAGTGCTACGGCAAAGGGGTGCTGGGGATGAGCGAGACCGACATCACCCTCTCCGTCCCGAAGCTCTACTTCGGTTATGCGACGGGCACCAACCTCCTCTTCCCCTTCTCGGTCGGCGGCACCTGCGCCCTATGGCCGGAGAAGTGCACGGCGGATGCGCTCTTCGAGCGGATCGAGCGGTACCGGCCCACGGTGCTCGTCAACGTCCCGACGATGATCAACCAGATGCTGGCTCATCCCGAGGCGGCGAAGCGCGACCTCTCCGGCCTCCGGCTCGCCACCTCGGCGGGCGAGGCGCTCCCGGCCGAGCTCCATCGGCGGTGGAACGAGACGTTCGGGGTCGAGCTGCTGGATGGACTGGGGACGGCCGAGATGTGGCACATCTTCATCTCCAACCGGCCCGGCGACGTCCGCCCGGGCACGCTCGGGAAGGTCGTTCCCGGCTTCGAGGTGCGGGTGTGTGACGACGAAGGGAACGATCTGCCGGACGGCGAGATCGGGTGGCTCAGGGTACGGGGCGAGTCCCGCGCCATCGGCTACTGGCACCAGATGGAGAAGACCTGCCAGGCGTTCCAGGGCGAGTGGTACGTGTCGGGCGACATGGTGAGCCGGGACGCCGACGGCTACTTCACGTACGCCGGACGCGGCGACGACATGCTCAAGGTGTCCGGGAAGTGGCTCTCGCCCAGAGAGGTCGAGAGCAGCCTGCTGGAGCACCCGGCGGTGGGCGAGGTGGCCGTGGTCGGCGTCACCGACGAGAGCGGCCTCACGAAGCCGCACGCCTTCGTGATCCTCAAGGAGGGCGTGTCGCCGGAGGATCCCGAGGCTCTGGCGGAAGAGCTCAAGGCCTACGTCAGGGACCGGCTCGCCGCCTACAAGTATCCGCGGACCGTCACCTTTCTCGACTCGCTCCCTCGCACCCACCTGGGCAAGGTGGACCGGGGAGCGCTCAGGGAGTGAGCGTCGTGTCGCTGCCCTACTTCGAGGCGATTCGCTCGTGCGATCTCGCTCGTCTTCAGTCCGTGCTCGATGATGCCCCCTCCGTGGCTCACTCCGTGTTGCCCAAGAGCGACGCTGCTGATGGCACCGGGGGCTGCACGGGACTCCACCTGGCCGTCCACAGCGCCGACGTCGAGATCGCCCGACTGCTGATCTCCTCCGGGGTTGATCTCGAAGCCCGCAGCGAAGACGGGCGCACCGCGCTGCATGACTCCATCGAATACGGCAAGCGCGAGATCGAGACGCTCCTGCTGGAGTCGGGCTCCGAGGTCGACGTATGCGCGGCGGCCATCCTCGGCCGCATCGAGCACGTCCGAGAACTGCTCGACCAGGATCCCGACCTGGTCAACGACCGAAGCACGAACCTGAGCCCGCTCGGTTGGGCTTCTTACGGCAACCAGACCGAAGTGGCCGCGGAGCTGATCTCGCGCGGCGCCCGGCTGGACGACGGCGAGCTGCTCCGCGCGGCTTCCGTCGGACACGTCGAGGTCGGCCGCCTGCTCCTGAAGCACGGAGCCGACCCTGACGAGATGGACGAGAAGGCGGGCGGCAGTGCCCTGCACGCGGCCGTACGCATGCGCTATACGTGCGACTCGACCGAGTTCGTTCGGATGCTCCTGGCTGCTGGAGCGGATCCTCGGATCACCACACGAAACGGAATGACCGCGCTTCAGCTCGCAGAGGACTGCGCTCGGCGCCAGTCGGACACCGCGTCCGACGAAGCGTCGCAAGAACTCACGCGAAACTTCGAGGGTGTCGCGGAGATCCTCCGGAACGCCTGACGCTCCTCCGCGCCACCCGGCCACCCAACGCCGTTTGTGCAACACCCCGCGCCTGGATCGTCCTAGTCTCCCGAAGGCGGCCGGCAGGCGGCTGCCGCATACCCGCCCCACGCCCCTCGCGGGGATGATGCGGGCCGGAAGCGAAAGAAGGGGGATGAGATGCGAATACAGAAGATCCTGCTGGCTCTCGGGATGACGGGGCTGCTGCTCGGCGAGGCCGGAAGCGGCCATCCGACGGCCGCACGCGCCCAGGCAGTGCAGCCGGCTGGCGACGCGGCATGGCCGGCGATCTCCGGCGATCACGCCGACGTGACCGAAGGCCGATCAGGCGATGAGGAGCTGCCGAAGTACCGCTCCGGAGCGGAGGATCGGGAGACGATCTCGATCACCGTCTACAACCAGAACTTCGGGCTCGTGCGCGAGGTGCGGGAGATCCATCTCGCCACCGGCCTGCTGAACCTCGAGTTCGCCGACGTCGCCTCATCGATCCAGACCGAGACCGTACACATTCGCTCGCTCACGCGCGGACGGCCGCTCAAGGTGCTCGAGCAGAACTATCGTTACGACCTGCTGAACCCGCAGAAGCTGCTCGAAAAGTACGTCGGACGGACGGTCACCGTGTACCGCTGGAACGCGGAGTCGGGGCGGGACGAGGCGGTCCAGGCCGAGGTCCTGTCGGTGAACGGCGGACCGATCCTGAGGATCGGCGACGAGATCACCTTCAACTACCCGGGCCGCTTCGCCTTCCCCGAGCTCCCCGACAACCTGATCGCCGAGCCCACGCTCGTCTGGCTGCTCGACAGCCGGGCGGACCGGCAGCGCCTGGAGGTCTCCTACCTCGCGGGCAACCTGAACTGGAAGGCCGACTACGTGATGGTGATCAGCGAGGACGACTCCCGTGGCGATCTCACGGGCTGGGTGACCCTGACGAACCAGAGCGGAGCCACCTACGAGAACGCCCTTCTCAAGCTCGTCGCGGGCGACGTACAGCGCGTCGGAGGACGGAACGAGATGATGAAGATGGCGGTCAGGGCCGCCGTGGAGGTGGCCGAGGACCGGGCCTTCGCCGAGGAGGCGTTCTTCGAGTACCACCTCTACACGCTCGGCCGGCCGACCACGCTGAGAAACAACGAGCAGAAGCAGGTCACGCTCCTCGAGGCGTCGGGCTTCGCCGTCGACAAGCACCTGATCTTCTACGGCGCGGCCTACTACTACCGGGGCTCCTACGGGCACGTGGTGTCGAACCAGAAGGTCGGGGTCTTCCTCGACTTCAAGAACTCCGAGAAGAACCGGCTTGGCATGCCGCTCCCGGCCGGCGTGGTGCGGGTCTACAAGGAGGATGCCTCGGGCGCCCAGCAGTTCATCGGCGAGGATCGGATCGACCACACCCCGCGCGACGAGAAGGTGCGGGTCAAGATGGGTGAGGCGTTCGACGTCGTGGGCGATCGCCGGCAGATGGCTTGGACGGCGCTCGGCAGCTGCGTGTCGGAAAGCTCCTGGGAGGTCCACCTCCGCAATCACAAGGACGAGGACGTCCAGGTCGAGATCGTCGAGCCGATCGGCGGAGACTGGGAGATCCTCTCCTCCACGCACAGCTACAACAAGCTGGACGCCCACACGTTCAACTTCCTCGTCGACATCCCAGCGCGCGGCGAGCAGAAGGTCAACTACCGGGTGCGCGTCCGCTGGTGCTGAGCGCGGGCGCGCCTCGAGTCCAGCCCTCAGTTGGGACCGGAGGCGGCGTCTTCCAGCCTCCGGTCCAGGGTGACGAGGGGAGCTCCCAGCGAGCGCGACAGCCAGAGGTAGGAGGCGTCGTAGAACGACAGCTTCGTCGCCTCCGCCATCGGCGTCACCTCCAGCGGAGGGACCTCGATTTCCTGGATCTCCATCCGTGAGTAATAGCTCAGCGCCTCCAGCAGCTGAGACCGTCGATCAGGGTCTTGGGCAATCTTCTTGAGGCAGGTATTCCCCAACTCATAGGGAAGGAGGGTAGGGGTTACCATCACAGCCCCCCTCAAGCGCTCCTCCACCTCCCGGCTTCTAGGCTCACCGAAAAGCACAGCGGCAAGGGACGAAGCATCGACTACGACGAGGGACATTACGAGTCGGCCGCGCGCAGCGTCGCGATCAAGAAAGAGTCACCGAGAGTCGCGATCGGCACGGATCATCTGCACGGCCTCATCTGGCGTCTCCAGCCCCATCTCGCGCACCCTCTCCAGAACTTCCTTGGGCGTCAGCGGCCCTCTCTCCGTTAGCGCCTCCTCGAGCATCGCTATCAGCTCTCCTTGCATCGAGCGGTGAGAGGCCGCCGCACGGCGTCGCAGCCGTTCGACCAGCTCATCGGGCACGTTCTTGATCGACAGATTCAGCGGCATGATCCACTCCCCCTCAAACGCAGCCTCTCATTGTCTGTCGTTTACTCAGGGGATCCATTTTGGATCCAAAATGGATCCGCCAGGGATAGGCTGTAGGAAAGGTGCGCTCCCTATCGAGTGGTGCAGGTCAACCCACACCCTCCCGCACCACCACCTCCATAGCCTCCACCAACCGGTCGAGCTCCTCGGGCGTCGTGTAGACGCTGGGCGAGATCCGCAGGCCTCTGAACTCCTCGTGGGTGATCGGGGTCGTGATGATCCGGTGCTTCTCCCAGAGGAAGCGGTTCAGGTCTCCGGGCTCCACCCCCTCGATCTCCACCGTGGCGATTCCACAGGCGAAGCCGGGCTTCAGGCTGGTGTGCAGGCGGACGCGGTCGTGCTCCAGGAGCGCCTTCGCCCAGTAATCCCGCAGGTAGATCAGCCGCGCCTCCTTTCGCTCCGGGCCGACCCCCTGGTGGAAGGTGAGCGCCTCGCCGATGGCGATGAAGTTGGCGGCCGGGTGGGTGCCGATCTCCTCGAACTTCCGGATGTCGTCGTCCATCGGCTCGGGAGCCGCCATCAGCGGCCAAAGGCCCGGGATCTGCTCGCGCCGCACGTACAGAAGCCCGGTCCCGTGCGGAGCGAAAAGCCATTTGTGGAGGCTGCTGGCGTAGTAGTCGCACTCCAGATCCGAGATCAGGAAGCCGAAGTGGGCGAGGGCGTGCGCGCCGTCCACGATCACCGGGATCCCGCGCGCCCGCGCCATGGCGACGACCTCCCGAACCGGCAGGATCTGGCCCGTCAGGTTGATCATGTGGCACATGAGGATCAGGCGCGTCCGCGGGGTGATCGCCGCCTCGAACCGGGCCACGACCTCGGCCGGGTCCTCGGCGGGGACGGGAATCGAGATCTGCCTCAGGACGATCCCCTCCCGCCGCTCCCGCTGCTTGAAGGTGGCGATCATCCGGGGGTAGTCTTGGTTCGTAGTGAGGATCTCGTCTCCGGGAGCGAGGTCCATCCCGAGCTGGCAGATCTCGAGGCTCTCGGAGGCGTTCCGCGTGATCGCCACCTCCTCCGTCTCGCACCCGAACTCGCGCGCCAGCCGCTGACGCACCCCCTCCTTCTGCGGCTCCAGGATCTGCCACATGTTGTAGGTGGGCGCCTGGTTCGAGAAGTCCAGATACCGCTTCATCGCATCCTGTACGACGGCAGGCGCCGGGCTCACGCCGCCGTTGTTCAGGTTGACCAGGCTCCTGTCGACGGTGAACGCCTGCTGCACCTGCCTCCAGAACCCTTCGTCCTGGGCCACCTCCTGCGGAGATCCGCGAACCATCGAGAGCTCCTCGAGGACCCCAACAGCGCGCTCGAGGCGGAGGCCTCCGAGCGGGAGGGGCCCGCCGACCGCCGCGTAGGCGGCGGGAAGGCCAATGGCCCCGAGGAACTCACGGCGTGTGTGCATCTCGCCCCCTTCCGGCCGGTTCGGGCCGATCAGGTCATTCCGCTGTGCGACCGGTGCAAAGCTGGCTGTCGAGGAACCTCTCGAGCTCCATCCACAACCCCTCACTCAACCAGAGGTCGTTGTGGCCGGCTCCCTCCACCTCCACCCACCGCTTCGGTGGGGCCGCCGCCTCGTAGAGCGCCCGCGTCTCGGCGCGCGGGATCAGCCGGTCGTTCGCGCCGCGGCCGACCAGGACCGGGACCGACACGTCGGGCATCCGGGCCTCGCTGTCGAAGCGGTTCCGGCTCCAGCGGAAGAAGCCCGCCGGCAGCCACCAGTAGATCGACCTCGCCATGTGCGGCACCGAGCGGAACGCTCCGGTGATCACGAGCCCCGTCGTCTCCTCGCTGGCGGCCACGTCGGTCGCCACGGCGGCGCCAAGCGAGTTTCCGATCACGATCAGGCCCCCCTGCGTCACGCCGGGGCGCTCCCACACCCAGCGGTAGGCGGCCCTGCCGTCCCGGTACAGGCCCTCCTCGCTGGGCTTTCCGCCGCTGCGCCCGTAGCCGCGGTAGTCCACGAGAAGCGTCGACAGGCCGAGGCCGGCCAGCCGCGCGCCAATCGGTGAACGCGAAGCGATGTTCCCCGCGTTGCCGTGAAAGAAGATCGCCGCGCCGCAGGGCTCGGTGCCGGTGGCGGCGGGGATCCACCAGCCGTGGAGCCGGACTCCATCCTCGGTCTCCAGCTCGACCGACTCGGCGGCCGCGAGCCCCCAGACCGCCGGATCAGCCTCCGCCTCGGAGAGCGGCTCGGGGTAGAAAAGCATCGGCGGAGCCAGCCGCGCCAGCAGATCCGGAAAAACCATACCGATCGCCCCAACGGTGAGGAGAGCCGTGAGCACCTGTGCCGCCACCTTGGCGGCGCGACGTCCGTTCCCGCTCGCTACCGGCTCCACGCGCAAGTCGTTCATCGCATTCGTACGCTCCGCCTGTGCACCCGGAAAAAGGACGGCTGCGCGGGGGGCCGCGCAAGCGCTCCGCAGGCCCCCAGCAGGTGGCGGCTTCGCTCGCTGGCGCCTGGTATCACGGCCGAGCACTTTTGCCCGGCGGCCGAGCGATCCAAGCGCCGTACCGAACCCGAAACAGGAGCCCTTGCCGTGTCGTTCACGCGCTCCCACATCATCGCCCTCCTCGCCGGCCTGGGAATCCCGGCTTCCGCCGCGAACCCGGCCCTGCCGCAGAACCTGACGTCCACGGAACAAGCGATCGTGTCGTACGTGGACGCCCACGATGACGAGTCGATCGATCTTCTCGAGCGGATCGTCAACATCAACAGCGGGACGATGAACCACGCGGGGGTCCGGGAGGTGGGCCGGATCTTCGAGGCAGAGCTCGCGAGCCTCGGATTCGATACCCGCTGGATCGACATGCCCGCGGAGGTGAACCGTGCCGGACACCTCTTCGCGGAGATCGACGGCGGGGCGGGCCCGACGATACTGCTCATCGGCCACCTCGACACCGTCTTCGAGGAGAACAGCCCGTTCCAGCGCTTCGAGCGCGGCGACTCGACGACGTCGGGCCCTGGCACGGAGGACATGAAGGGAGGGGACGTCGTGCTCCTCTATGCGCTCAAGGCTCTCCACGCGGCGGGCGCCCTCGAGGACACCCGCATCATCGTCGCCCTCACCGGGGATGAGGAGAAGCCGGGGCGGCCGATCGAGGTGAGCCGCGCGGACCTCATCGAGGCGGGAAGGCGGAGCCAGGTGGCGCTTGGATTCGAGGGCGGCGTGGACGGAACCGGCACAGCCACCGTCGCACGGCGGGGATCGAGCGGTTGGACGCTGCTCGTGGAGGGCGCACGCGGTCACTCCTCGCAGATCTTCGGTGAGAAGTATGGGGCGGGCGCGATCTTCGAGGCGGCGCGGATCCTCGGCGGATTCTATGAGGAGGTGCGAGGGGAAGAGTACCTGACGTTCAACCCAGGCATCATCCTGGGCGGAACGGAGGTCTCATACGACGCAGCCGGGACACGGGGCACCGCGTTCGGCAAGACGAACGTGATCGCCCAGAGCGTGGTGGCCGATGGGGGGCTCCGATTCATCTCGGAAGAGCAGAAAGAGCGGGCCCGAGCGCGGATGCGGGAGGTCGTCTCCCGGCACCTGCCGCTCACCTCCGCCCATATCGAGTTCGAGGATGGCTATCCAGCGATGGCTCCAACCGAGGCCAACTACGAGCTACTGGGCGTGCTGGACGAGGTGAGCCGGGATCTCGGCTTCGGACCGGTGGAGGCGGTCGATCCGGCCCGCAGAGGAGCGGCCGACATCTCGTTCGTGGCGCCGTACGTGGGTTCCTGTCTGGACGGTCTGGGCGTGGCGGGCAGCGGAGGTCACACGATCGAGGAGGAGGTCGATCTCGGCTCACTCCCCATCGTGACGAAGAGAGCGGCCCTCCTCATCCATCGGCTGACTCAGGTCAAATGAACGCCGGTCTCGGTCAGATGAACCAGGTCTCCGCCTCGATCTCCAGGGCAGTCTGCGCGTCCCGCACCGGCTGGCCCTCATCCGTCATACCCTCGTGCGCCGGTCTCTTGCCGGCCAGAGCGATCGCCGCGAGCCCCGTGGCCAGGGCGACGAGCGCGAGGTGAACGGGCAAGCGCACCCTGACATCCTCGAGGCGCACTATCACATCCTGCAAACGCACTCTCACATCCTCCATAGGCTTCTCGACCTCCGTCGTAATACTTCCGTGCGTGGAAGCCCTCGTGCGGAAACAAAGTTCCGCCCCAGTGCAGTGCACGTTCGGTGCTCGTGATTCTCGTCCCGAAAGTGACAGGCTTGTCAATGACTTACGGACCCGCCTCCGGCGCTCTTGCAGAGCGTGTTGCTGCTGCGCCACGCAGATTGCGAGGCGCGACCAGTCGTCACCGGACCGCCGGAACCCCGGCCAGGCGCCCGCCGGAAGGGGGCCTTGACGCCGCGGGGACGGCTCCCGAACGTCTCGGGCACCGCCGGCCGTCGGCGGTTACGGCCGCGACACCACACTCCACGGCCTTTACGGGAGTCAGGAGATGAACGTGGCGCCTCGAGAGCAGTGGGGAAGTCGTCTCGGCTTCATCCTCGCCGCCGTCGGCTCCGCCGTCGGTCTCGGCAACATGTGGCGCTTCCCGTACTTCGCTGCGGAGAACGGCGGCGCGGCCTTCGTCTTCCTCTACATCTTCATGGTCGCGCTCGTCGGAATCCCGATCATGCTCGCCGAGTTCGCGATCGGTCGAGGGGCCAAGAAGAGTCCGATTCAGGCGCTCGCCCACTTCGGGGGCCCACGCTGGAAGCCGCTCGGCGTCCTGTTCGTGGCCGGCGGTTTCCTCATTCTCTCGTACTACGCCGTGATCGCGGGCTGGACGCTGCGCTACCTGTGGCACGCGCTTATTACCGGGTTCGCGGGCGATCCCGCGGCGTTCTTCGATCAGGCCTCGACAGGCGGCGATGCCGTGGCCTGGCACCTGCTCTTCATGGTCATCACGATCACGATCGTCGCGGGCGGCATCCGGCGCGGGATCGAGCGCAGTGCGATCATCCTGATGCCCCTGCTCTTCGCAATCGTCCTCGGTCTGGCCGTGTTCGCCGCGACCCTGGATGGGGCGGGCGCCGGGTACGCCTTCTATCTGACGACGGACTTCCGAGACATTCTCTCGCTGGATGTGCTCTCCCAGGCGACCAGTCAGGCGTTCTTTAGCCTCAGCCTTGGGATGGGAGCGATGCTGACTTACTCCAGCTATCTGTCGCGCGACGACAACATGCCTCGGGAATCGGTGATCATCGCGGGATCCGACTTCATGATCGCGTTCCTCGCCGGCCTGATGGTCTTCCCCCTGATCTTCGCGCTGGGGCTGTCGGAGCAGATGAGCGACAGCACCATCGGTGCGCTGTTCATCGGCCTGCCCAACGCGTTCGCCGAGATGGGCCCGGCCGGCCGGCCGGTGGGCGTTCTCTTCTTCTTCGCGCTCTTCGTCGGGGCTCTAACGTCCGCGATCTCGCTTCTCGAGGTCGTCGTGGCGGCGATCATCGACACCGCCCGGTGGCCGCGAAGGAAGGCAGCCCTGATCATGGGCGTTCTCATCACGCTCGCCGGGATCCCATCGGCCTTCGATATCACCGTGCTTGGTGTGGTCGATCAGATCGCGGGGAACCTCTTCCTCGTGTTCGGCGCGCTCTGTCTCGCGATCTTCGTTGGGTGGGTGATGCCGGACCCCATAGCGGAGCTTCGGAAGGGTGGCGAGCGAGTCGTATGGCTCCCCCTCTGGTACGGCTTCATCAGGTACGTCGTGCCGCCGCTCCTCCTGCTCGTTCTCTACTTCACCGTGACGAAGACGTTCGAGATGATCGCCGGTCTGTTCGGCGGCTGAGCGTTTCACGGAGGAGGCGAAAGCTTCCAGCTCAGCGAGTCGACGCCCCTCCGCGCACCACCCTCCGCCCTACCCGGCGGATCGTCCCGCCAGGTTGAAAGAAACGCCACGCCCAGCTCGTTTCCCTCCAGATCCACCGCCCGTAGCCGGAGCAGCCCGGCGGCCACCTGCACGTTGAGCCAGCTCGAGTCCATCGCCGCCACCGTGTCCAGGAGCACCTCCCGGGCCCCGGCGCTGGCGAACACGACGATCGGATAGAAGCGTGGATTGACGAGGCGGAGCGGGTAG
>JAPULH010000157.1 GCA_027295155.1 Gemmatimonadota bacterium
ACGGTCGACATCCACCTCGTCCTTCAGGCCGGCCAGCACGCCGGCGGTCATCTTGGCCACGGCACGCTCCAAGTCGAGCCGGAGCGTCTTGGCGGCCCGTTGGGTCCACAGGTCCTTCCCCGGAAGCCCATCGAGCCGATCGCGTAGCCAGCGGAACTCCACCTCCTCGCTCAAACCGAAGTAGATTCCCCCGACGGCCCGCACATCCAGCTGGCACCGACGCGCCAGCCGGACCACCGGCAAGAGCTCTTCCAGATTCTCCAGGCCGGCGAGATCTGCAGCCACATCGGTCGAGAGGCCGTCCATCTCGTGCAGCGTGCAGCGTGACTGAAGCTCGGACGCGTACTCGCCCGGAAGAATCTCGTGCAGAGCGGAGCGAAGCTCCCGAGCGGGCGCCAGCCAACCGATCGTCTCCGCGCTCGACCATTCTGGATCGGCGTTGGCGAGCAACCACCGGACGCTGCGCTCCAGGACGCCGGAGATCGAGGAGTACCACTCGTAGAGCACGCCAGCGGGCACCTCAGCCTCCAACGACACGAGGCTGTCACGTATGGACGGGACCTCGCCCACGCAGCACGCCACGTACCAGGCACGCGCGATCTCCCAACCCTGCCGGCCCGTCTCGCGCATCAACCGGGGGTGAGCCGAGCTTCCCATCCAGTCGACGAACCGGTTGGTGAGCTCGGTAGCCACGAGCCGAGAGCGCAGCGGATGGGCGGCGATCAGCTCTCCTCCACCCACCGGCACCGCCTCACCCACGGCTTCTTCGGCGCCCGGCGCCTCGATGACCGGCCCTCCGCCGGCCGGCGGATCGACCGCCGGCTCCCCGGAAGCGAGCGCACGCTGCGGGAAGTACGCGCGCAGGAGCTCCAGCAGCGCCCGATCGTCGGCCAGCTCGGAGCGCTGGATCTGCCGCTTCAGGTGCATCTTAGCGTAGGCCATCATCACGGCGAGCTCGGGCCGCGTGAGATACGCACCACCATCGATGCGCTCGTTGTATTCGTCCGCCGTGGGAAGGTCCTCGAGCGCCCGGTCCAACCCTCCGACCCGCTCGAGCTGCAGGAGGGCATCGCGGAACTCGTCCGGCGCCTCTCGGGCGCGTCGCTCGTCCAGGCTGAGCGCCAGGCTTTGCGACCGGCTGTTCTCCAGCACACCGGCCACCACGTCGTCCGTCACCTCCTCGAGAACCCGATTCCGTGCCTCCTCATCCAGTTCCCCGCGCTCCATCGCCGCGTTGAGGAGGATCTTGACGTTGACCTCGTGATCCGAGAGGTCGACGCCTCCCGAGTTGTCGATCGCATCGGTGTTGAGCCGGCCTCCGGCCAGCGCGTACTCGATCCGTGCCCGCTGGGTGAGGCCGAGGTTTCCGCCCTCGCCCACGACGCGGGCCCGAAGCTCCGAGGCGTCGATCCGAACGGCGTCGTTGGCCCGGTCCCCTGCTTCGGCGTTCGTCTCGGCAGTCGCCTTCACGTACGTGCCGACGCCGCCGTTCCAGAGCAGATCCACCGGCGCCCTCATGATCGCACGCACGACGTCCTCCCCGTTCAGGGCGTGCCGGCCTCCGCCCTTGCCGTTCTCCCCCTCCTGGATCTGCAGCAGAGCGCGGGCCTGTGGAGCGAGGTCGATGCGCTTCGCACCTCTGTCGTAGATCTTCCCGCCCTCGCTGAGCAGACCCGCGTCGTAATCCGCCCACGTCGAGCCCGGCATCTCGAAGAGTCGCTTTCGCTCCTCCCAGCTCTCCTCGGGATCGGGGTCCGGATCGATGAAGATGTGCCGGTGGTCGAACGCCGCCACGAGCCGGATCTGGTGGCTCAGCAGCATGCCGTTTCCGAACACGTCTCCGCTCATGTCGCCGATGCCCGCGACCGTGAACGGTTCCTTCTGAATGTCCACTCCGAGCTCGCGGAAATGACGTCGCACGCACTCCCAAGCACCGCGCGCCGTGATGGCGAGCGCCTTGTGGTCGTAGCCCCGGGATCCGCCGGAGGCGAAGGCGTCTCCGAGCCAGAAGCCACGCTCCGTCGCCAGGGCGTTGGCCGTGTCCGAGAGCGCCGCCGTTCCCTTGTCGGCTGCCACGACGAGATACGGATCGTTGCCGTCCAGGGTGACGGTCTCGGGCGGGTGCACGACCTCGCCATCCCGAAGGTCATCCGTAAGATCGAGCAGCGCCCCGATGAACTCCTTGTAGCTCTCGACAGCCGCGTCCTGGAGCTCGATCCCCTTCGCGAGAGGCCGCTTGACGATGAAGGCGCCCTTGGCGCCCGCCGGGACGATGAGCGCGTTCTTCACCTGCTGGGTTTTCACGAGGCCCAGCACCTCGACCCGGTAGTCCTCGTACCGATCGCTCCATCGGATGCCCCCGCGAGCGACGGCATCCATGCGCAGGTGCGCCCCTTCCGTATACGGGCTGCTGACGTAGACCTCGAAGCGGGGACGGGGACGGGGAAGGAAGTCGAGCTTGGAGCAGTTGAACTTGAGGGCGATCGTTCCCCGAGGCTGCTCGATCGCCTGAGCCTGGAAGTAGTTCGTGCGAACGGTGGCCCTCACGAGAGCCAACAGCCGGCGGTAGGTCCGATCGTCCTCGATGCTGCGCACGCGCACCAGCGCACGGTGGAAACGGCGCGCCAGCTTCTTCAGCGTCTCCTTCTCGGCCTTGCCTCGCGGATCGAGCCGGGCCTCGAACAGCGTGACCAGCAAGCGAGCCGCACGGGGGTAGCGGGTGAGCGGCGCGCGCACCCCGAGCCGGCTTCCGACCGCGCCGCTGCGGAACGCGTACCCGGCGTACGCGCGGAGCAGGGCGACCTCGCGCCACTCGAGCCCCGCCGACAGGACGAGCGAGTTCAGCCGGTCGTTCTCCGCCTGACGCTCGATGATCGCCCGGAACGCCCGCTCGACCCGAGGCTGTGCCTCCTCGCGATCGAACTCCCACTCGGCGGGCGTCTCGACGTCGAACGTGTGGATCGTGCTCATCTCCCGGCCGTCGGGAGCCCCGATGTCGAACTTGTCTGCCTGGAGGACGCGGAAGCCGAAGTTCTCCAGGACGGGCATGACGTCGCTGAGCACCAGCAAGCCCCTCGGCGTGAAGACCTTGAGCAGCGACGCGTGCGCCTCGCCCTCCCGCAGCTCCTCGAACACGACCTGGAGCCGACCGGTGTCGCTCAGCGACTCGAGGCGCTCGATGTCCTCAACCGCCTGGTCGACGTCGACCGTGGCCTTGTACTCGGCCGAGAACTCTTTCTGGTGCCGGTCGGCGAGCCGATGCGCCCGTTCGACGTCGTGGGAGCGCTTG
>JAPULH010000158.1 GCA_027295155.1 Gemmatimonadota bacterium
GACATCCGGCGGGCGGCCGTCCAGCGGCTGGCTGAACGTGAGGAACACGTCCGGGCCTATGTAGGTCCCGATCTCGACCTCCGCCCCGGCGAAGAAGCTGGCATCCGAGCCTCTGCGCTGCTCGACGCCGGCGGTCTTCACCCGGAACACGTCGAGCCCCAGCTCGCCGACGAAGACCGAGGAGAGCTCGGACCCGAAGAGCCCGAGCGTGGCCTGCTGGGCGAGCCCGAGCCCGAGTGACGAGGCCCCCTGATCGGCCGTGGCGAAGACGCTGCACGGGCCGCCGAGCGTAAGATAGCAGATCTGATCGGACTCGCTGAGCGGCGGGTCGCTGGTCAGGCTGACGGTCATGTTCTGAAGCGTGCCTTGCAAGTGGGCCTCGATGTCGAGCTTCCCGCGATCGGTCCTCGTCTGGTGCGTCGCCACGACGTCCAGCCGTGGATTCGGGGTCGGAGCGCCCGTGAACTCGACCGTGCCCCGGTCGATCTTGAACTCGCGGCTCCCAGGCAGGTCCTGGAGCTGGAAGCGGTAGCTCCCACGGACGAGGTGAAGCTCGCCGCTCACGCGCATGTCCTGCTCTGCCCGGTGCATGAAGACGTCGAGCTCG
The DNA here is from genome assembly GCA_027295155.1 of Gemmatimonadota bacterium. Lineage (GTDB taxonomy): Bacteria > Gemmatimonadota > Gemmatimonadetes > Palauibacterales > Palauibacteraceae. The sequence continues at coordinate 608 of JAPULH010000158.1, forward strand.
CCCGCCAACTCGACGTCCATCTCCGGAGCGCGAAGCCAGGCGTTCGGCCCGACCTCCACCTGCAGCTCCGCCCGGAGGTTATAGAGGAACGCGCGGCGCTCTCGCTCGATCAGCCTGCGCTCCTCCGCCACCGTCGTGTCGATCAGGCTTGCGATCTCGGGATCGGTCAGATTCACGATGTCCGGCCCCCGCACGACATCTCCCAACCGGACGTGCCCATCGCTCACGCGAACGGCTCCCGAAAGGTCCGGCGCCCGGTTCGTCCCGCCGAGCCTCGCGACGCCGGTCAACACCAAGGCCATCTCCCGCTTGTCGATCGCGTAGAACTCATCGACCCGCAGATCCAGGTCGAACGCCGGATCGGCAAACGACGCCAAACCGATCGTGCCGGTGGCCGAAGCCGTGCCGCCCAGGGCCGACCGGAGCGAGAAAGAGTCCAGGCGCGCCTCCTCACCGCTGAACCGGATGCGTCCGCGCATGTCTACGTAGCGCACTTCCAGCGGCACGATCCAGGTCGATCCGCCGGAGAGGACGAGCTCTCCATCGTACCGGAAGCCGCCGGGCCGGCCGCGCACCCTCAGCTCTCCATCGATCGAGCCCTTCACGTCCGTCAGATCGCGGTTCAGCATCCGCACCAGCTCGAACGGCACCGCCACGACGGACACAGCAAAGTCGGCGGCGTCCTCCGGCACGCGCTCCTCCACAGATCGGAAGGACAGGTCCGCCTCGACCTCGCCGACCGCCCGCACCGACGTGGAGCCATCGCCGGCAAGCTCGAGCTCCGCCCGGATCCTTCGGTTCTCGTACGAGAACCCGGCCTCGAAGCGCCGGAACGCCGCCGAATCGAGCTGCGGACGATCGACGCTCAGACGCCCCTCGATCCGCGGCGCCTCAGCGGACCCCAGAACCCGGACGTTTCCGCTTGCCACGCCACTCATCTCCACGTCCCCCGGCGCGAGCTCGAGCGCGGCCTCGAGCGGAAGGTTCTCCAAGGCAAGCCGGAGGTCGGCCTTCCCGGAGGCCGGAACCGCGCCGTCGATCGCCAGTCGGAAACCCGCCCGATCGGCGAGCGCGAACCCCTCGACAAGGAGACCGGAGCCTCCGTACTCCATGTAGGAAGGCCGCTCGAGCGCGAACGCGCGGTCCCGTACCCGAACGTCGAGCCGGGCCAGCCGCACCGCCGTCGTTCGATCGAGGCCGGCGTCGGCCTCGCGCGCGTCTGCCAGGTCGGCGGCCGTCTTGTGCGTGCCCCGGAGCTCACGCCGGATCTCGCCGGCCAGCTCCACGGCGGCCGAGGGCGCCCGCTCCGCGAACACCGCGAACGCCGTCCACGGCCCGCCGCTCCGATCCAGCCGGAGGACCAGCGAGTCGAGGGGCTCGGCGCCGATCGGGCCGCCGGACACGCCCCGGGCCACCGCGTCCAGCGCGAGCGTGTCGCGGCTCCGCAAGTCCGAGAGCCGCACGTGGCCGCTCAGCGAATCCGCCCGCAGGCCGCCGTAGGCGGCATCTCGGATGGAGATGTCTGCCACGAGCGCGATCCGGGCGCGGTTTCCGGAGATGGAGCCGCGGGCCACGAGCGTGCCGCCGAGCGCGTCGCTCGCGGCTCCCGCAGCGCCCAGCCCCGGCTCGCCACCATCCGCCCTGTCGCCGTCGAGCCCGCCGAAGCCCGGCCCGTCGAGCCCGCCGCTCGACGGCCAGCCGCTCCAGCGGGCCAGATCCGAGCGGACGTCGAGCAGCAGGGTCCCGCGGCTCTCCTCCGCCAGGCCGAAGGAGCCCCGTCCGTCGATGCTGCCCAGCTCGCTCCGGATCGCGAACGTGTCCACCGTGGCGACGCCGCGGGCGAGGGTGAAGCGCAGGAGGCTGGACTCGATCCGGGCGCCTTCCACGACCGAGGGCAGGATCTCCAGATCGAAGCGCGCCTCCAGAGTCGCCGGATCCGTTCCCTCGCCGCTGACGCGGCCGGCCGCCGCCAG
>JAPULH010000159.1 GCA_027295155.1 Gemmatimonadota bacterium
CTGGCGCTGGGACTGGGAATCGGGCTCACGACGATCATGTTCAGCATTGTCTACGGGGCCATCTGGAAGGGCCTTCCATTCGAGGACTCAGCGGAGCTCCTGCACCTGGAGCGGAACAACCTCGCCCGCGACATCGAGGGCATGGAGGTCACCATCCATGACTTCGTCGACTGGCGGGAGCAGCAGACCTCGTTCGAGGACATCGCCGCGTTCTATCAGGGCACGGTCAACCTGAGCGGCACGGAGAGGCCGGAGCGCTTCGACGGAGCCTTCATCACGGCGAGCGGCTTCCAGCTCCTGCGGGTTCGGCCCGCGCTCGGACGGTTGTTTCGCGAGGGCGAGGACGATCCGGCCGCGGATCCGGTCGTCTTGATCGGCTATCACATCTGGCGGGACCGCTTCGGCGGGGACCCGGACGTGGTCGATCAGGTCATCCGGGTGAACGGCGAGGCTTCTACCATCGTCGGCGTCATGCCGGAGGGCTTCCGCTTTCCCCTGAACGAGGACATCTGGGCGCCGCTCCGCATGGACATGCTCGAGATCGAGCGCGGCGATGGCAGGACGCTGGAGGTGTACGGCCGCCTGCGCGACGGGGTGAGCATGGACGAAGCGGCGGCCGAGATGCAGGCGATCGCCATGCGGCTCGCCGGGGAGTACCCGGAGACGAATGAAGGCGTCGGCGCCGTCGTCAAGCCGTACACGGAGGAGTACATCGGCGCCGAACCGAGAGGGATGCTCTACACGATGCTCGGGGCCGTCGCTCTTATCCTCCTGGTGGCGTGTGCCAACGTGGCCAACCTGCTGCTCTCCCGGGCCGCCATGCGCTCCAAGGAGCTGGCGATCCGAAGCGCCATCGGAGCGAGCCGCCTCAGGGTGATGCTGCAGCTCCTGAGCGAGGGGCTGGTGCTCGCCGGCGCCGGAGCGCTTCTCGGGATCGGAATCTCCTGGCTCGGCATCACGCTGTTCAACCGGGCGATCGCGCCCACGGACCCGCCGTTCTGGATCGACATCGGGCTGAACGCCGTGGTGCTGGCGTTCGTCCTGACGGCGACGGTGCTGGCCGGCGTGCTCTCGGGGATCATCCCGGCGGTCCAGGCGTCCGGGAACGCCGTCAACGAGGTTCTCAAGGACGAGTCGTGGGGGTCCTCCGGGTTCCGGGTCGGGCGCCTCAGCAAGGCCCTCGTCATCGGCGAGATCGCTCTGTCCCTCGGCGTGCTGGTTGCCGCGGGCCTGATGATCAAGAGCGTGGCGAACCTCCGGAACCTGGACTACGGCTTCTTCACGGAGAACATCTTCACGGCGCGAATGGGGCTGTTCGAGGCGGACTACCCGGACACGGTCAGCCGGCGCGAGTTCTTCCGGGACGTGCTTCGCCGCGTGGACCAACGACCCGGCGTGGCGGCGGCGTCCATCATCACGGCGCTTCCGGGCGTGTGGTCGTACGGCGGCTCGTTCGCCGTCGAGGGCGACTCGTACGAGCGGGACCAGGACTATCCCGACACACGGTGGGCGGTCGCCTCACCAAACTTCCTCGACGTGTTTGGGGTCTCGGTGTTGGAGGGGCGGGGCTTCGGGCCCCAGGACACCTACGACGCCATGCCGGTGACGATCGTCACGAAGAGCCTGGCCGAGCAGTTCTTCCTGGACGAGTCACCGGTCGGTAGGCGAGTCCGCCTGGGTGTCTCCGACAGCGAGGAACCGTGGCGCACGATCGTGGGCGTGATTCCCGACGTGTACATGGAGGGTCTCTCGAGCATCGGCGAGGCTGATCCGTGGGGCATGTACTTCCCGCTGGACCAGTCCGACATCCGGTTCGCGTACGTCGCCCTCCGCGCCCAGGGCGATGACCCGATGACACTCGCGGCGGGTGCGCGGGGCGACGTCGCCGCGGTCGATCCCGACATCCCGCTCTACTGGATCCAGTCACACCAGGCTGCGATCGACGAGGGGACGTGGTTCTACCGCGTCTTCGGAAACCTCTTCATGGTGTTCGGGCTGGTGGCGCTGTTTCTCGCGTCGGTGGGGCTGTACGGAGTCATGGCCGCCTCGGTCAACAACCGCACGAACGAGATGGGCATCCGCATGGCTCTGGGCGCGCAGAGCGGCGACGTGGTGCGGCTGATCATGCGGCAGGGGGCGGTCCAGATCGGGATCGGCATGGCCCTCGGCCTGGCGCTCGCCGCGCTCCTTTCGAGGGGCCTCGAGATCGTGCTCTTCCAGGTCGAGCCTTGGGACCCGGCGGTCTTCGTACTGATCGCGGTCGTACTGGCGGCGGTCGGCATGCTGGCCTCGTACGTGCCAGCGAGGCGAGCGACGCGCGTGGACCCGGCGGTGGCGCTCCGCTACGAGTAGCGCCCGGGCCGGGCGCCGGAAGCTGTGACCCACGCCGGCTGTGACCCACGCCGGCTGAGGTGCCCCGGCCGGGCGCCTCCTAGGAGCCCTCCTCCTCGTTCGTGAGGAGCTTTTCCTGGAACTCCTGAACCTCCAGCAGGCGGCCCACATCCGACTCCGTGTTGGCTTGCTGCTGCTCCAGCAGCGCCAGCCGCTGCTCGACAAGCATCAGGTGCTCGGAAGCGCCCTGCGTCTGGCGCATCCGCGCCACCGCCTCGACAATCGGCTTTAGGGCGAAGCGGGCGGT
>JAPULH010000016.1 GCA_027295155.1 Gemmatimonadota bacterium
TGTCCAGAGCTTCTTCGACCTCGGACCCAGCTCGTACATTCAGATCGGAGCCGATGGCGTGTGGGGACGGAACGACGAGGAGGATCTCACGTCGCGGCTCTACTCCGTGGACCTCTCCAACCGAAGGACGCCGCCGGGCGCCGCCCTATACCGCGATCTCATTCTGAAGGGAGAGTGGTACTGGGCACATCAGGGCTTCGGAGGCGAGGCTCTGGACGGGACAGGCGGATACGCTCAGGCGCTCTACAAGTTCACTCGAAGATGGGAGGCGGGAGTGCGAGCCGACTACGTGAAGCGGTTCGACCCGAGACCGAAGGTGTTCCAGCTCGTTCCAAGCGTGACGTGGTGGCAGAGCGAGTGGCTCCTGCTCCGCCTCCAGGGCAACATCGTGAAGAACGAGGGGGCCCCGACGGACTTCACGCTGCTCCTCCAGGCCATGTGGTCCGTGGGTCCGCACAGGCACGAGGCATACTGATGGAAACGGCACGGCTGCTTGACTCGGCCCTCCTGGTCGTGCTGGCCGCTGCCAGCCCTTTGGCGCCGGGGGCCCCGGCGCAGGAGAGGCTGCGCGTGGTCACGACCCTCCCGACGTACGCGGCGATCGCCCGCGAGATCACGGGTGACCTGGCGGAGGTCACCTCGATTGCCAGGGGCGACGTGGATCCTCATTTCGTCAACCCGCGCCCGAGCTTCGCGGCGCTCATCAAGAGTGCGGACCTGTTCGTGGCCACCGGCCTCGACCTGGAGCTCTGGGTTCCGACGCTCCTCGACCGCGCCGGCAACGCGAAGGTGAGGGACGGCGCTCCCGGACATGTGGCGGCTTACGGCGGCATCGACCTGCTCGATGTGCCGACGACCGTCTCGCGCGCGGCCGGCGACGTTCACGTGTTCGGCAATCCGCACATCCACACCGACCCGGTGAACGGGATCATCATCGGCCGGAACATCCTGGCCGGCCTGCGCCGCGTCGACCCGAGCCGGTCGGAGCTGTACGAGGAGAACGAGCGAGCGTTCTCGGAGCGCGTGATTCGCCGGACCTTCGGCGATCAGCTGGTAGACATCTTCGGCGCGGAGACCCTCTTCGACCTCGCCCGCGCACACCGGCTCTGGGAGTTCCTGGAGGAGCAGCGCCTCCAGGGAAAGCCGCTCACGGAGTTGCTGGGCGGGTGGCTGAGCCAGGGGGCGCCGTTCCGAAACCGCCGGATGGTGTGCTACCACAAGAACTGGCTGTACTTCTCGACACGCTTCCGGATCGCCTGCGCCATGTACGTCGAGCCGAAGGTCGGCATCCCGCCCTCGCCGGGCCACGTGCGGCGCGTCATCGACTTCATGGAGGAGAACCAGATACCGGCGCTCTTCGCCGCCAACTACTTCAGCCATAACCAGATCGAGAGCGTCGCCAGGCGCACCGGTGCCGAGCCGGTCATCGTGCCGGAGCACGTGGGGGGCGCGCCCGGAGTCGATGACTACTTCGCCCTGATCGATCTCTGGGTGGAAGAGCTGGCGGGCGCGTTCGCGAGCGCCGTGGCGGGAGAGTAGGCGATGCTCGAGATCATGCTGCCGGCCCTGGTGGTCTCGCTCATCCTCGTGGGGATGCATGCGTACCTGGGGATCCACGTCATCGCCCGGGGGGTGATCTTCGTGGACCTGGCTCTGGCTCAGGTGGCGGCGCTTGGGTGGGCGGCGGCCAGCGTGGCCGGCGTGTCCTCCGATCTGGGGGCGTATCTGACCGGCCTCGGCGCGACGCTTCTGGCTGCGGCGCTGTTCAGCGTGACCCGGATGAGCCACCGGTACATCACCCAGGAGGCGATCATCGGCATCGTCTTCGTCGTGGCCTCGGCGGCCACCATCCTGCTGGCCGCGCAGGCGCCCCGCGGGGCCGAACACGTCGAGGAACTGCTCACCGGCACGCTCCTCTGGGTGACCTGGCCACAGATCGTGAGGATCGCCGTAGTCTACGCCGCCATCGGGCTCTGCCACTGGCTGCTGCGGCGGCGCTTTCTGGGGATCTCGCTCGCTCCCGACATGGCGCGCGCGGCAGGCTGGTCGGTCCGCGCGTGGGACTTTCTGTTCTACGCGCTGTTCGGTGTCGTCGTCACGCTGTCGGTGGCTGTCGCGGGCGTGCTGCTGGTGTTCGTCTTCCTGGTGATCCCGGCCGTGATCGCGTTCCTGTTCACGAATCGCCCGGGGCCACTGCTGGCGATCGCCTGGGTGAGCGGCGGCGCGGCAGCCGTCGGCGGCCTGTGGCTGTCGTTCGTGACCGATCTTCCGACGGGTCCCGTGGTCGTCTGTTCCTTCGCGGCGACTCTGGGCCTCGCATTTGTCGTGCGCCGCCTGTGGACGCACGATGAGATTCACGATGGCTAACACGGCGCACCTGTGGGCGTACACGCTGGCCAGCGTGTTGCTCGTGAGCCTGGTCTCGCTGGTGGGGCTCTTCGCGCTCTCGCAGGACCCCAGCCGGCTGCGCCGGATCCAGCTGTACCTCGTCAGCCTCGCGGCCGGCAGCCTGCTCGGCGGGGCCGTGCTCCACCTGCTGCCCCAAGCCGTGGACCGGCTCGGTACCGGCATGCCGTTCTCCCTTTACCTGCTCACCGGTTTCTTCGGTTTCTTCCTCCTGGAGAAGTTCCTCTGGTTCCACCACCACGGGACCGCGCACGCGGAAGAGGGAGCGGACGTGGGCGTAGGGGCGGATAAGGGAACGCGCGCGGCTCAACCCGTCGTCACCGTGATCCTCGTGGGAGACGGAGTGCACAACTTCCTGGACGGCATGGTGATCGCCGCCGCCTACCTCGTGGACCCGGGTGTCGGCCTGGTGACCACGCTGGCGGTCGTGCTTCACGAGGTGCCTCAGGAGATCGGCGATTTCGGGGTTCTCGTGCACGCGGGGCTCTCCGTGCAGAGGGCGGTGTTCCTGAACTTCCTCTCTGCGACAACGTCGATCCTCGGGGCCGTGCTGACGCTGTGGATCGGATCGCGAGCGGAAGGACTACAGGGGCCGCTGATCACGATAACCGCCGCCAGCTTCATCTACATCGCCGCCGCGGACCTCATACCGGAGCTGCATCGGACTCGCGAGCCCCGTCAGTCCATCATGCAGGTCCTGATGATCGGCGTAGGGCTGGGGCTGATGATCGCGGCTCGGGCGCTCGGCGTCCCCTAGCGGGCGCCCGGCGTCGGCTCGTTGCCGGGCCGCCACTTGATGTTGCACCCGATGCTGGGCTTCTGGTCCTCGGGCACAGGCTCTCCGGCCAGCACGGCCTCGAGCGCCGCGCGGAGATCTCGACCCGTTACCGGTCTGTCGCTTCCCGGCCGGCTGTCGTCCAGCTGACCCCGGTAGGCCAGGCGGCGGTCTGCATCGAAGAGGAAGAAGTCGGGAGTGCACGCCGCCCCGAACCTCTTCGCGACCTCCTGCGTCTCGTCGAGGAGGAAGGGAAACTCCCAACCCTCCCGCTCCGCGAGCCGCCTCATGTGCTCCGGTCCGTCCTGCGGATAGGCGTCCACGTCGTTCGAGTTGATCGCCACGATCCCGACGCCGCGGGGCAGGTAGTCCTCGGCCAGCCGTCCGAGCTCGCCCACGACGTGTTTTACGAACGGGCAGTGGTTGCAGATGAACATAACGAGAAGGGCGCTTCGATCCGCCAGATCGTCCGCTGATACGCTTCTCCCGCTCGCCGCGTCGACGAGCGAAAGTTCGGGCAGCGCCGTTCCCAGCGGCAGCATCGTCGAGGGAGTCTCTACCATGATGGTCCGTTGCTCTTGAGCCCTCTTACCAGGCTATCCCGTAGTCGTCGCCGTGGTGGCTCGAGCCACCCCACATCGTGCCGTGCTCGCGATCGAAGTATATCGCATTGATAGGACCCGAGGTGCGCTCTCCGAACGTCAGCTCATACCCCCTCTCCAGAAGCTCGGCCCGCACCCACGGCGGAACGTCCTCCTGGAGGAGCAATCGACCCGGCGCCGAGGCGTGATCCCGGAAGGAGTTCCTCAGCTGGAAGCTGTTGATGTTCGGCGCCTCGGCGGCCTCCTGCACGTTCATGCCCCACTCCACGACGTTGAGGAAGAACTGAAGGAGGTTCTGGTCCTGCATGTCGCCGCCTTGAACGGCGAACGACAGGTACGGCTCTCCGTCCTTGAGCGCCATGCCCGGGGTGAGCGTGACCCTCGGCCGCTTTCCGGGCTCGACCACGTTGTACGGGTTCTCGGCCGCATCCAGCACGAAGCTCTGTGCCCGCTGACTGATCCCGACCCCCGTGCGGCCGGCGATCACCGCCGGAATCCACGCGCCGCTGGGGGTGATCGAGACCACCCAGCCCTCCTCGTCGGCTGCCTGGATGGACGTCGTGCCGAGCGAAAAGGCCTCTTCGAGCTCTCGCAGGGCAAGCTCACGGCTTCTCGGACTGTCGGCCCGTGATGTCCTCATCGCCGGCGGCGGCCCGGTTCGCCACAGCTCCAGGTGGTGCAGGAAGGGGTTCGTCTCCCCCTGGTAGGGATACGGATCGCCCGGACCGACCTGTGGGTCGTTCCGCTCCCAGTCGATCTGCCCCGCCCGCTCCTTCGCGTACTCCTTGGAGAGCAGCCCCTCGATCGGCTCGTCGGGCGGGAAGTAGGGGTCCCCGTAGTAGAAGTCGCGGTCGGCGAAGACCAGGTTCATGGTCTGGTAGAGCGCGTGGATGTAACGGGCCGAGTTGTACCCCATCGACTCGAGGTCGAGGTTCTCGAGGATGTTGAGAGCCTGGAGCATCACCGGGCCCTGCACCCAGCTCGTCAGCTTGTAGACCTCGATCCCCTTGTACTCCGTCTTGACGGGCTCCTCGATGTAGACCTGCCACCCGTCCAGGTCCTCCAGCGTGATGAGGGCGCCCTGCTCCCGCGCGCCGCGGACGAACTCCTCGGCGATGTCCCCCCGGTAGAAGCGGTCGTACGCCGCATAGATCGCCTCCACCCGGCTCTTGCCGGCGGCCAGGGCCTCCCGCTCGACCGCCACCAGCTTGCGCAGCGTGGCGGCGAGGTCGGGCTGCCTGAACAGCTGACCCACCTCGGGCGGCTCACCGTCGCTCTGCAGGTACACGGCCCGCGAGTACGGCCAAGCCTCGATCCGCTCCCGCTCCCGCGTGATCCTCCGCACGGCATCCGCCTCGATCGGATACCCGTCCGCCATCTGGATCGCCGGGCCGAGCACCTCGGCCAGGCCGAGACGGCCGTACTCAGCCAGCATCACCAGCAGGCCTCCCGGCGTGCCTGGAGTGACCGCCGAGAGCGGGCCCAGATCGGGCGGGTAGTCGAGTCCGAGCTCCCTGTAGAACTCGACCGTCGCCCCGGTGGGAGCGACGCCGAGAGCGTTGATTCCGATCACCTTCCCCGCGTGCGGGTCGTAGATCAGGGCCTGCGTCTCTCCGCCCCAACCGAGCACGTCCCACCTCGTCGCCGTCGCTGCCAGCATCGCGCAGGCGGCGTCCACGGCGTTGCCGCCCTGCTGGAAGATCATGGCACCCGCGGTGGCGGCGAGCGGTTTGCCGGTGATCGCCACCCAGTGCTTCGCGTGGAGGACCGGTTTCGCCGTCCGCTGAGCCAGCAGACTGGCCGGTATCACCGCGAGGGAGAAGAGAAGAGCAGGCAGAAGGCAGCTCCGAAGCGCGGGTCCCGTTGGGCGCATCCTAATACCTCCGGCTAGAAGCCTGTCCGAGCGATTCCGCGATGCCACGGTGCCCTGAGGCTACGTCAGCGAACTTCTGTTCCGGTGCATTAGAGCGCCAGGTAGGCCCCTGTGGCCGCGAAGGCGACCGTGGCCACGCCGCCGACCGCTAGGGCGTATGGCAGCTGGGTCCGGACATGCTCGATGTGATCCGAAGCCGCGGCAAGCGATGAGATCACCGTCGTGTCGCTGATCGGGCTGCAATGGTCGCCGAAGATGCCGCCCGAAAGGACGGCGCCGACGAAGGGCGCGAGCGGCAGACCAAGCACGGCCGCCAGGGGCACCGCCACGGGAATCATGATAGCGAACGTTCCCCAGCTGCTTCCGGTGGCGAACGAGGTGCCCGCTCCGGCCAGGAAGATGAGCGGCAAGAGAATCGGCAGAGGAATTCGCCCGGCGACGAGTCCCGCCATGTACTGGCCGGTCCCGAGCTTCACGGTCACGGCGCCGATCGCCAACGCGAGGAGAAGCACGAGCGCCATCCCCGTCAGCCCACCGGCCCCGTGGAGGCTCACTCGGCTGAGTTCCTGGAGCCGCAGCAGCCTCTGACCGAGGGTGAGCGCCGAGGCGACGCCGATCCCCACGATCACCGCCCACAGCACGCTCAGCGAGCCCGAGCCGGCCGTCAGCTCGCCGCCGCCGGTGATGTACATGGCCACCGGCATCGTGAGCACCATGGACACGACAGGCAGGATGAGGTTGACGGGAC
>JAPULH010000160.1 GCA_027295155.1 Gemmatimonadota bacterium
GCGGATATCCTCGCGGCTTGGCTCCGGATTCCCCGACGGATGTTGATGAGCCAGGATGATCGCGGCGGCGTTGGCCAGGATGGCCGCCTTGAAAACCTGCCTCGGCTCAACGATCGACGCGGCCAGGCCGCCGACTGAGATCTGAGCCATTCCGATCATCGTATTGGCCGTGTTTATGTGGGATTGGTTCCACCGAACTGTCGTGGAACCCATACATGCCCGCTCACGCCTCGGAGGGCGCGTTCGCCAGCGGCAACGGGATCAGCGTCGTGAGCGCCCGGCGCTCAAGGACATCGCCCGCGTCAGAGGCCCCTGCGCCGGCATAGGTCTGCCCGTCAGGTGCCGCTACCCGCTCTAGCTTCGAGAGCATCTCGTCGAACTTCGCCAGATCACCGCTGACGGCCAGCCGCTCCTCGTCGGTCAGCGGGACCCGTTCCAGGTAGCGTTCCAGGAATGCCTTCGCCTCCAGGGCTTGCCCTTTCGCCGAGGCCTTCGGCACGTTGAAGGCACACCCGGCGCACGCCAGGCGGTGCGGGCACGTGCTCCAGAAAGCGTGTGTGCAGTAGCTGTCGCCCAGGTCGTAGTACTTCCAGGACGTCCCCGCTGCCGCTGAACCGTCGAGCACCGCCTGCTGGTCGATGAGCACTTCGATCAGGTAGCTCGTCTCGTCGGCCTGCGCGTAAGCCTTCGCCAGGCGATTCGGACGCAGCCGCACGTACTGCAGCGTGCTGGACGGGTTGGTGTGCCCGCACCACTTCATCAACTCCATCAGCGACAGGCCCGACCGCGCATTGGCCAGCATCGTCACGGCGGAGCTGCGCCCCCGATGGCTGGTAATGCGCCCTTTCGCGTCCTCCTCGGCCACGCCCGCCTTCCGGCACAGCATCGGGATCACCGACGTGTTGATGTAGGTGGTCGAGACCTGCCGGCCTCGGTACGAGAGCAGGTGGTCGACCAGATGGCCCGTCTTCAGGTCGAGCCGCTTGGGCTGCTGTGGCCGGAGGGCCAACCACGCTTCGACCACCTCCCGCACGACGCCGGCCACCGGCTTCGAGAACGGCGGCGAAGTCTTACTGTAGGGCACGCTCAGGTAGCAGATGCTGCCGGCGGGGAAGCGCCGGCCCGTCTGCTCATCGACGAGGTCCTTGGTCTGTGCCCGGATGCAGTCGCACCGCAGACGGCTCAGTTCGTTGACCCGCAGCCCGGCGTGGGTCCAGAGCACCGCCACCGCGCGGACAAACTCGTAGGGATAGGCCGACCGGCCCGTCGCACCGCCGCGACGGAGGTCCTCCGGGCCAAAGTTGAGGCTGGCCCAGACCAGCTTGAGCCAGGTCTTCTCCTCGATGTCCCGGGGCGAGGGGCCCATCAGCCGTCTCAGCGATGCTGGCAGCCCCAGGGCGATATGCGGCGCGAACGTCGGCTCGATCCACTGCCACGCGTGCAGATCGCGGAAGAACGTCCGCACCGCGTGGATGAGCGCACTCTTCGACTTGGCCGTCAGCGGCTTGCCGGGATGTCGGCCCGGGATGAAGGTGTACTGACCAGTGACTGCCTCCGAGGCCATCGCGAGAAAGTCGAGGCAGGTCTCGGTGCTCCAGCCCCCCGGCGTGGTCACCTCTGGATGCCGCTCGGCCAGCCACAGGCCCATGCGCATGAGGTAGCTGTAGATGCTGTCTTTGGCCTTGGGCGTTCTCGTCGAGGCGGCCCGCCAGCGCTGGCACCACGCCGTCCACTCCGGCGAGAGGCCCTCCCGCGTGATCGGGCGATGCTGAGCCGGGATATGGGCCGACCGCTCGGTGATGCCGGCGATCTCGAGTGCGCGGGAGATCCGGTAGACCGCTCGGCGGGCGCACGCCGGCAGATTGCCCTGGACATAGGCCTGGTCAACATGCCGGATTTCGATGTCCTCAATGCAGGGCGAGCCGGCTTTGAGCAAGAGCAGCGACAGTGAGCGGCGCAAGTAGACAGGGTTACCAGGGGGGTAGCCCACGCCTTGCAGGAGCGCACGTACTTGCCCGTGGGCGGCGGCCACGGCGGCATGGCCGAAGACCCTTTGGGCAATCGTCGTGGTGTAGGCCGTAGCCCCGGCAAAGGCGGTGAAGCCCCGGAAGTCGCACACGAGGTAGCCCGCCGCCAGGGCGATGCCCCGCGAGACGTGCCGCCGCCCGCAAGCGCCGGTCGGATCGACGAAGGCCTCCCAATCGGCTACACTCCAGCCGAAGTACGACCGGTCGAGCCGGAGCATGTGTTCGATGAAGGCCCCCCAGAGGATCGGCATGTACCGGGCACCGCCGCAGTAGACGAGTGCCTCCTTCAATGGCGCGTAGAGCCGCCAGGCTCTCCGCTCGCGCTCGGTCGCTCGGTGGAAGAATCGCTCCTGCGACAGCGCTGCGAGGTCGTCGCATTCCTGCGGGGTAAGGTGCGGGCGACTGTCGTAGCGCGCCCGGTCTAAGGAGGAAGTCCATGTGCTCATAACTCAGCCCAAAAGGTCATATGTGGCGGCCTCGACCTCCAGGATCGAAGCAGTGATCCGGCTGTCGATGTGTTGCCCGCTGAGGTGGATGTAGATCATGGTTGATTCCAGGCTCCGGTGGCCGGCGTAGGTGGCGATCTCTTGGAGCGAGAGTCCCTTGATGGCCAGGTGGGTCAGCCGCAGGTGCCGCAGCGTGTGCGGGGTGAACTGGGGCAGGGCGGCAGCCGTGGCGATGTCCTTGATGATGTCG
>JAPULH010000161.1 GCA_027295155.1 Gemmatimonadota bacterium
GGCGCGCGAGGAGGCGTACGAGGCGGAGATTAGCGAGCTGACCGACGAGGAGGAGGAGGCCGGAGATCTGAGTCCTCGGGCGCCCGTGGTCACCGTCATGGGCCACGTTGATCACGGCAAGACCTCGCTCCTGGACCACATCCGGCAGACCAACGTGATCGCCGGAGAGGCCGGCGGTATCACGCAGCATATCGGAGCCTACCGCGTGGATCTCGGTGACGAGCACACGGTGACGTTCCTGGACACGCCCGGGCACGAAGCGTTTACGGCGATGCGCGCACGGGGGGCGGAGATCACGGACGTCGTCGTGCTGGTCGTGGCGGCGGATGACGCCGTGATGCCGCAGACGGTGGAGGCGATCAGCCACGCCAAGAACGCCGGTGTGCCGATCATCGTGGCGATCAACAAGATCGATCTCCCCGCGGCCGACGTGTCCAAGGTGCAGCAGGATCTGCTCACTCATGGCGTGGTGCTCGAGGAGTTCGGTGGAGATGTCCTCTCCGCCCCCGTCTCGGCCAAGACGGGTCAGGGCGTCGACGAGCTGCTCGAGAAGATCCTCCTCCAGGCTGAGCTGCTGGAGCTGAAGGCCAATCCGGAGCGGCGGGGGCGTGGCACCGTGGTCGAGGCCCAGCTGGATCGAGGCATGGGGCCTGTGGCGACGGTCCTCGTGCAGAGCGGAACGTTCAGGGTCGGAGACGACTTCATCTGCGGCCTGTTCGGAGGCCGCGTGCGGGCGATGCTCGACGAGCGAGGCCAGAACGTAGAGTCGGCCGGACCGTCGATCCCGGTTCGGATCCTAGGGCTCGAGGGCGTCCCGCAGGCAGGTGACTCGATCGTCGGTGTCGAGGCCGAGCGGGCGCGGGAGATCGCCGGTCGTCGCCAGCAGCTGGAGCGCGAGAAGGACATACGCCGGCGCCAGAGCGGTGCGCGGCTCGAGGAGCTGTTCGACACAGTACAGGCCGGACAGGTGACGCGTCTATACCTCGTCATCAAGGCGGACACGGATGGCTCGGTTCAGGCGCTCTCGGACGCTCTGGAGCGACTGAGCACGGACGAGGTTAGAGTGGAGGTGATCCACCGTGGCGTCGGTGCGGTCAACGAGTCCGACGTGCTCCTCGCGTCGACAAGCTCGGCGGCGATCATCGGGTTCCACGTACGGCCGGACGTGAAGGCTCGGGACGTGGCGCAGCGCGAGGGCATCGAGATCCGGTACTACGACGTGATTTACGAGGTGGTCGAAGACATACGGATGGCGCTCGAAGGCCTCCTGCGGCCGGAAGAGGTCGAGCGGATCCTCGGCACGGCGGAGGTCCGACAACTCTTCCGCATACCGAAGGTGGGTACGGTGGCGGGTTGCTACGTCAGCGATGGCGTCATGCAGCGCAACCTCCCCGTGCATCTGGTACGCGACCAGGTTCGCATCTTCAGTGGAAAGATCGCCAGCCTGAAGCGCTTCAAGGACGATGCACGCGAGGTGCGCGAGGGGTACGAGTGCGGTATCAGCATCGAGGGGTACAACGACATCAAGGAGGGCGACCTGATCGAGTGCTATCGAATCGACGAAGTCGCGCGCACTCTCGCGGAGAGTGCAGCGGCGTCGGAGAGCGCTTCCTGAGGCTGCGATGGCCGTGGTCGTGGGCGTCGGTCGTTGGGTTCTGCACCTGCCTGGTTGCACATCACTGAAGGCGAAGCGCCGGATCGTGCGGGGCCTGCGCGATCGACTCCGGGCGCGATACCGGGTCTCGGCCGCGGAAACGGACTTCCAGGACAAGTGGCAGAAGGCCGAGATCTGTGCAGCTGTCGTGACATCGAAACGCTCCACGGCCGAATCGTTGCTGGCTCGCCTCGATGAGCACGTGGCTTCCGATCCCCGAGCCCTCGTGATCGAGCGGGAGACTGTCCTCTACTGAGTCAAGCCTCTTTCCGGGCCACCGATTATGACGCCGAGAAGAATCGAGCGGGTCAACCAGCTCCTTCGGGAAGAGCTGGCCCGCCTCATCGCGCGCTCGGTGAAGGATCCACGCGTCGCTCCGGTCACGATCATGGAGGTGAGGACGACGCGCGACCTGAAGGTCGCCAAGGTGTTCGTCCGGGCGGGCAGCGACGAGGAGACCTTGGTCGACGCACTCACGGGCCTGGAGAGCGCCGAGGGCTACCTTCGGCGCGAGCTCGGGCGGCGGCTGCGGTTGCGCCGGATCCCCGAGTTTCGCTTCGAGGCCGATCGCACGATGGAGCAGGCCATGCGGATCGAGTCGCTTCTTCGGGAAGTGCGCTCGGAGGGGGCGGATGAAGGGTCGGCATGAGCCTGAGTCACCGGCCCACCTTGAGTGGCATTCTCCTCGTCGACAAGCCGGAGGGTCCCACCTCCCACGACGTGGTCCAGCAGGCGCGTCGCGTTCTGGGCATCCGCCGGATCGGCCATACGGGCACGCTGGATCCGTTCGCCAGCGGTCTCCTGATCCTCTGCGTGGGCAGGGCCACCCGCCTGGCGGAGTACTTCCACATCCCGGCCAAACGGTACGAGGCGCGCGTACATCTGGGCATGGAGACGACGACGCACGACCGAAGTGGCGACATCGTGGCCGAGTCGGCCAAGTGGCGAGATGTCAGCAGGGAGCGGCTCGAAGAGGCCCTGGGCAAGATGGTGGGCGCCATCTCGCAGCGGCCTCCAGCGGTTTCGGCGAAGAGGGTAGAGGGTCGGCGGGCCCACGCCCTCGTCCGCTCCGGGTGCTTCGTTGCGCTTCCGGACGTGCAGGTCACCGTGCACGAGCTTCGAGTGCTGGAGTTTCGTCCGCCGATGTTTCGCCTCGCCGCGCATGTCTCGACGGGCACGTACGTTCGGGCGATCGCACGCGACCTGGGGCGGGATCTCGGATGCGGCGCCCACCTTACGGCGCTCCGGCGAGTGGCGATCGGCCATCTCCGAGCGAGCGATGGTCTCCCCGGCCGCCTGCTCAGCCGGGGCGTAACACGTGAGGAGGTCCTGCAGGCGGCCGCCTGGCGGGAGCCTGGTGCGGAGATGACCTGGCTGCCGTCCCGCGAGCTGACCGATGAAGAGCTTGGCCTCGCTCGTAACGGGCGGCCGCTGAGGCTGTCCGGATCAGCGGATCGCCGCCGAGAGACGGACGAGGAGGGTCCGCGAGCGGATCGTCCAGTACGATTGTTACACGGCGGGCGCCTGGTGGCCATCGCCGAGCCGAACGGCCTACTTCTACGGCCGCGCAAGGTGCTCATTGACTGAGTTCGGGGCGGGCCGGGCCCGACCGGGCCCGGCCGGTCCTCGATCGGGAGGCCTACCTCCGGACGTTCCGGGGACCGTGGTCACGGTGGGCACGTTCGACGGAGTGCACCGGGGCCACTGGGCCGTGCTCGATGAGATCGGTGCGCGCGCGCGCCGCCGCTGCCTGACGAGCGTCCTCGTGACCTTCGACCGCCATCCGCTCACCGTCCTGCGGCCCGAGGCCGCGCCTCCCATGCTGACGTCGCCGGACGAGAAGAAGGAGATTCTGGCCCTCTCCTCCGTGGACTACGTGGCGTTTCTGTCCTTCACGCGCGCTCTTTCCCTCTATCAACCGGAAGAGTTCGTGCGGCTCGTTCTCGTCCCGCGCTTCCGGGTCAAGGAGTTGGTCATCGGTTACGACCACGGCTTCGGGCGCGACCGGACCGGGGATCATCAGACGCTACGGAGGCTCGGAAAGGAGCTTGGCTTCGACGTCGATGTGGTTTCGCTGGTAACGTCCAACGGCGAATCGATCTCTTCGACGAAGATTCGTGGGTTGGTGCGAGAGGGGGAGGTGGAGGGTGCGGCCCGGGCCCTTGGACGGCCGTACTCGCTTCGCGGAGTCGTCGTACACGGCCTTGGCCGCGGCCGGCAGCTGGGCTTCCCCACGGCCAACCTCCAGGTGCCGCAGGGCGGGAAGCTGATCCCCGGCTCGGGGATCTACGCCGTGCGGGCCGGCCTCGGCTCCCTGATCTGCGACGGGCTCCTCCACCTGGGCCCGCGGCCGACCTTCGCCGGATCCCCGCCCTCGATCGAGCTCTATCTGCTGGATTTTGACGAGGAGATCTATGGAGAGAGTGTGCGGGTGGACTTCCTTTCCAGGCTTCGGGGAATCCGGCCGTTCTCGTCCGCCGAGGAGTTGGTTGCCCAGATGAGGCGAGATCGGGAGCGCGCTATCCGCTTCTTCGCCGCGCACGCAAGTCAGGTAGGCGGGAAGGAGTCGACGGCCGCCGTGTTTACATGAGCGCCCGATATCGGTAAACTCTTAGGCTTTGTTTCTTCGGGACACCAGATGAGGACAAGAGGACAAGAGCGAACATGACGGCTCGCAAGACCGACACGGGGAGCATCGTAGAGAGATTCGGCGGGCACGAGAACGACTGCGGATCGACTTCCGTTCAGATCGCGCTGGTGACGGCACGCATCGAGGAGCTCACCGGACACTTCCAGCAGCATCCGAAGGACCACCATAGCCGGCGCGGGCTCCTGAAGCTGGTGGGCCGGCGGAGGCGCCTGTTGACTTATCTCAGGCGGACGGACCTTGAAAGGTACCGCAGCCTGATCCAGGAGCTCGGGCTCCGCCACTAGGAAAGAGAGAACCAGTGCACAGAATCGAAAAAGAGTTCGCCGGACGCACGCTCGTCATGGAGACGGGCCGGATGGCAAGGCAAGCAGACGGCGCCGTTTTTATTCAGTTTGGGGATACGGCGGTACTCGTGACCGCGGTGGCGGAGCGAAAGCGCACGCACCTTCCGTTCTTCCCGCTCACCGTCGAGTATCGGGAGAAGACGTACGCCGCCGGCAAGTTCCCGGGCGGCTTCATCAAGCGCGAGGGACGCCCCGGCGACAAGGCCACGGTTTCGGCTCGCCAGATCGATCGTCCGCTCCGCCCGCTCTTCCCGGAGGACTACCGCAACGAGACGCAGGTTGCGTGCTTCGTGATCTCGGCGGACCAGGAGAACGACGCCGACGTGTGGGGCATGCTCGGCGCGTCCACGGCGATCCGGCTCTCATCTATCCCGTGGGAGGGACCGATCGCCGGAGTCCGGATCGGCCGGGTTGAGGACGAATGGATCATCAACCCCACCTTCCAAGAGCTCGAGTTCTCCGACATGGACATCGTCGTGGCCGGCACCGAGGACTCGATCGTGATGGTCGAAGGTGCCGCGCTCGAGATCTCCGAGGAGGAGTTCGTCGAAGGGTTGAACCTGGCCCACGACGCCGTGCGCCAGCTGATCGGTTTCCAGCGTGAGCTCGTCGAGATGGCGGGGGGTCCCTTCGAGAAGTTCGAGTACGACGTGATCGAGCTGCCGGAGGGCCTGGAGCCGGCGGTCGAGAGTCTTGCGGCGTCCCGTATCGAAGAGGCTCTCCGCGTCGCCGACAAGGCCAAACGGGAGACGATCCTCCGGGCTCTGCGTGATGAGGTCAAGGGGGCGCTCGAGGAGGAATACGGAGAGGAAGTGGCGCATGTGGGCGGCGTGCTGCGAGCGATCGAGAAGAAGGCGATGCGCCGTCAGATCCTCGATGAGAGCGTCAGAGTAGACGGTCGCGGCCTCGACGAGATCCGGGAGATCAGCTGCGAGACCAGCCTGCTGCCGCGGACGCACGGCTCGGCGCTCTTCACACGCGGCCAGACGCAGGCGCTGTGTGTCACGACGCTCGGCACGATCGCCGATGAGCAGCGGATGGACTCGATCGACATCCGTGACCAGACGTCCAAGTCGTTCATGCTTCACTACAACTTCCCGCCTTTCTCCGTTGGGGAGGTACGAATGTTCCGCGGGCCTGGCCGTCGAGAGATCGGCCACGGGATGTTGGCCGAACGGGCGCTGCAGTCCCTGCTCCCACCGTACGATGAGTTCCCCTACACGGTTCGAGTCGTCGCGGACATTCTCGAGTCGAACGGATCGAGCTCGATGGCCTCGGTATGTGGCGGATCCCTGTCGCTGATGGATGCGGGAGTTCCGATGCGTGCCTCGTGCGCGGGCATCGCGATGGGTCTCATCAAGGAGGGGGAGCGGGTCGCTATTCTCACCGACATCCTCGGCGTCGAGGACGCTCTCGGAGACATGGATTTCAAAGTGGCGGGCACGGAGCGCGGGATCACCGCGATACAGATGGACATCAAGGCGAAGGGCCTGGGCGTCGAGACGATGCGGGAGGCCTTGGAGAGGGGCCGGAAGGCGCGTCTGAGCATTCTGGAGAGCATGAGCAGGGCGCTCGCCGCTCCGCGGGAGCAGATGTCGGAGTACGCTCCGCGCATCGTGACCGTCCAGATCAATCCCGAGAAGATCGGCGAGATCATCGGCCCCAAGGGCAAGACGATTCGGGGCATCGAGGAGAGGACCGGTGCGAAGCTCAACATCGAGGACACCGGGATCGTCACGATCTCCGCGCTCTCCCGCGAGGCCAGCCAAGCGGCCCGCGAGATGGTGGAGGCGATCGTCGAAGAGCCGGAGGTGGGACGCATATATGAGGGCGTCGTGAAGAACACGACCACGTTCGGTGCCTTTGTCGAGATCATCCCGGGCGTCGAGGGGCTGTGCCATATCTCGGAGCTGGAGGAGGGTCGAACCGAGAACACCGAGGACGTCGTGAAGCCGGGCGATGTGGTCCAGGTGAAGCTCCTCTCGGTCGACGACCGCGGGCGGCTCAAGCTCTCGAGGCGAGCCGCGATGAACGGCGACAACTAGTCGCCTGGCCGGGCGAAGCGCGACACGGCAAACCGTCGGTCGGGGTTCCCGCCTCGACGATGACGTCTGGTCGTGGAAGCGGGCCGACGGTCTGCGTGTGGCGTGGGAGCGGATCGAGACGGTTCGCTCCGTGGCGCTCGGCATCTGGGTCGAGCACGGAGGAGCCCACGACGCCGAGGATCAAAAGGGGCTGGCCCACCTCCTCGAGCACATGGTGTTCAAGGGCACTCGCACCCGCACCGCCCGCCAGATCGCAGCCGAGATCGAGCAGGTCGGAGGGTCGCTGGACGCCTATACGAGCCACGACCACACCGGCTACCTCGCGCGGGTGCCCGAGGAGCACCTGGAGATCGCGGTGGACGTGCTTGCGGGTCTCGTGTTTCATCCAGTGCTCCGGCGGGACGATCTGCGGCTCGAGCGTGAGGTCATCCTCGAGGAGCTGGCCGGCCTGGAGGACTCGCCCGATCAACTCGTCTTCGAGCTTCACGGCGAGCAGCTTTACGGCAGCCACCCATACGGGCGCTCGATTCTGGGTACGGCCCAGACGGTCGCCTCGATCGGCACGGAAGATCTTGAGCGCCTCCAGGCATCGGCGTACGTGCCCGGCAACTGCGTCATTGCCGCAGCCGGGCGCCTGACGAGCGAACGCCTCCTGGAGGCCCTCGATCGGCGAGTGCCCGAAGCCGGTGAGACCGCCCGCCAGGACCTCCCGCCTCTCGAAACGGGATCGGCCGGCTTTCGCCTGGTCGAGCGGCCCGGCGGCCGCCAGTCGCACATCGTGGCGGGCGCCCTGGCCGTGCCGCACTCCAGCCCGCTTCGCTATGCCGTGATCCTGGTGGAGGCCGCGCTGGGTGGCGGGATGAGCTCGCGGCTCTTTCAGCACATCCGCGAAGACCTGGGCCTTGCCTACAGCGTCTACAGCTATCACGCGTTCTATCGGGCCGCTGGGCACGTGGGCGCCTATCTGGGCACACGGCCTGAGACGGCGGAGCGGGCTAGGGAGGAGCTGATCTCGGAGCTGCGAGCGGTCGCCGAGGACGGCCTGACTTCCGAGGAAGTGGAGCAGATGAAACGGCAACTGAAGGGACAGCTGCTCGTCGGCTTGGAGTCCACCGTGTCCCGGATGCAGCGCCTGGCAGGTCTCTCGCTCTACCGCGAGCCGTACATTACCCTGGACGAGCTGGCGGACCGCATCGACGGCATCACGCCCGAGCAGATCGCGGAAGCGGCCGCGTTCTTTCATCCAGATCGCCTCTCCGTGTTGGAGCTGCGACCTGTAGAAGACCGTTGAAGCGGTACGGTGGGCCACCAAGGAGGAGTTCATGATCGTCGGTGTGCCGAAGGAGATCAAAGCCAACGAGAACCGGGTCGCCCTCGTTCCGGCTGGAGCGGAGACGCTGTCGAGCCACGGACACACGGTGATCGTGGAGTCCGGGGCCGGCGATGGAAGCGGCTTCTCCGACGGAGTCTATGAGAGGGTCGGGGCTCGCGTTGTCGACGCAGCGGCGCCTGTGTGGTCAGAGGCCGAGATGATCCTGAAGGTCAAGGAGCCGGTGCCCGAGGAGCGCGAGCGAATTCACGAGGATCAGGTCGTGTTCACGTATTTCCATTTTGCAGCTGATGAGGGGCTCACGCGCAGCCTGATGGAGAGCGGCGGCGTGGCGATCGCTTACGAGACGGTCCAACTGCCGGATGGCGAGCTCCCGCTGCTCACGCCGATGTCCGAGGTCGCGGGACGCATGGCGGTGCAGGAGGGGGCCAAATACCTGGAGAAGTCGAGCGGCGGCAGCGGGATCCTGCTGGGAGGGGTTCCCGGTGTGTTGCCCGCCAAGGTGGTGATTCTCGGGGGTGGGGTCGTGGGCAGCAACGCAGCCCGAATCGCCGCGGGCTTTGGCGCTCACGTCACGATCCTGGACGTAAACCTGGAGAGGTTGCGCTACCTGGCTGACGTCATGCCCGCCAACGTCGACACTCTCTTCTCGAACCGTCACTCCATTCTCGAGCAGCTGGAAGGGACCGATCTGCTGGTGGGCGCCGTGCTCGTCCCGGGGGCCAAGGCGCCGAGCCTGGTGCGGCGTGAGGACCTGAAGCGGATGAAGGATGGCTCGGTGATCGTGGACGTCGCGGTGGATCAGGGTGGGTGCGTGGAGACGGTCCATCCGACCACGCACGCGGATCCGGTGTACGTGATCGACGGTGTCGTGCACTATGGTGTGTCGAACATGCCGGGGGCCGTTCCGCGAACGTCTACGCTGGGCCTCACCAATGCGACCTTCCCGTATGTGCTCGAGCTGGCCAACAACGGATGGCGCGCCGCCTGCCGGGAGAATCCGTCGCTTGCGCTCGGAGTCAACGTGGCGTACGGGCAGTGCACGTACGCGGCGGTCGCGGAGGCGTTTGGCTTGGAGCACTCGTCCCTCGAAGACATCATCTGAAGAGTGCGCGAGCCGCTTTCGTCTCGAGTGGTCCGACTCTACATTGGCCTCGGCCGTCCCTCATCTGACCGGAATTCTGCATGTTCAAGTGGCTGAGTAAGGGCAGCCTGCTGCCGATCAACGACATCGGTGTCGACCTGGGCACCGCGAACACGCTCGTCTACGTAAAGGGCGAAGGGATCGTCCTGAACGAGCCGTCCGTGGTTGCCGTCGACAAGGCCACGGGCAAGCCGAAGGAATACGGTCTCGAGGCGAAGCGCATGCTGGGGCGGACACCCAGTGGGATCGAAGCGGTCCGTCCGCTGAAGGATGGCGTGATCGCGGACGTCGACGTCACGGAGGACATGCTTCGGCACTTCCTCAAGGCGGTCACCTCGAACCGGTTCTTCAGGATCCGGCCCCGGGTTGTCGTCGGAGTGCCTTCCGGAATCACCGAGCTCGAGCGGAGGGCCGTCCGGTCCAGCGCCCACGCGGCCGGTGCCAAGGAGGTGTACATGGTCTCCGAGCCGATGGCCGCCGCGATCGGGGTCGGCCTGCCCGTCGAGACGCCCACCGGGAACATGATCATCGACGTGGGCGGCGGGACTACGGAGATCGCGGTCATCGCGCTCTCCGGCTCCGTGGCCGACACGGCGATCCGAGTGGGCGGCGACGAGTTGGATGCCGCGATCGTGACCTTCCTGCGAAAGAACTATAATCTCCTGATCGGTGAGCCCACGGCGGAGGGGATCAAGATCCAGATCGGTTCGGCGTATCCGACCGACGAGGAACGCGAGATGGTGGTGAAGGGCCGTGACCTGGTATCCGGGATCCCCAAGACGGTCCGGGTGCACTCGGCTGAGATCCGGGAGTGCATACAGGAGCCGATTCAGGCGATCGTGGGTGCCGTGCGGCGCGCTCTCGAGATGACGCCGCCCGAGCTGTCCTCGGACATCGTCGATCGTGGGATCGTGATGACGGGAGGCGGGGCGCTGGTGCGCGGCCTGGACATGTTGCTCCGCGAGGAAACGGGTTTGCCGATCCATGTCGACGAAGAGCCCCTCACCTGCGTGGTGCGAGGCACGGGGCGCATCCTGGATGACCTCGCGCGCTATCGGAGCGTGCTTGTCCACTGACCTCATCGGCTGAAGCGAAATGTCCCGCCCCATGCGGTATGTGCCGATCGACCGCCCTGCGCGGGGTCTGGATCTCGCGGTTCTGGCGGTTCTCGTGGCTCTGTCCCTGGGATTCGCTGCGCTGAGCCCGGAGAGGCAGGTATTTGTTTCACAACAGCTTCGATCCACTGTCCTCTACCCGTTTCTCAAGCTGCACGAGGCCTTCGCGGAGCACGCGGTAACGATGGGGCGGGTAGCGAGCTTGAACGAGGAGCGCGATTCGCTGGTGGCCGAACTGGCTGCGACCCGGCGTGTAGCCTCCCAGGTGAAAGACCTCCGCGGCCTTCTGGCGCTGGAGGCCCTGGAGACGGGTGATTTCCTGCTAGCGGACCTCGTCCCGGGCCGGCCGCACATCGGTGAGTCGCACAGCTTCCTGGTGACGAAGGGCCGTCGAGACGGTGTCGATCCCCCCGTGGGCGTGATCGCCGGCGACGGCCTCGTCGGCATCGTTCGGTCGGCTCGATCGGGAGCGGCCGCAGGTCACTTCTGGACCCACCCCGAGTTTCGGGTCAGCGTGCGAACCGAGTCCGGCGACGCCATCGGGATCGTTCGACCCTGGCGAGACGACGACGGACACCTCGTCATGGAGCTGGAGGGAACCCCGTATCAGCAGGAGGTGCCGGTGGGCTCGCTGCTCGTGACCTCTGGTGTGGCCGGGTTGTATCCGGCCGGTGTTCCCGTCGGCACCGTGAGGGCCGTGTCCGAGGTGCGTGCGGGTTGGGCGAAGAGCTACCTGGTGGAGCCCGCGGCGCGACCGGAGCAGGCTGGCGTGGTGCTTCTCTGGCGCCGCCCTCCCGCGCCCGAATAGTGGGCCGCGTCTCTCCCGTCGGCTGAGCGGATGGCGCGGCCGGGTCTGAGGAACGCTCTACTCCTGTTCGTTCTCGTCGTCCTGCATTTCTCGCTCAGACCGCTCTTCATGGAGTGGCCGGTAGCTCCGGACCTGCTCACCGCCGCCGTGTTGCTCGGATCCCTGTCGCTGCGTGCCGGCAACGCCGCTCTTCTGGGCTTCACGCTCGGCCTGCTCGAAGAGGCCATCGCCCTGGCAGGGGGATGGACGGCTTTGTTGTATACGGTGGCTGGGTTTGCGGGCGCCCGCTTCCGAGATGTGATCTTCGCGGATGTGCGGTTCTTTGTGCCCTTGTATCTTTTCTTGGCGACGTGGCTAATCCACGTGGCCATCGCGGCGCTCACGGCGTCACTCGACGTGACCACTGGTCTCGTGATCGCTCCTGCGGACGCGCTGCTCACGGCGGCGATCGGAGGGCTGGCCGAGAGGCACCTCTTGTCGACGTCGCGTTAGCCGTAGAAGGAGAGGGCTTGGCGGAAACGGGCCAAAACGGAAAGAGTCGAAGAAGGGGAGTGGCAGCCGAGGGGTTTCTGCTCGCCGTGTTCGCGCTCCTTGGTCTCGTCTTTTTTCGCCTGCAGGTGTTGCGAAGCAGTACGTTTGAGCTGCGCTCGCAGGAGAACCGGCTCCGCGCGATCACGGTCCCGGCCCCGCGGGGGACGATCTACGATCGCCATGGCCGCATCATCGCGGAGAACGTCCCCGGCTACTCCATCTCTCTCCTGCCCGGCAGTTCCGACACGCTGAGGGCCACCCTCGACCGGCTCGCGCCTTACGTCCACCTTTCGGAAGCCGAGCGCGACGCTCTTCTCGCCAAGTACGCGCGGTTTCCGACACAGCCTCTTGTCGTCAGGGACGATGCTTCCTTCGCGGAGGTGTCAGCGATCGAGGAGCGTCGGCCGGAGTTCCCTCGTGCGGTCGTGGAGATGCGGCCGCGGCGACATTACCCGGCGGCTCAAGCGATCGCGCACCTTGTCGGCTACGTCGGCGAGATCAGCGGGGCGGAGCTGGAACGGCCCGAGTACCTCGGCTATGATCCGGGGCGGATCGTAGGGAAGGACGGGATCGAGCGGCAGTATGAGGCCACGCTTGGAGGCGTCCCGGGGGTGCGTTTCGTTGAGGTGAACGCTCTCGGCTCAATCGTCGGTGATTTCGGTCCCAGACCCGCCATCGAGGTGCGCCCGGGTACGGACCTGACGCTCGGACTGGACCTCGCGCTGCAGCAGTATGTCGATTCGACCTTTCCCGAGGGAATGCGGGGAGGCGTCGTGGCGCTGGATCCGAGCAGTGGCGATGTCCTCGTGCTCTACAGCCATCCCACCTTCGATCCCAACGCGTTCATCGGCGGGATAGATGTGGGGCTCTGGCGGTCGCTCCGGGACGATCCGGCCCTCCCGCTGCTCAACCGCGTTTCGACGGCATCCTACCCCCCGGGCTCGATCTTCAAGCTGGTTGTCGCGGCTGCCGGGATGGCCGACGGGAAGCTTTCGATCTCCTCCTATATGCCGACGACGTGTGGCGGTGGACTCGCCTACGGCAACCGGTTCTTCCGGTGCTGGAAACCGGGCGGTCATGGTCTGCTGCCCCTCGCCCGCGCCATTCAGGAGAGCTGCAACGTGTACTTCTACCAGGCGGGGATGCGAGTCGGGCTGGACGGCCTCCTCGCTGCGGCGACGCGGTACGGTTTCCACGACCCTACCGGGATCGACCTGCCTTACGAGACGTCGGGCGTCTTCCCTCCCTCCCGGGAGTGGTTCGATGAGCGTTACGGAACGCGCGGATGGACGCAGTCGGTCGTGCTCAACCTCTCGATTGGGCAGGGCGAGAACCAGCAATCGCTGCTCAGGATGGCCCAGTTCTATTCGGCGCTTGCCACGGGAGGTTCCCCGATCGTGCCGCACATCGTTCGGAGCGAGGGTCTGGCCAGCCGGCGCGCGACATGGGGGCTTGATCTGACGGAGGCTCGCCGCCGACAGCTGGTGGCGGCGCTCACGGCCGTCGTGAACGAGCCCGGCGGCACCGCGTATGCGTACCGATCCACGCGCTGGAGGATCGCGGGCAAGACGGGCACCTCGCAGAACCCCCAGGGCCTGCCGCACTCCTGGTTCGTGGGCTTCGCTCCCCCCGAGAACCCGGAGATCGTCATCGCGGCCATCGTCGAGTTCGGTCACCCCGACAACCAGGTCTCGCTTGCCGTGCCGTACGGCATCGGGATCTTGGAGCGCTATCTGGACTCCCTCTACCCGGAGGTGCCGTTCCCTCGGGGCGTGAGCGACGCGTACACGCCGTGAAGGTCGACTGGAAGTCGACGCTCTGGCCTGGAGGGGATCCTCGCGTTCCGGGCCTGGCCCTTCTCCTGTCGCTGCTCGGGATCGCGATGATTTACTCGGCCGGGCATGTGGACGTGCCATCCGTCGCGACCGGCGCATGGCGCAAGCAGCTCATCTGGCTGGGCATGGCGCTCGTGGCCTTCGTCGTCGTCAGCCGGATCCCGCTCCGATGGCTGGATTGGGCCTCCGTGTGGCTGTATGTGGCGTCGATCGTGCTTCTGGTGGTGGTTCTCTTGATCGGCAGAGGCCCGAACACGCGTAGCTGGCTCTACGTCGGTCCCGTCGGAATGCAGCCGGCGGAGTTTGCCAAGCTAGCGACGATCCTCCTGCTGTCGAGGACGTTCTCCTCGGGCCGGGAGTCCATCGACCGCCTGTCGCAGCTCATCCGGCCGGTGCTTATCGTCCTCCTCCCGGTGTCCCTCGTTGCTCTCCAGCCGGATCTGGGCAGCTCGATGGTGTTCGGTGCGATTCTGATCGCAGGGCTCTTCTGGGCCGGTGTTCCACTGGCGACGCTTTTCATGCTCGTCAGCCCGGGGATCAGCCTCTTGCTGGGCTTCTCACCGGTAGTATGGGGGGTGTGGTTCGTGGCTCTCGCCGTGTTCCTCTACCTGCATCGCCCTTACGCGGCCGAGGGGATCTTGGTGCTCCTGGCCAACGTCGCGGGGGGAGCTCTCACGCTGCCCCTCTGGCGCAGCCTGGCGCCGTACCAGCAAAACCGACTGATCGTGTTTCTCGACCCCACCGTGGATCCACGCGGCGCCGGATGGCATCTGATCCAGTCGAAGGTGGCGATCGGATCCGGGGGGTGGTACGGGCAGGGGTTCACTCAGGGCCCCCAGAAGCGGCTGGCTTTTCTTCCCGAGCAACACACGGATTTCATCTTCTCCGTGGTCGGGGAGGAGCTGGGGTTTCTCGGAGTAGCGATCTTTCTCCTTCTCCTCGGATGGTTTCTTCACCGCGTGCTTGCGGTAGCGCGGGCCGCCGAGGATCGGTTCCCCAGCCTGGTCGTCTTCTGCCTGTTTGCCGTCTGGTTGGTCCACGTCATCATCAACGTCGGGATGACCGTGGGGCTCATGCCGATCACCGGGCTCCCTCTTCCGTTCTTGAGCTACGGTGGGAGCTTCTTGCTCATGCTCTTCGTGGGCCTCGCCATCGTCTCTCGAGCTTCGGCCGAGGCCTGAGCAGGTGTCGGCCGAACCCTGCATCTACGCGAACGCCTTCGCCGGGCTACCACATCCGGTATATTCTTGGAAAGGATTCCCGGTAGCTGCCATGTCCTGGTTCAAGAAACCGAAACAGAAGCTGGTCTCCCAGAAGCGTGAGCTCGCGGCCGACGTCTGGATGAAGTGCGACGGGTGCGGGGAGATCTTGTACGAGCGCCGGCTCGCCGAAAGGACGCATGTCTGTCCGGAGTGCGGCCACCACTTCCGTATCCCTGCCGACGAGTACATCGCGTTGCTCCTGGATGACGGCTTCTTGGAGGAGTTCGACACGGGCCTGCGCTCCACCGATCCGCTGGAGTTCGTGGACTCGAAGCCGTACGCAGAGCGGCTCCGCGCGGCGATCGAAGAGGTGGGTCCTGCGGACGCTATCAGGACAGGCCGGGGACGGCTCGAGGACCGGGTCGTACATCTCGGCGCGATGGATTTTCGCTTCATTGGCGGTTCCATGGGCTCGGTGGTGGGCGAGAAGATTCGCCGGCTCGCAGACCGGGCGAGAGAGGAGCGAAGTCCGCTGATCATGGTGTCCGCTTCCGGTGGGGCACGGATGCAGGAGGGCATCTTCTCGCTGATGCAGATGGCGAAGACAGCCTCCGCGCTCCAGCGCTTGTCCGAGGAAGGCGTCCCGTTCGTGAGCGTGCTGACCCATCCCACCACCGGTGGAGTAACGGCGAGCCACGCCATGCTCGGCGATGTCATCCTCTCGGAGCCCGGTGCGCTGATCGGCTTTGCCGGACCGAGGGTGATCAAGGAGACGATCCGGCAGGATCTTCCGGAAGGCTTCCAGCGCGCCGAGTTCCTGCTCAGCCACGGCATGGTGGATCGCATCGTGCCGCGAACCGAGCTGAAGTCCACGCTCTCCGTTCTCTTGCGCCACATGTGCTGAGCTCCGCCGCATCGCGCCGGGCGCGTGCTTCGGCCGCTGAGGCCTCCCGATCCGAGTTTGAGCGCCTTCTGGACCGGCCGCTCGGCCACATCCGTTGGGGCCTGGGCCGCATCTCCCGGATGCTGGCGTCGCTGGGCGATCCGCAGGGAACGTTCGAGGTCTTCCACGTCGGCGGGACGAACGGGAAGGGTTCGGTCGCCGCGATCGCCGAGGCGGTGATCGGGCGCCAGGGGTTGGCCGGTCTCTACACGTCGCCGCACCTGTCGGAGTTTGCCGAGCGAATCCGGATCGCTGGGCGGCCGGCGTCGGCGGAGCTGCTCGAGCGCTGCGCCGGTCGGGTCCGCCCGCTGGTGGAGCGAGAGGGCGCGACGTACTTCGAGGCGGCGACCGCTCTCGCCTTCCTGGCGTTCGCCGAGGCGGGTGTACGCGACGCGGTGGTGGAAGTGGGCCTGGGGGGACGGCTGGATGCCACGAACGTCGTCGGTCCGCGGGCGTGTGCGATCGCGAGTGTCGGCCTCGACCACCGGGAGTATCTGGGAGACTCGCTGGGTGAGGTGGCTGCCGAGAAGGCGGGCATCCTGAAGCCCGGCGTGCCGGCGGCGCTCGGCGTGCTTCCGGACGAGGCTGCCCGGGTCGTGTCCGCCCGGGCGCGAGCGCTGGGGCTGAAGACCTTCGTGTTGGGACGGGATGTGCGGATCGACGATGTGTCCGTGGATGCTTCGGGCACCAACTTCACCTATGCGTCCCCGGCGCTGCCGGGTGGGGTGCTCCTCCGGGTGCCGTTGCCGGGCGGCCACAAGGCGAGCAACGCAGCTGTAGCGCTCATGATGCTGGAGTTGGCCAGAAGGCTTCCGGCCGCGAAGGACCTCCGAAGCGCGCTGAAGGAGGTCCGCTGGCCGGGAAGGTTCGAACGGT
The DNA here is from genome assembly GCA_027295155.1 of Gemmatimonadota bacterium. Lineage (GTDB taxonomy): Bacteria > Gemmatimonadota > Gemmatimonadetes > Palauibacterales > Palauibacteraceae. The sequence goes on from JAPULH010000161.1 coordinate 16,478, forward strand.
TGCCCGGAGGCGATGGTGATTGGATACTGGACGTCGCTCACAACCCGGATGCCGCGCGGGCGCTCGCCGATACGCTCCAGGAGGTGGATCCCGGGCGGCCGCTGGTGTTCGTCCTCGCCGTTCAGCGACGGAAGGCGTGGCGGGAGATGCTGAGGATCCTGGCGGGCCCGGCGCACGCCATCGTGCTGACGACGGCGCCGTCTCACCCGCCGGGCGCGGCGTGGGACCTGGAGGAGGCGGCTCGCTTCGGGAGGAGCGCTGCGGGGGCCAACGCGCCGAGCGTGGCCGGTCGGCGGGCCCCCACCGGACCGCGCGTAGAGGTGGTTGCCCGGCTCGAGGCGGCGCTGGAAAGAGCCCGCGAACTCGCGGGGCACGGTACGGTAGTAGTGGCGGGCTCGTGCCACGTGGTAGGCGATGCGCGCAGCATTCTCGCGCTCGATGCCTGCGGCGCTCGTAACGTGACCCACCGTACTTCTTCAACAGCCATCTAGATAGGAGAGGAGCGAAGCGATGCCATACGATCCGGTGCTGGTTCAGCCGATGCGCGACGAGTTGACGCGCCTCGGCGCTCGAGAGCTGTCGACGACTGAGGAGGTGGACAGAGCGCTGGGGCCAGGCTCCGGGACGGTGTTGGTCGTCGTGAACTCGGTCTGCGGTTGCGCGGCCCAGAACGCCCGGCCGGCCGTGGCCCTGGCCATCAAGCACGCGGTTCGGCCGGACGACATGGTGACCGTTTTCGCGGGCCAGGACGTGGAAGCAACGGCCCGGGCGCGTTCCTATTTCGCGGGCTACCGAGCCTCGTCTCCGTCGATCGCTGTCCTGCAGGACGGGGAGGTGGCCTTCATGCTCGAGCGGCACCAGATCGAGGGCCGGAGCGCCGAGGCGATCGCGGCGGAGCTGACGGCGGCCTTCGACCAATTCTGTGGAGCCAGCGCGTAGCCTCTCCGGCGGTGGCGTGACCTTATCCAGCCTTCCCGGCTTCCGGGACTTCTACCCCGAAGACTTCGCGTTGCGCGACCACATCGTGTCGGGTTGGAGGGAGGTGGCCCGCCGGTACGGCTTCGTGGAGTACGATGGACCGCCGCTCGAACCGCTCGAGCTGTATACGGACAAGTCGGGGCCGGAGATCGTCGATCAGCTCTATACCTTCGTCGACAAGGGCAACCGCGCGGTCGCCCTGCGGCCCGAGATGACGCCGACGCTCGCCCGCATGGTTGGAGCGCGGGCGCAGGCTCTGCCCAAGCCGATCAAGTGGTTCTCCATACCGCAGCTCTTCCGGTACGAGCGGCCGCAGCGGGGCCGGCTGCGGGAACACCTCCAGCTCAACATGGACATCGTGGGGGAAACCGACGTCATGTCGGATGCCGAGTTGGTCGCGGCGGCGATCGATGCGGTTCGCCATTTCGGCCTGAACAGTGAGGACTTCACGGCGCGGGTGTCCGACCGCCGGCTTATCGGGATCGTGCTGCAGGAGGTGGGCGTGCCGGAGGGAAGGATAGTGGAGGCGATCCTCGCTCTGGACAGGGCGGAGCGCCAGGGAGATGAGTGGCTGGCGGCGCGCCTCACGGAGCTCGGGGTCGATGAGGCGGGTGTCCGATCTGTCCTCGACGTGAGGGGACACGATCTGGATGGCCTGACCGCCCACTTCGCCGGCTCACGGGACGTCGCCGAGGCCGCGGACAGGCTGCGCGCTTTCTTCGCACTCATGTCGGATCACGGCCTGTCCGCCTACGTGACGTTCGATTCCCGCCTGGTGCGAGGCCTCGCCTACTACACCGGGCTGGTGTTCGAGCTGTGGGAGCGGGAGGGCCGACTCAGGGCGATCTGTGGGGGCGGCCGTTACGATGACCTGCTGGCGGCGCTCGGCGGCCCGGACCTCCCGGCGCTGGGCTTCGGCATGGGCGATGTCGTCCTGGGCGAGCTGCTGAAGGAGAAGGGGCTCGCCCCGGAGCGCCAGGCCTCGGTTGACGACTTCGTCGTGTACGTGACACTGGCCCAGCGCTCCGCTGCCATTCGGGTCGCGCGCCGACTGAGAGAGCGGGGGAGAGGCGTTGCCATGGACTACCGGGGCCGCAGCGTGGGGCGGCAGTTTCGCGCCGCCGATCAGCTCGGAGCGTCGCGGACGATCGTCATAGGCCCCGATGAGGAGCGGGACCGTACCGCGTCGGTTCGCGACATGGCGACGGGAGAGGAAAAGGTCGTGCCCCTCGTCGAGTTGATCGAGGGCGTCTGAGATGGCCGACCGCATCCTCATCCTCGATTACGGTTCCCAGTACACGCAGCTCATCGCGCGCCGCATCCGCGAGGAGCGAGTCTACTGTGAGATCCATCCGCCGGACCGATCGCCGGGCTGGATCCGGGAGTGGGATCCGGCGGGGATCATCCTCTCGGGAGGCCCGTCGAGCGTCTACGACAATGAGGTCCCGGGCACCGATCCGGAGCTTCTGGAGGTGGGCGTGCCGCTCCTGGGCGTCTGCTACGGCATGCAGCTCATCGGGCAGCTGGCGGGCGGTCATGTCGTGCGGGCCGGCCGCCGGGAGTACGGTAGTGCCGTTCTCGAGATCGTGGTCGCAGACCGGCTCTTCAACGGCTTCGAGTCGGGCGAGGAGATCACGGTGTGGATGAGCCACGGGGATCACCTGAGCGAGCCCCCGCCGGGCTACGAGGTGCTGGCGCGCACCGAGAGCAGTCCGGTGGCCGCCTTCCGGGCGGTCGATCGAGAGGTGTACGGCGTGCAGTTTCACCCGGAGGTCATGCACACGGCGCGGGGCGAGGAGATCCTGGAGAACTTCGTCTTCGGGATCGCCGGCTGCGCCGGTGAGTGGACGCCCGGTTGCATCGTAGAGACGCAGGTGAGGAGGGTGCGGGAGCGGGTGGGTGACGAGCAGGTGATCTGTGGTCTTTCGGGAGGCGTGGACTCGGCCGTGGCCGCTGTCCTGGTTCACCGCGCCGTCGGAGACCGTCTCACGTGTGTCTTCGTCGACAACGGAACGCTTCGAAAAGGAGAGCGGCGCTCTGTCGAGCGTGTGTTCCGGGAGCACTTTGGGATGCGGCTGGAGGTGGTGGATGCCTCGAGCCTCTTCCTCGAGCGGCTCGCCGGCGTAACCGATCCGGAGGAGAAGCGGATCCGAATCGGGCACACGTTCATCGACGTGTTCGAAGAGGCGGCGCGCGGTGTCGGGGGTGCCCGTTTCCTGGTCCAGGGGACCCTGTATCCGGATGTGATCGAGTCGGTTGCGGTGCGCGGTCCATCCGCGACGATCAAGTCACACCACAACGTGGGCGGGCTCCGTCCGGACATGCCGTTCGAGCTCATCGAGCCCCTGCGTGAGCTGTTCAAGGACGAGGTTCGACAGGTGGGCCGGGAGCTCGGGCTGCCGGAGGAGCTCCTCAGGCGTCACCCGTTCCCGGGGCCCGGGCTGGCTGTGCGCGTTCTCGGCGAGGTGACGGAGGAGCGGCTCGCGGTCCTTCGCGAGGCGGATGCCATCTATCTGGAAGAGATCCAGGCCGCGGAGCTGTACGACGAGATCTGGCAGGCGTTCGCGGTGTTCCTCCCCGTACGCTCCGTGGGCGTGATGGGAGACGCTCGCACGTACGAGAACGTGATCGTCCTTCGGGCCGTGACCAGTCGCGACGGCATGACGGCGGACTGGTTTCAGTTTCCCCACGATGTGCTGGGCCGTATCTCTAACCGCATCATCAACGAGGTGGAGGGCGTGAACCGGGTGGCGTACGACGTCTCGTCGAAGCCGCCCGCCACGATCGAGTGGGAATAGCCGAATGGCTGACCTGAGGGAGATCACGGAGTGGCTGGACCGGTACCTGGCGATCGACTCCGTGCCCGACTACCCGGGTGCCTTCAACGGACTGCAGGTGGAGAGCCGCTCCCCGATCGAGAGGATAGCGGCGGCCACCGATGCCTCCCTCTCCACGATCGAAGGCGCCGCGGAGGCAGAGGCGCAACTGCTGCTCGTGCACCATGGCCTGTTCTGGGGCGATCCGCTGCCGCTGACGGGGGTGTCGTACCGCCGCGTGCGCGCACTCCTCGATGCGGACATGGCACTCTACAGCGCGCACCTCCCCCTGGATGTCCACCCGGAGGTAGGGAACAACGTGCTGCTGGCCCGAGCCCTCGATCTTTCCATCGAGGGCCGCTTCGGGCGCTCGCAGGGCGATGTCGAGATCGGCGTGTGGGCGGCGGCGGATCTACCGCTCGACGCGCTGGCCGAGAGGATCGAAGCTGCCTGCGGGAGCGAGCCGCTCGTGATCCCGGGCGGACCGGGTCACGTCCGGCGGGTCGGCGTCGTGACGGGGGGCGGCGGCTCGCTGATCCAGGCGGCCCACGATGAGGGGCTCGACACGTTCATCACGGGTGAAGGATCCCACCATAACTACCATCAGGCGATGGAGCTCGGCCTGAACGTCGTGTTCGCGGGCCACTATGCGACGGAAACGTTCGGTGTCCGGGCGCTCGCCGAACGGATGGAGGAAACGTTCGGCCTGGAGTCATGCTTCCTGGACCGCCCGACGGGGCTGTAGAAGGTGGCTGAAGACCCTTCGCGCAGCTAGAAGACCGAGACCTTGAGCCCCTGGAGGTAGCGCTCGGGCCGCTCGCGCAGGTCTTTCGTGAGCAGGGCGATCTCCTCGCTGGCTACCTGGATGTTCTCCATGGCCGCCGAGATCTTCACATAGAGCTGCTTGTCGTTGACCAGGAGCCCGAGAGTTCCTTCCCCCTCGTCCATCTTCCGTGTGATCGAGGCCAGCGAGTGGCTGGTCGAGTCCAGACCGGCCGACGCGCTGCGCAGCCTGGAGGTGATCGAATCGAGCCTTGCCACCGCGCTTTCCAGCTCGGGTCCTTCCGTGGCCGCGCGCAGCTGTCCGGCGGTCTCGTTCAGGTTCGCGAGCAGGTCGCCGATCGTGCTCCGCTGCTCCTCGACGAGTCCCTGAAGCTCGTCCATCGCTCCGGCGAACGCCGAGGAGCTGCGATGGATGTCGGCGATCGTCTGGTCGGAGAAGAGCTCCACGGCCCGGCCGAGCACGTCGGCCGCCTGGTCTCCCAACTCGCCGGCGATCGCCTCGAGTCCGGCCGCGCCGGAGAGCTGAACGGTGTCGGCATCGGCAAGGTAGGTCAAGGATCCTCCCGGAAGCAGCACGATCATCTGATTGCCTAGGAAGCCCGAAGACTGGATGATGCCGCGGGTGTCGTCTGGCAGCCGCCCGTCGTACCGTACGTCCAGCTTCAGCACGACGTACTTATCGTGCAGCTCGACCCGACTCACCGACCCCACGTCCACTCCACGCAGATAAACGCGCGAACCCTTCGTGATCAGCTGTGCGTCCGGAGTGATCCCGTACAGGGACAGCCCGCCACCTCCGAAGGTGGTATCGCTGAGCCAGAAGACGCCCCACACCAGCAACACGGCGGAGAGGAGCACCAGCAGGCCCACACGCAACTCGACCGCCCGATTGGAGCGCAGGCCGGGGTCTCTCATACGGACCCCGCCAACGCGGAGGTCGGATCCAGGAACCGCTGGACGCCGGGGTCCGGGGAGGAGCGAAGCTCCTCGGGAGTGCCCAGGGCCCGGATTCTCCCATCCGAGAGCACGGCGATTCGGTCGGCGAGGTTGAACGCCGAGTCCACGTCATGGGTAACGATCACGCTGGTACTTCCGAGCTCGTTCTTGAGGTGGGCGATCAGCTCGTTGATCTTGGATGCGTTCAGCGGATCCAAGCCCGTAGTCGGTTCATCGTACAGGATGTACTTCTGGTGCCCCACCACCGCGCGGGCCAGAGCGACGCGCTTCGTCATGCCACCCGAGAGCTCGGCCGGAAGCAGCCGGAGCACATCCGGCTCCAGGTTCACGTGCTCGAGCGCTTGCAGGACCAGCTTGTCACAATCCATGTCGGGCCGCCGGCAGTGGCCCTCCGGCAGCCCCAGGAGGATGTTCCCCTCGACGGTGAGCGAGTCGAAGAGCGCGGAGTTCTGAAAGACGTAACTGATCCGCGAACGGATCTCCCGAATCGTATGGCCGTCTGCCCTGGGAACCGACATGCCATCCACCAGCAGATCCCCCTCGTCAGGATCAAAGAGCCCGACGATGTGCTTGAGCAGGACGCTCTTGCCGGTGCCGGATGGGCCCATGATGACAAGCGACTCGCCCTCGAGCACGTCCAGATCGATTCCGTCCAGCACCGGCTTGCCGCCGAGGCTCTTCTTGAGGGAGCGGATCTCGATCAACGCTTCAGCTCCGCCTCGGTCGCTGGCAAGCCCGGCGGACCCCTCGCCCCACGCTCACGATACGGCCTTGTACACCGGCGCCAGGATCACGTCCATCACCATGATGGCCACGATGATCGAGACCACCGCCGCCGTGGCCGTGCGGCCGACCCCCGCGGCTCCTCCCTCGGCCCGAAGGCCCACGTAGGAGGCGATGAAGGTGATGGTGAATCCGAAGATCGGTGCTTTGACCATCGAGAAGATCAGGGCGGCAGAGTGATAATATGAGCGGGCTCCCTCAACGTACTCGGCGGTCGTCATCGGCAGGACCGAGACGGCCGTCAACCACCCGGCGAGTATCCCAGCGAAGTTGGCCACGATGATCAGAGGAACCATCGCGATGACCCCGCCGACTACGCGCGGGACGACCAGTTCGACGACCGGATCCCGGCCGAGCGTAACGAGCGCGTCGATCTGGTCGGTGACCTTCATCGTGCCCAGCTCCGCGCCGATCCCGGCGCCGGTCCGGCCCGCGACGACGATCGCGGTGAGAACCGGACCGAGCTCCGTGAGCATCCCCCCCACGACTCCGCCTCCCACGAGGGACATGGGGAGCATGCTGGAGAGCTGGTAGCCGGTCTGCTGTGCCAGCAGCGCGCCGCTGAGCCCCCCCACCACGATCACCAGGCCCAGCCCGTCGACGCCGATCCGTTTCGCCTGTACCATAGCGGCTGACCAGTAGCGACGGGGGTGAGGGAGAACGCACATGGTGGCGGTGAACAAGATCCCCGCGTGGCCCGCATGCTGGACGCAGGTCAGCGCCTTGGCCCCGATTCGCTCCAGCAAGCCCGTTCGCAGACCAGCGGCGGGTGAGCCCTCAGCCACCGCGACCCAGCGCCGGTGATGCAGGACTGACGTCCGGCTCGGGTTGCTCCGCCTCCGCCTCCGGCGGCCGGAGCGAGTCGACAGCGGCGAGAACCAGCTCCCACAGCCCTTTCATACGCTCCGGATCTCTTCCGGCCACTTCAGCGAAGGCGAAGAGATCCTCTGCGGTCACGCCGAGCTCCTCGGCCAGAGCGATCTCCAGGGAATCCAGCATCCTCACCCGGTAGCCGTGCCCGCCGCGGCTCTCCAGAAGATCCTTTCGAAACAGAACGAGCCGGGTCATGACTTGCACATAGACGGAATCGTTCACCGCGATCTCGGTTGCGGGCGAGCGAGCGCAGTCGGCCGCCACGCCGGCGAGAAGCAAGGGCGCGAGGAGCGGAGCGGAGGACAGCGCCAACGCCGAGACGCGCCTACGCCAGCCGCTCAAGAACGGCCCGGAGCACCACATAGAAGGTTCCTACCGAATCGATCCTCACTTGTTCGTCGGGGGAGTGCGGGAACTCGATCTGCGGCCCGAAGGAGATCATGTCCATTCCCTCGTACTTCTCGCCGATGATGCCGCACTCTAAACCGGCATGTATGGCGCCGACCTTTGGCTCGCCGACGATCTCCCCGTACACCCCCTTCACGATGCTCAGCAGGTGCGAGCTCACGTCGGGTTGCCACGCGGGGTAGCCGCCCTCCTCTTCGGCGGTGGCGCCCGCTAGGGCGGCGGTCGCGCCTATGCGCTGCTGGAGCGCGAGGAGAGCGGAGGCGACCGAGCTTCGGCTGCTGAGGAGGATCTTGACGCGATCGCCGGCGCGCCCGACCACCGCAAGGTTGGTGCTGGTCTCCACGAGGCCTGCTATCTCGTCGCTCATCGCCATGACGCCGTGCGGAAGCGCGGTGATCAGCTCCAGCGCCCGAACGGTAGTCGCCGTGTCCCAGGCCCCGCCGGAGGCGCTCGCACCCCCGATCTCGCAGGCCATTCCGGGATCCACTGTTCCGAGCTCCTCCCGTATCGATTCCAGCTCGCGCTCCAGCCGGGAGGCGAACCCGTCCGACCCTCCGTCGTCGGGGACGAGCACCGTGGCCGAAGCCTCGCGCGGGATCGCGTTGTGGGCGTTTCCTCCCTCGAGCCTCACGAGGTGGAACCGGATCTCGCGGGAGACGGCGTACAGGGCGCGGGCCAGGAGCTTGATCGCGTTTCCTCGCTGAAGGTGGATATCGACGCCGGAGTGACCGCCCTTCAAGCCGGCCACTCGGATCTCGTACCCGACGCCATCCGCCCCCGCCTCCTCTCGGAGCGGCAGGTAGAGGAGCGTGTTCATGCCGCCTGCACAGCCGATCGTCAGCTCCCCTTCGTCCTCCGAGTCGAGGTTGAGCAGCAGCCGGCCTTCGAGCATGTCGGCCCCGAGCTCCGAGGCGCCCGTGAGGCCGGTCTCCTCGTCGATCGTGAACAGCAGCTCGAGAGGGCCGTGGGCCGTCTCCTCCTCCTCGAGGATGGCCAGCATGGCGGCTATGCCGATGCCGTTGTCGGAACCGAGCGTCGTTCCTTTGGCCCTCAGGTAACCGTCGGTCAAGCGAGGCTGGATCGGGTCCCTCTCGAAATCGTGCTCGACGTCGGAGTTCTTCTCGTTGACCATGTCGAGGTGAGCCTGGAGGACGATGATCGGAGCGTTCTCGTGGCCCGGCGCTCCGGGCTTTCGTACCACGACGTTGCCCGCCGCATCCTCCCGGTGTGCCAGGCCGTGGCGCTCGGCCACCCCGATCACGTACTCGCGCATGCGACCCTCGTTCTTGGAGCCGCGCGGGATCCTCAGGATCTCGTCGAAGTGGGCCCACACGACCGGCGGCTCCAACTCGGAGACGAACGTCATCCGCTACCTCCTCTATCCGTTGTACGGTACGGGAAACAAAGAACCGGGCCCGTTTCTCTGGCGCTTCGCCTCCGGGGGTGACAGCTTCCCGCACGATATCGTCCAAAGGGCCGCCCGTCCATGAGTTCGGCGTGTGTCGCCGTGGCCCGGCAATGCCGCCGAGGAGAACTCGCTACCGGAGGAGGCTGGATGACCGATCACAAAGAGACTCCTTACGTGCCGGCGAGCACCAGCATGGCCGAGCTGACCTTCAAAGCCCTCTTCCTGGGCGTGCTGATGGCCATCGTCCTCGGCGCGGCCAACGCCTACATCGGAATGAAGGCCGGGCTCACCGTGGCGGCGACCTTCCCGGCGGCGGTTGTGGCGATGGCCGCCCTGCGCCCCTTCCGCGGCACGGTGCTGGAGGAAAACATCGCCCGGACCACCGCCTCGGTGGGCGAGGCGCTTGTCGCAGGCGCGATCTTCACGCTTCCCGCTTTCATCATCGCCGGCGCCTGGGAGACCCTGCACTACTGGGAGAGCACCTTCATCATGCTGATCGGGGGGCTTCTCGGGGTGCTCTTCATCATCGTTCTCCGGCGCACACTGGTGGTCGAGGCAGACCTTCCGTTCCCGGAGTCGGTCGCCGCCTCGGAGATCGTGAAGGCGGGGCAGAAGGGGGATACGGGAGCCAAGTACGTGTTCATCGCCATGGCGCTTGCCGGTCTCTGGGAGCTCTTCAAGAACTCCAACGGGATCCAGTTGGTGCGGGAGCGGACCGACGCGGTGTTCGAGTTCAGCCGCTCGACAATCGAAATGTTGGGGGGCAAGATCGAGTACGCCGGCGGCCTGCTCGTCGCGACGCCCTCGGCCTCGCCGGCCCTGATAGGCGTCGGCTTCATCGTAGGCCTGCGCGTGTCTGCGGTTCTGTTCGCGGGCGCCGTGATGGGCTGGCTCGTGTTTGTCCCGCTCGCCGTGTTCCTGAATCCCGCGCTCACGGAGAGCGTGGGCGCGGGCGTCCCATTCGCCGACTTGGCTGGGGAGGTGTGGTCGAAACAGATTCGGCCGCTCGCGGTCGGCACGATGATCGTCGCCGCCTTCTACACGCTTTACAGCCTCAAAGACGCGTTGTTCAGAGGGATCCGAAAGGCGATGGGAGACATCGGCTCGGCGGCAGGGAGAGAGGCGGTCGAGCGGACGGAGATCGATCTCCCCTTCAAGAGGATCTTGCCCGCCATCGGGGTGATGGCCGTGGCCACCTTCTTCCTCTACTACTTCTTCACGGGCTCGCTCGGAGGCGCCGTCGTACTCACGGTCGTCATGGTGATTCTCGGCTTCCTGTTCGCCGCGGTGGCGGGCTACCTGGTTGGCCTGATAGGCAGCTCCAACAACCCGATCTCCGGCCTCACGCTCAGCGCTCTGCTGATCGCTGCCGTTCTGATGGTTGCCATGGGAGTGGTCAGTATGCAGGGCGTCGCCGGCGTGCTCGGAGTGGCGGGGGTCGTGTGCTGCACGGCCGGAGTGGCGGGCGACATGATGCAGGATCTGAAGGTCGGGCACATTCTGGGCGGGACGCCGTGGCGCATGCAGGTCGGCGAGATCGTGGGCGTCATCGTCGCCTCCTTCGTTCTTGCCTTTGCCATCATGGCGCTTCACAAGGCGTACGTGATCGGATCGGCGGAACTGCCGGCGCCCCAGGCCGGGCTGATGGCGCTGATGGCCACCGGGATCGTCGGCGGTCAGATGGCGTGGCCGCTGGTGATCGTCGGGATGTTGCTCGCGGTGGCGTTGATCCTCGTCAAAGCCCCCTCGCCCATGCTCATCGCCGTGGGGATGTACCTCCCGTTCTACTCGACCGGCGCGATCTTCGTGGGCGGCCTCATCCGCGGGATGTTGGAGAGGCGGCTGCAGCGAGCTCAAGCCAGCGAGGAGGAGCGGCTGCGGGCCACGAACGTGGGGGTCCTGCTCTCGTCGGGCTTCATCGCCGGGGAGTCGCTGATGGCGGTCCTGCTGGCGTTCCTCCTGATGGGGGGCGACTTCCTCCCGTTCCTCCTGCGGGTCAAGGCGAGCCTTACGCCGGAGATGGCACCGAGCTTCCTGTTGGGCCTGATCGTCTTCCCGGCGTTGGTCTACGCGCTTGTTTGGTTCCCAATCCGCCGGATGCGGGTGGGCGGAATGGGCGTCGAGTAGTAAGGTGCGGCTCGCCCGGCACCGCGGGGGACGTGGCCCTGTGCGCACCTGGAGGGAAACGGCGCGTGCCGCGCCGAACCTGCTCGAGTGGACCCCGGTGCGCGTCGCGGAGTGGCGTGATGTGGACGGAGGCGTCGTGCTGGAGCGTCCGCCGCCGAAGCGAAGCGGGATCCGAGGCATCGGCCGCCTGACGTCGTTCATGGCAGCTCAGCGAGTGCGCCTGGACGACATCGGGAGCTTCTCGTGGAGGCGCTTCGATGGCGAGACCACCGTAGGAGAGGTGTGCGGGGCGCTGCGAGAGCGCTTTGGGGAGAGCGTGGAACCGGCGGAGGAACGGCTCGGCCGATTCCTCCACAGTCTGCGTCGTGAAGGCTTCCTGTTCTACCGGGAGGAGGGGGGGCGCTGGGCCTAGCGCCGAGCGGGCGGGCCCTGGTCCGTCTCACGGCGGCCCTCACCCTGCTCCTGCCGGTCCGGCTCGCCGAGGGCCAGACGGTGCCGTCGCCTGCCGATGTTCTGGACTACGGGGCGGGCGAGCGCTTCACCAACGCGGCCGGGGTGTTCCGGTACGCGAGCCGGCTGGCGACGGCATCGCCGCGCGTCGCGCTGATCCGCTACGGCGAGACGCCCGAGGGACGACCGCTCATCCTGCTTGCGATCTTTCGTGAGGATCGGGCGGATCGCCTGGAGGAGATCCGAGCTTCGATCGGCGAGCTCGGGCGTCCCGAGCTGCCCGCGGCGCGGGCAGCCGAGATGGCGCGCGAGGTGCCGGCCGTCGTCTGGCTGGGATATGGCGTGCACGGGGACGAGGCGTCCTCCACGGAGGCCGCCCTGTGGACCGCATATGACCTGGCTGTCGGCGCCGACGAAACGGCAGGGATCCTGGACTCCCTCGTCGTGCTGATCGATCCGATGCAGAACCCGGACGGCCGCGATCGGTACGTGGGTTGGTACGGGGGTGCCCGCGCCCGGCCTCCCAACCCGTCGGCGGACGCGTTCGAGCATCATCCACCGTGGCCGCGGGGTCGCTTCAATCACTACCTTTTCGACCTGAACCGCGACTGGTCCTGGGGTGTCCAGCCGGAGACCCGGGCGCGGCTGCTAGAGTACAACCGCTGGAACCCTCAGGTGCTCATCGACTTCCACGAGATGTCGTATACGAGCACGTATTTCTTCTTCCCCGCCGCCGAGCCCGTGAACCCGGTCTTTCCCCTGTCCCTGGCGGAATGGGGCGAGTACTTCGGGCGGGCCAACGCCCGGGAGTTCGATCGCCGGCGTTGGCTCTACTACACGAAGGAGACCTTTGATCTCTTCTATCCTGGATACGCCGACAGCTGGTCCAGCCTTACGGGCGCGATCGGCATGACGTTCGAGCAGGCGGGAGGGGGTCGGGCCGGCCTGTCGATTCGCCGGCCGGACGGTTCGACCCTGAGTCTGGCGGACCGAGTGGCGCATCACCGGGCTGCTGGCCTCACCACGCTGCGGGCGGCCGCCAGACGCAAGACCGAGCTCCTGGAGGACTTTGCCGCCTTTCACCGCGATGTGGGGGAAGGTCCCGACATCCTGCTGGTGCCGGGCAGGAATCCGGAAGCGGCCCAGGCGCTCGTGGGGCTTCTTGGGGAGCAGGGAGTGGTTGTGGAGAGGAGCGTGCGCTCGTTCCGGGCGGTGGCGACCCCGCACTTCGGCTTCCCCGAGAGGGAGGAGTTTCCGAAGGGCACGTATCGCGTTCCTCGGTCACAGCGGCGCAGCCGGCTGGCGCGTGCGCTGTTGGAGTCGGAGACCCCGCTCGAAGACCCCGGCGTCGAGTACACGTACGACATCACCGCCTGGTCGCTTCCCTACGCGTACGGTGTGGAGGCACACGCGGCCGGGGGAGTGCGGGACAGCGACTTCGAGGCCGTGACGGCAACTCCACCGGAGCAACCGGGGCCAGCTCCAGGCCTGCTGCCGGCTCCAGGCCTGCTGCCAGCTCCGCGCCCAACAGCTCCGGGCCCGTGGCCAGCGGTCTATGGCTATCTAGTGCCGCCCACCGTGGCAGCGGCAGGTCCCCTCTTCCGCTACGCGGCCATGGGTGGACGGGCGCATGCGTTGGCGGAGGCGTTCGCGATGGAGGGCCGCAGCTGGCCGCCGGGCACGGTGTTCTTGCCAGCGGACGATTCCACAGACGCCAGGGTGCGGCGGGCGGGGCTGGCGCCTTTCGTGAATCCGGTGGAGAGCGGGCTCTCCACTTCGGGCGTCGACCTGGGCAGCGCCCGGTCGCTGGCGCTCGAGGCACCGCGGATCGCGGTTCTCACGGGAGAAGGAGTGAGGCCCACCTCGTACGGCCAGGTGTGGTACCTGCTCGAGCGCGGCGTGGGGATTCCGTTCGATCCGTTGCGGATCGGTCAACTCAGCGCCGGTACGCTTGCCAGGTACGATGTCGTGGTGGCGCCCGCGGGCAGCGCCGATGCGTATGAGGCGGAGCGCGACGTGCTCGCCGGTTGGGTCGAGGCGGGAGGTACGCTCGTGGCCATGGGTGCCGCGGCGCGCTGGGCCGCCGGCGCGATCGCCGCCGTCCCGGTACGCGAGGCCGATTCGACGGACATCCCGGACGAGGAACGCCTGCGGCGGGGGTTGCGCACCCGTGCCGAGCGCCGCAGCGAGCGGTGGGATGAGAGCGTCACGGGTGTTGTCCTCCCCCTCCGGGTCGATCTGGAGCACCCGCTCGCCTGGGGTGCCACCGGGGGCAACGACGAAGGGGCGTTCTTCGCGCTTCACTACACGGATCTATCCTTTGAGCCGGCGGAAGAGTTCGAGTCGGTCGTGCACTTTCCCCTGGACGTGTCGGAGGTCAGCGGCGTGATCAGCCGGGGCAAACTGGATCAGGTGGCCGGCTCTTCGTGGCTCGTCGTGGGATCGCTCGGCGAGGGCCGGGTCATTCTCTTTGCCGATGACCCGCTCTTCCGCCTCTTCTGGCGTTCGGCGTTTGTTCTTTTCACGAACGCGCTGCTCTATGGCCACATCCTCGACTGATCGGCTGCGTCCTGCCGAGGTGGCAGCCTTTCGGGCTGCTCCAGGCGGCCCTGCGCCGTGGTGGCGGACCTTCCACTCGATCGGCAGGAATCCGGGTATCTCCGAGGGCACGTCCCTTGCCCTTCTTTGGTAGGAGTTCTCTGAACCAGAGAGGGGTCATCATGGACGAAAGAGAAGAGGGAATCGAGGCCGAGGAAACGACCTCCAAGGAGGCCGAGGAAACGACCACCAACGAGGGCGAGGAGGCGACCACCAACGAAGGCGAGCGCCCGGAAGGCGAACGACTGGGGCGCGACCTCTGGGGACGACCGCTGGCGGACTTCCAGGAGGTGATCGGAGATCTGCTGGGCAGCTTTCGGAGCCTACCGCTCGGAGGACGAGCGCCGCGGTACGATCTCATCAGGCTTCCCGAGGCGGGATACTGGATCTTGATGGATCTGCCGGGCGTCGACCGCGCGGAACTGGAGGTCAGCGCGGTGGCGGACGACCTCGTGATCACCGGCAAGCGACGGCGGCCGGAGCTCCCCGATGGTTCGGAGGTGGTCCGGTCGGAGCGCGACCACGGCCGTTTCCGACGGGAGATCCGAATCCCGTCGGATGTTGATCTGGCGGGCGTGCAAGCCAAGCTGGAGAACGGCGTCCTGAGGCTGGAGCTGCCGTACCGCAGCAAGGCAGGACGCACTCGAATCGAGATCGAGGAGTAGCACGTCAGACAGATGATGCCGGGGGATGGATGATACCGGCCGATAGATTGACGGTAAGAGTGGCGGAAGCGCTGCAGGATGCTGCGTTGCTGGCCCGCCGGGCGAACAACCCGGCCGTGGAAGACCTCCACCTCCTCGCGGCGCTGCTGACGCAGGAGGACGGCGTTGCTCGGCCGATCCTCGGCAAGGCGGGCGTGGATCTCGCCGGCCTCGACGCAGATCTGCAGACACGGCTCGCGCGTCTGCCCACCCAGACGGGCGCTGCACCGGTGGCCAGTCGCGAGCTGAGCCGGGTGCTTGACGAGGCGGACGCCGGTGCGCGATCGATGGACGACCTCTACGTGTCCAGCGAGCACCTCCTCTTGGCTCTCACCGGAAAAGTCGCCAGCTCCACGGGCGAGCTGCTGGCCGGACGAGGAGCCACGCAGGAAGCGCTGCGCGGTGCGATCGAGCAGGTGAGGGGGCCCCACCAGGTGACGGACCAGGACCCCGAGGGAAAGTACCGGGCCCTGGAGCGCTACAGCATGGATCTCACCGAGGAAGCGCAGCAAGGGAAGCTCGATCCGGTGATCGGCCGAGACACGGAGATTCGCCGCGTCATGCAGGTGCTCTCCCGCCGGACCAAGAACAACCCGGTGCTGATCGGCGAGCCCGGCGTCGGGAAGACCGCGATCGTCGGTGGCCTGGCCCAGCGGATGGTCGAGGGGGATGTGCCGGAGTCGCTTCGCGACAAGCGGCTCATCCAGCTCGACATCGCGGCGATGCTCGCCGGGGCGAAGTATCGAGGGGAGTTCGAGGAGCGGCTGAAGGCGGTCCTGAAGGAGATCACGGAGTCGGACGGCCGGTACGTCGTGTTCCTCGACGAGCTTCACACGATCGTCGGGGCCGGTGCGGCCGAGGGCGCGGTGGATGCCGGAAACATGCTGAAGCCGGCGTTGGCCCGGGGCGAGCTGCGGATGATCGGCGCCACGACGCTGGACGAGTACCGGCAGCACATAGAGAAGGATCCGGCTCTCGAGCGGCGCTTCCAGCCGGTCCTGGTCGGCGAGCCGGGGCTGGAGGAGACGATCGCGATCCTCCGCGGCCTCAAGGAGCGCTATGAGGTGCACCACGGCGTGCGGATCACCGATCCGGCGCTCGTCGCTGCCGCCCGGCTTTCGGACCGGTACATCGGCGACCGGTTCCTCCCGGACAAGGCCATCGACCTGATCGACGAGGCGGGCTCGCGTCTTCGAATCGAGATCGACTCGATGCCGGAGGAGATCGACGAGGCCGGGCGCCGCGTCACGCAGCTGGAGATCGAGCGCGAGGCACTGCGCGAGGAGACTGACCCACGCAGTCGCGAGCGATTGAGGCTTCTCGAGGCCGAGCTCTCGGAGATCAGGGAGGAGCTCGCGGGCATGAAATCCCGCTGGCTGACCGAGAAAGAGGCCATCGACCACGTACATCGACTCAAGCGCGAGATCGAGGAAGCGAACCTGGCGGCGGAGCAGGCCACGCGGGCCGGAGACCTCGCGCGGGCGGCGGAGATCACGTACGGCCGGGTCCCGAAGCTGCGTGAGGAGATGGAGTCGGCCGAGGCGAAGCTGGCGGAGCTGCAGCGCGAGCGAAGCTATCTGAAGGAGGAGGTGACGCCTGAGGACGTGAGTGAGGTGGTCTCCTTGTGGACCGGAATCCCCGTATCCCGGATGATGGAGGGCGAGAAGGAGCGGCTTACCCGCCTGGAGGAGCACCTGCATGAGCGGGTCGTGGGCCAGGAGGAGGCGATCGTGGCAGTGGCGAATGCGGTCCGACGCAGCCGCGCCGGCCTTCAGGATCCGAACCGTCCGATCGGAAGCTTCATCTTTCTCGGCCCGACCGGCGTGGGGAAGACGGAGACCGCCCGTGCGCTGGCGGAGTTCCTCTTCGACGACGAGGATGCCATGGTCCGCATCGACATGTCGGAATACATGGAGCGCCACGCCGTTGCCCGGTTGATCGGGGCGCCGCCTGGATACGTCGGATACGAGCAGGGCGGTCAGCTGACCGAGCGCGTGCGACGCCGGCCGTACAACGTCGTGTTGTTCGACGAGATCGAAAAGGCGCATCCGGAGGTGTTCAACGTCCTGCTTCAGATCCTGGACGACGGGCGGCTGACCGACGGGCAGGGCCGCACCGTGAATTTCCGGAACACCGTGCTGATCATGACGAGCAACATCGGGAGCGCGCGCATCCTGCAGCAGACGGTCGCCGGCCGCGATTGGGAGAGCGTCGAGGTCGAAGTGCGGGAGGCCTTGCACGAGCACTTCAGGCCGGAGTTCCTCAATCGAATCGACGATATCCTCGTGTTCAGGCCCCTCAGCCGTGAGGAACTGGGCCGGATCGTCGATCTGCAGCTGGGGAGCCTGGAGCGGAGGCTGGCGGAGCGGGAGATCAGGCTCGAAGTGACGCCGTCGGCCCGGCAGCGGATCGCTGATACCGGATACGATCCGGCGTTCGGTGCCAGGCCGCTGAAGAGGGCGATCCAGCGGCTAGTGGTGGATCCGCTGGCCATGGCGTTCCTGGAGGGCCGCTTCGAGGACGGCGATACGATTCGCGTGGAAGCGGCCATGGATGGGGACGGCCTCGCCTTCGCGCGGACCGAAGAGCCGATGCTTTCTCCGGCCGAAGCGGAGCGGGCGTCGGGTTGACCCTGGTGGGTACCCGGTCCTATTTGGCAAGGATGAGCGCGCGTGCGGGCCTGCTGAGTCGAGTGCGGTGGATGGCGATCGCCGGCATCGCCCTTCCGGTCTTTGCGCTGGTGTTCTCGGGATGTGCCTCTACCGGCCGAGAGGTGCCGGTGGACTCGACGTACGGCGCCGCCAGCGCGGAGGATGCGGTTCGCGGTTTCCTCGACGCGGTGCAGGAGCAGGGGTACAGCCGCATGCGCGAGCTGTTCGGCACGCGGGATGGCCCCGCCGAGCGGAAGTGGGGCGTACAGGACGTCGAGCAGCGCATGATAGTGCTCTCGGGGATGCTGCTCCACGAGTCCTACTCCCTGAGGCCCCTCGAGCTGGGCTACCTCGGGGAGCACCAGAGGAGTTTCGTGGCGAGGATCACCGGAACTCGGTACGGGACGGTGACCCTTCCGATCACGACGATCCAGGCGAAGAGCGGCCGCTGGTTCGTGGAGCAGCTCGGCATGGATTCGCTCACCGGCGGCGGCGACTCCTAGCGGGGTTCTTCAGCGACCTTCTAGACGTACCAGTCGGCGAGCCGCTCCGGCTTCACGCCGGCGAGAAAGGCGGCCCGGAGCAGCCAGTGGAGGACGACGGTGCGCGCGAATCCGTGCCGCTCCCATCGCCGCCGCGACGTGTGGGCCCGGCTGCGGAGCGGCTGAAAGCGTCCGATACGTCGCAGTTTCTTGACGAGCGCGACATCCTCGAACAGCGGGTGTTCCGGGTACCCACCGACCTCGTGGAAGCGCTCCCGCCTCACGAAGATCGTTTGATCGCCGGTGGCGGCCCGGAAGACGCGGGTCCGGAGGTTGACCCCGGCCTCCAGCAGCGCGTAACGGCTCAACCGTGACGCGGGTGGCTTGACCCGGAACCGGTGACAGCCGCCGACGACGTCTGGGTCCTCCAGTGCTCGGAGTATTCGGGAGCCGCTGTCCCCATCGACGTGTGTGTCCGCATGCAGAAAGACCAGGACGTTGCCCCGGGCCTCTCCGGCCCCGGCGTTCATCTGTGCGCCGCGACCCCCGGTGCGGACGATCACGCGGCAGAGGCCACGCGCCACCTCGCGCGTGCGGTCCGTGCTGCCTCCGTCCACGACCAGGATCTGACACTCGTCGCCGTACGCTCTTTTGGCCGAGTCGATCGCGCCTTCGATGCTTGCTTCCTCGTTCAGCGCCGGAATGACGACGGAAAAGATCGGCCGGGGCACGTCTGTTGCGATGGAGGGTCAGGGGTGGGCCTCGGCGAGCTCGATCAGCACGCCTCCGGCGGTGCGCGGGTGCAGGAACGCCACGCGACGTTCCTCGGCTCCGATTCGAACGCCCGGTGGGAGTACATCCGCTCCCGCCCCGCGCGCTCTGCGGAGCGCCTCGTCCAGGTCGTCCACCACGATGCACACGTGGTGGAGACCCGGGCCTCGGCGTGCCAGGAAGGCCGCGATGGCGGAATCTTCCCGGGTGGACTCGAGAAGCTCGATGCGTCCGGTCCCGGTGCCGAAGAACGCTATGCGTACGCCCTCGGACGGAACATCCTCTTGGGCCTCCGGGTTTTCTCCCAGCAATGCCGCGTACAGCGGCACGGAGGCCTTCAGGGAGTTGACCGCGATTCCCAGGTGGTCGATCTTGGGCACGCTTCTCATGCTCGCTTTGTGAGACCAGGACGTCCGGTGCACGATCGGTTCGGCGGAACGGTTCACACGCCGTCGAGAGGCGCATAGTACGTGGAATCGCCCGATTTTTCTACCGGGTGGGGAACCGCCGGTTGTTGCTCGGAGTGCGACGAGCGCGGCAGGGGTTGGGCCGGCCGGCGCCGAGGATAGACTTTGGAGACACGTCTCGATTTTGGAGCGACGATGACAACGGATACGAAGCCGATCACGGTTACGGACGAGAGTTTCGAGCAGGAGATCGAGTCCAGCAAGGGTCTCGTGATCGTAGATTTCTGGGCGGAGTGGTGCGGCCCGTGCCGGATGGTCGCCCCGGTCGTCGAGGAGCTGGCGGAGGAGTACGCGGGCACCCTGAAGGTGGCCAAGCTGGACGTGGACGAGAATCAGCGGACGGCGCAGCGTTTCTCCGTGCGGTCGATTCCGACGATCCTCTTCTTCAAGGATGGGCGTCACGTCGACACGGTGATTGGCGCCGTGCCGAAGGCGGCCCTCGAGAGAAAGATCCAGCAGCACAGCTGAGAGCGGAGCGGTGCGGGCGAGCACGCACGCCGCCCGGCCCCCGTTCCAGGTCAGCGCCTCCCGGCTCCGGGAATCGGAGCGGGAGGCGTTCTTGTAAACATGGAGAGCGCTCTCTACCTCATCAGTACGCCGATAGGCAACCGGGCGGACATCACCGATCGCGCAAGGCACACGCTTCGGGAGGTGGACGTTGTATACGCCGAGGACACGCGGCGCACGGGACGCCTCCTGGGTTGGATCGGCTCGGAGGCTCCGCTCCGCTCCCTGTACGAGCACAACGAGGCGGCACGCGTCGAGGAGATCCTTGGACGGCTCGCGAACCGCCAGTGCTGTGCGATCGTCTCCGATGCGGGTACTCCGGTTGTCTCGGACCCGGGCGTCCGCGTCGTGCGAGCGGTGCTGGAGGCCGGGTTCAGCGTCGTACCCGTGCCGGGAGCTTCGGCCGTCCTCGCGGCGTTGGCCGTCTCGGGACTGTCGGGTGACAGGTTCGTGTTTCTCGGCTTTCCTCCCCGCAGGGGCGCCGAGCGGGCCGCCTGGATCGACCAGGCTCGCGGCCTGCCTTTCACGCTGGTGGCTTTCGAATCGCCGAGGAGGATCGGCCGTCTCCTGGAAGACCTGAGGGAGGCCGGACTCGCCGAGCGCCGGTGCACGGTGTGCCGGGAACTGACAAAGCTGCACGAGACCGTGCGGTACGGTACCGTCGCTGAGATGGCTGCCGAATTCGCCGGGGAGACGAAGGGTGAGGTGACCCTCGTGATCGAGGGATCGTCCTCCAGGGGGAATGAGGCCTGGCAGGAGCGTAGGGAAGAGGTAGAGCGATCCGCGGCGCGGATGGGGGAAGGGGGATCGAGCGCCCGTGACATCCGGGAGAAGCTGGGTGATGAGTATGGAGTGCCGCGCAACGTGGCCTATGAGCTGGGGTTGCGATTCGGGAGGAAGGGCCGAGGGCCTTGATGTGAGAGGTGCGCTCGTTCCGGCGACGAGGCAGAGGGAGCTGAAGACGTGATGGGAGGACGGCCGGTGTACCCCGTGTCAGCGGTTCTGTAGAAGGTGTCGTCGACGCTCCCTCCCGAGCCACGTGCCGCTGCCGGGCGGCGCACCGATCCGTATCGGCGGGCGATGCCGTGGGGAATGGCTGCCTCGCTCCTCATCCACCTGGTGCTGGTGCTTATCGTCTCCCGCCTGTACATGGGAGGCCGCGGATTCACGGGCGGGCCCCCGCCGCTCGTACCGCTTCGGGAGGGAATCGAGGTCGTGGACGTGCCGTTTCCGGAACCGCTGGAGCCCCTGACGGAGCCCGATCGTCCGGAGATCCGCCCCGGTGAGCAGGAGGTGATCCAGGTCGTGCCCGGGGAGCCGGAGGGTGGGGCGCCGGAGGTCGAGCAGGCGCGCCGGCTGACGAATGCCGAGCGCCTCAGACCGCAGATCGGCGATCCGCGGCTGTGGATCCCCTACCCGGACAGGCCGTTCCCGCAGCGTCTGACCGGTCCGTACGCGCGGGCGGACAGCGCGGTTCGCGCGCTCCTGCGTGAATGGCTCGACAGCCTCACTCTCACGGACGAGGAGCGACGCAGGGCCACCGAGTGGACGGTTGGAGAAGGCGACAAGAAGTGGGGCATCTCCGCCGAGGGCCTCCACCTCGGTGACATCACGATTCCCATACCGTTCGGCGCGCTGTTCGGGCAGAGCATGTCGCCCAACGCGCAGAAGGCGAGAGCCATGGTTCGGGACTTCAACGAGATCCGGCAGCAGGATATCGACACGGACATTCGTAAGGAGAGAGAGGAGGCGCTGAAGGGGATCCGTCAGCGCACGCAGGAGGAGCTGGAGCGTCGGAAGCGCGACACCACGGAGGCGGCACCGCCCGATTCGGCCGGTTCGTAGGGGGTCCGCGGCGGCGAACGCTCTGGTTGGTTTTCCGGATCTCCTCGGTTAAACTCCCCCGAATCACCTTCAAGCTCGGCTGATCGTGAACGAGACACTCGACCCGCGATACGATCCCGATGGGATCGAGGCACCGCTGTATCGGAAGTGGGAGGCGGCTGGCCTCTTCCACGTTCCGGCCGGGGACGTGAAGCGGCCCTACGTCATCTCTATCCCGCCGCCGAACGTGACCGGCGTCCTGCACATGGGGCACGCCCTGAACCACACCATCCAGGATGTGCTGATCCGCTGGCGGCGCATGCAGGGCTACGACGCCGTGTGGGTGCCGGGGATGGATCACGCGGGCATCGCGACCCAGAACGTCGTGGAGCGCGACCTGGCCAAAGAAGGCCTGACCCGCTGGGACCTCGGGCGCGAGCGGTTCGTGGAGCGCGTGTGGGCGTGGGTGGACGAGTACGGAGATCAAATCCTCGATCAGCAGAGGGCGATCGGCGACTCGTGCGACTGGGAGCGGACGAGGTTCACGCTGGATGAAGGGCTCTCGCGGGCCGTCCGCGAGGTGTTTGTGCGCCTCTACGAAAAGGGCCTCATCTACCGCGGCAGCTACATCATCAACTGGTGTCCCCGATGCCAAACGGCGCTCTCCAATGAGGAGGTGGAGCACAAGGAGGTTGCCGGAAAGCTGTACCAGATCAGATATCCGCTGGCCGAGGCCGGTGAAGAGGGGGTGGTCGTCGCGACGACGCGGCCCGAGACGATGTTGGGAGATACCGGCGTGGCCGTCCACCCCGAAGATGCCCGCTACCACGCTCTGGTCGGGGCGGAGCTGATCTTGCCCCTCGTCGGGCGCCGTTTACCGATCGTTGCCGACGAGTACGTGGATCCGGAGTTCGGCTCGGGCGCGGTGAAGGTGACGCCCGCCCACGATCCGAACGATTTCGAGATCGGCGAACGGCACGGCCTGCCTCGGGTGAACGTCATGAGCGCTGACGCATCCATGTCCGACGAGGCGCCCGAGGCGTACCGGGGGCTGGACCGGTTCGAGGCGCGCGAGCGTGTGCTGGAGGACCTGGAGGCCGGTGGTTTCCTCGTGGGCGCGGAAGCCCACACGCATGCCGTGGGCCACTGTTACCGGTGCGACACGGTTGTCGAGCCGTGGCTGAGCGAGCAGTGGTTCGTGCGGATGAAGCCGCTGGCCGAGCGCGGCCTGGCGGCGCACCGGGAGGGGAGGCTTCGCTTCCATCCCAAGCACTTCGGCAAGAAGTACGATCACTGGATGGAGAACATCCGGGACTGGTGCATCAGCCGGCAGCTCTGGTGGGGGCACCGGATTCCAGTGTGGTATTGTCAGATGTGCGACGCACAGGTCGTGGCCCGGGAGGATCCGACCGAATGTCCGGAGTGCGCAGGTGGCCTGGAGCAGGACCCGGATGTTCTGGACACATGGTTCAGCTCGGCGCTGTGGCCGTTTAGCACGGTCGGGTGGCCTGAGGAAACCGAGGACCTGCGAGTGCTCTACCCGACTCACGCGCTGGTTACGGGTCCGGGGATCATCTTCTTCTGGGTGGCCCGCATGGTGATGATGGGCCTCGAGTTCATGGGAGAGCTGCCGTTCCGGGATGTAGTCATCAACGGCACCGTGCGCGATCACCTCGGGCGTCGCATGGCGAAGTCGCTGGGCAACGGTATCGATCCGCTCGAGGTGGTGGAGAGGTTCGGAGCCGACGCCATGCGGTTCACGCTCGTCAACGCCGCCGCCATGGGCACCGACATCCAGCTCAACTACCAGGATCTCGAGAGCGCTTTCGCCGTCGGTCGCAACTTCGGCAACAAGATCTGGAATGCTGCGCGGTTCGCGCTGCCTTACCTGAGCGAGGAGGACGTCGCGGAGAGCCCTCTGGATCGGACGCTGGAGCTGGAGGACCGGTGGATCCTCAGCCGCTTCCAGGGTGTCGTGGCGGAGATCAACGAGGCCCTCGAGGCCTTCCGGCTGCACGACGCCGCATCGGCTGCGTACCGCTTCGGGTGGGGCGAGTTCTGTGACTGGTACCTGGAGCTGGTCAAGGCGCGTCTGCGTGGCGAACGTGGCGAGGAGAGCCGCGCCGCCGCCACGACTACCCTGGCTCACGCGCTGGATGGGTGGATGCGCCTCCTCCACCCGATCATGCCGTTCATCTCGGAGACGATCGTCCGCCGGCTGCCGGGTCGTGGCGAGGCGTACACGATCGTATCCGGCCCCTGGCCGGAGCCGCCGGAAGAGTGGTCCGACGCGGCGGCCGAGCGCGACATGTCGAGCCTTCAGGAGATCGTCGGTCACGTTCGTAACCTGCGTGCGGAGTACCGCGTCGACCCGGGTCGTGAGGTCCGCGTGATCGTGCGGGGCGCTCCCCCGGAGCTGCGGTCGGCTCTCGAGGACGCTGGACAAGGGGTCGCACGCCTTGCCCGCGCGACGTTCCAGGAGGTGGATGGCCAGCAACCCTCCGGACCCGGTGCTCACGCCGTTCTTCGGTCCGGAGCAGAGCTGTTTCTCCCGCTCGCCGATCTGGTCGACGTGGGGCGGGAGCGCGAACGGTTGTCGAAGGAGCTCGCGCGCCTTGAGGAGATCCTCGCGAGCTCGAAGGCCCGGCTCGACAGCCGGAAGTTCCTCGAGCGGGCGCCGGCCGATGTAGTGGAGAGGGAGCGGGAGAAGGAACGGTCGATCGAGGAGCGGCGCCGGCGCCTGATGGAGAAGAGGCGCGCGCTGGAAGAAACCGGTTGATTCCTCACCCCGCCGTGCGAACCCCCGGCGTGAGCGCCTCGCCGAGGCTCCTGGCCCTCTGGGTCGGCGTGGCGGCGATCTCGAGCGCCTGCGCCCGGGAGGAACCACCACCGGGCGCCAATCCCGACAGGCAACCGCCTACGGTGCGCGAAACGAAGCCCGAGCGCTTTGCGGTGGTTCCTGATTTCGACGGAAGCGTGGAGGTGCGCTTCGAGGAACCGCTGTCGGGAACGTCTGGCCTGGAGCGCCGGCTCGTCGCCTCACCGGCCTTTCGATATCGGGTGGACGCCGGCTTCTCGGTCATCAAGATCCGGCCGCGAGACGGTTGGCGGAAGGGTGTCGTGTACTACTTCCGGCTGCCTTCCGGGATCGCGGATCTGCTGGGGAACCGCACCGACGAGCCGATCGAGATCATCTTCTCGACGGGCCCGCCGGTTCCGGACACGCGCGTGTCCGGGACGGTGACGCAGCGCGTGGGCGGCGGTGCCGTGACCGACGCGCGAATCCTTTTCTTCAACGTCGCTGGCGACTCGATTCCGTACACGGCGGTGACGGAGCGCGGCGGTGAGTTCGAGCTCAACACGCTGCCGCCCGACGACTACTGGGCTTTCGCGTTCTCGGATCTAAACCGGGATCTTCTTCTCCAACGGCTCTTCGAGCCATACGACAGTGTGCATCTGCAGCTCGAACCGGCGGGGGTGGAGGCCCTGACCTTTCGCATGGTGGAACCGGACACCACGCCTCCGGTCCTGGCGCGTGTCCAAGCGGTGGAGGACTCTCTGCTCCGACTGGAGTTCGATGATTACCTGGATCCCGATCAGGACCTCGGTGTGGTGATCGTGTCGGTGCGAGAGGAGCGGACGGGCCGGAGCCGGGAGGTGGCGGGGATGCGGTTGGAGCCGGGTTCCGCGCGAGCTCCGGGAAGAGAGGGCCGCGGAGCGGCGAGGCGGGGCAGGGTCCCAGCCGCGCCTGGCGACACGACGGTCGCGCCTGCGGATACGGCAGCTGCGCCTCGCGACACGGTCGTAGGGGGAGAGCCCGAAGTCGGTGAGGAGGCCGCTCAGCCGGAGCTGGCGGCAGGTCCCGGCGAGGCCCAGGAAGAGCCGGCGCTGCCCTCCACAGTTCTGCTTGTAGAGCTGGCCTCTGTGCTGGAGGAGGGCATGTACCGGATTACCGTCGAGGGGATCCTCAACTTGCGCAGCCTCGCCGGGAGAGCCGACACCACGTTTGCCTATCCCGAGGTGAAGGCGTCGGACGAGGATGCAGATGTAGCCAAGCCGAACGCAGCCAAGCCGAACGCAGCGGAGCCGGACGCGGCGGAGCCGGAGCCCGACGAACCGGAAGGTGAGGGCCGTTGAGGGATCGTCGCCGGAAGATTCCCTCCATGGACCTTCTTCTCTCGACGGAGAGGGCTGTCCTGTGGGCGGAGCGCTACGGCCGTGAGACCGTCAAGAAAGTGCTGCGAGACGTGCTCGAAGAGCAGCGGCTCGAGGCGGCCGAGGGAGACGGCGTGTGGGATGCGACGACGATCCTGGAGGCGGCAGGCGTGCGCCTGGAGGCGTCAGCTCGATCGGCCCTGCGGCGGGTGCTGAACGGCACCGGCGTGGTCCTCCACACGAATCTGGGTCGGGCGCCGCTTCCGCGGGCGGCCATCGACGCGCTCGGTTCGGTGGGAGGCGGCTACAGCAACCTGGAGTTCGACCTGAGTACGGGAAAGCGGGGAAGTCGCTATGCCCATTGCACGGATCTCCTCAGGGAGCTTACCGGGTCGGACGCTGCCCTCGTCGTGAACAATAACGCGGCGGCCGTAGCGCTGGTGGTCAATGAGCTCGCCCTCGGCCGCGAGGTGATCGTGTCACGCGGGGAGCTCGTGGAGATAGGCGGGTCGTTCCGGATTCCGGACATCGTGTCGCGAAGCGGCGGCCGGCTCGTGGAGGTGGGGACCACCAACCGCACGCGGGTCGAGGATTATCGCCGGGCGCTCGGGCAGGAGACGGGACTGATCCTAAAGGTCCACCCGTCGAACTACCGGATCCACGGTTTCGTCGCGGAGGCGGGTCTCGAGGAGCTGACGGAGCTCGGTCGCGAGGCGGGTGTTCCCGTCGCGAACGACCTCGGCTCGGGCCTTCTCGTGTCGGAGCTCCTGCCGTGTCTACCGCCAGAACCCGGCCCCAGGCACGCCATCTCGGCCGGCGTGGATGTTGTGACGTGGAGCGGGGACAAGCTTCTTGGCGGACCTCAGGCGGGCATCATCCATGGCTCGGCTGAAGTGATCGAGCGTCTTCGGCGCAACCCGCTCCTGCGTGCCGTCCGCGTCGACAAGCTGACCCTCGCGGCGCTGGAGGCGACGCTCCGCCTGTACCGAGACCCGGCGGCGGCCGTGCGCGAGATTCCGACCGTGGCAATGCTGCGTGAAGGAGCGGATTCGGTGCGGGCTCGGGCGGAGGACGCGCTCCGGCATTGCTCCGAGGAGGTTAGGGGACTCCTTGAGGTGCGATCGTTGGCCTCGGTTGTGGGGGGCGGAGCCTATCCGGAGCTCCGGATCGACTCGGCCGGTTGGGTGGTGCTCGACCGACCGCCCGATCCCGTGGAGCGAAGGTGCAGGGAGGCGGATCCGCCGCTCGTCGGTCGCATCGAGGATGACGCCTTCTGCATCGACTTTCGGACGATACGACCGGGTGAGGAGAGAGAGGTGGCCTGCGTCGTGTCAGCCGCGCTGGCTGAGCCGTGAGCCGGCCGATGCGGGTGGGCGTCCTGGCGTCAGGCTCCGGCAGCAACCTCCAGGCTCTGCTGGATCGGTTCAACCTGGGCGATGATTCGTGGGCGCGGGTGGCGATCGTGGTCGGAAGCCGTTCGGGAATCGGCGCGCTCGATCGGGCACGGACGGCCGCCATACCGGTGGCGATCGTGCCGCCGCCGGGGCCGGACTCGCCCGTGCGCCCCGAGGCGGACGCGGCCTACCTGCTGGAGCGCCTGAAGGCTGCCGGCGTGGAGCTGGTGGTGCTCGCCGGGTACCTCCGGCTGATTCCGCAGGAGGTGGTTCGAACGTACCGGGGTCGCATGATCAACATCCACCCGGCTCTTCTGCCGTCGTTCGGCGGGCAGGGCTTGTACGGGCGCCGGGTGCACGAGGCGGTGCTGGCGACCGGGTGCAGGGTCACGGGCGTCACGATTCATTTTGTGAGCGAGGAGTACGACCGCGGGCCGATCGTGGCGCAGTGGCCCGTGCCGGTGTTCGAGGATGACGACGTCCCCGCGCTGGCAGCCCGTGTCCTCAGGGTGGAACACCGGCTGCTGCCTTCCGTGGTGCACGCGGTGGCTCGTGGATGGGTTTCGCTCACCGGGGGGGACCGATGTGTTTGGAGCCGTCCGCTCTACGGCCAGGATCGGTTCAGCATGCCGATGGACGGTGCGATTCCGGCGCCCGTTGAACCAGCTGCGCGGTGAACACACGGCCGTCGATCGAGGATCGAGAAAGGCGAGTCCAGAGGATGGAGAGCAGGCGAATCGCGCTTCTGAGCGTTTCTGACAAGACGGGCATCGTAGAATTCGCCCGGGAGCTCATGGAGCGGGGCTGGCGCATCGTGTCGACCGGCGGAACGGCGGCCCAGCTCTCTGCCGCGGAGATACCGGTCACACGCGTCAGCGAGCTCACGGGCGTTCCGGAGATGATGGGTGGTCGGGTCAAGACCCTGCATCCCGCGGTCCACGCGGCCCTCCTGGCCCGTCGTTCGGTGCCGGAGGACATGGAAGCGTTGGCGGCTGCGGACATCGAGCCGATCGACCTCGTGGCGGTGAACCTCTATCCGTTTCGCGAGACGGTGGCGAAGGTGGACGTGAGCCTGGCGGATGTGATGGAGCAGATCGACATTGGCGGACCGACCCTCCTGCGGGCCTCGGCGAAGAACCACGAGTCGGTCTTCGCGCTGTGCGATCCGGAGGACTACGACGTCGTCCTTGCCGCACTCGGGGCGGGAGAGGAGGATCCCGAGCTTCGGAAAGGCCTCGCCGCCAAGGTGTACCGGCACACGGCCACGTACGATGCGGCGATCGCGGGCTACCTGGAGTCGCTCGCCTCGGCGAAGAAACCCCATCCGCCTTCGGAGGTGTTTCTGTCGCTGGTTCGGGTGCAGGAGATGCGCTACGGGGAGAATCCCGATCAGAAAGCTGCGCTTTATCGCGACGCGTCGACCCGCCGCTGGGGCGTGCCCGCTCTGAGCCAGCTGCACGGGAAGGAACTCTCGTACAACAACCTCCTGGATGTGGACGGGGTACTGGCGGCGATCGCGCCGTTCCTGGGAGATTCGCGCGCTGCGTGCGCTATCGTGAAGCATACGACGCCATGCGGCCTGGCGGTCGGCCGCTCCACGGCGGAGGCGTTCGAGCGGGCACTTGCTTGCGATCCCGTCTCTGCCTTCGGTTCCACGGTGGCGTTCAACCAGCCGCTGGCCGAAACGGTGGCGGAAGCGCTCTACGAGCTCTTTGTCGAGTGTCTCATCGCTCCGGGCTTCGCGGAGGACGCTCTCCGGATCCTGCTCGAGAAGAAGAACGTGCGAATCCTCGTGGCGGGGGAGGGGGGACTGCAGGCGTATCCGGGCCACGTCCTCACCGGTCTGGACGCGCGAGGCGTGCAGGGGGGACTCCTCTTGCAGTCTTCCCCGCAGCCGGTTCCGGCCGGGGACCTCGCTGAGGCCGACGGCGTGACCGTTCCCACCCGCCGCTCTCCCGTGCCGGAGGAGTGGGATGATCTCGGATTCGCCTGGGCGGCCGTGCAGGGTGTCAAGTCGAATGCGATACTCCTGGCGCGGGGCGGCGCGACGATAGGAATTGGGGCCGGGCAGATGAGCCGCGTGGATGCGGTGAGGCTGGCGGGTTGGAAGGCCGCCGATGCGGCGCACGAGACGGAGGGCTCGGCTCTCGCGTCCGACGCGTTCTTTCCGTTCAGGGACGGAATCGATGTGGCCGCCGAGATGGGTGTAACGGCGATCGTGCAGCCGGGAGGCTCGATTCGAGATGGAGACGTCGTGGCGGCAGCCGATGAGCACGGGATCGCCATGGTCATGACCGGACGCCGACTCTTCCGGCATTGAGAGGGCTCGTGACGAACATGAGAGCGCGGAGGCCGTGGGATCTTCCTGAATCGGCCGTCACGCCGGAGCCTGTCTATCTGGATCGGCGCGAGTTCCTCGGTAAGGTGGGAGCGGGAGCGCTGGGCCTGGCGGCGATGTCGGCCTGCGATCTGTCCGGGCAGGAGTCCCCGCAGGAAGGTCGACTCTCGAAGGTTCCGCCGACGTCCACGGCCGAGCTCTACCCTGCGGCGAGGCGGGATCCTCGCTTCGAGCCTGGCTCGGGCCACGGCGTCATCACCGAGGAGAAGATCGTCGCCGGCTACAACAACTTCTACGAGTTCTCCACGGACAAGGAGGCGGTGTGGAGGCTGGTGGACCGCTTTCAGGCGAGGCCCTGGCAGATCGAGGTCGGGGGCTTGGTGGAGAGACCCCTCGTGGTCGACCTGACGGAGCTGGAGCGCACGATGCCGCTGGAGGAACGGATCTACCGTCTCCGCTGCGTGGAGGCCTGGTCCGTCGTGGTCCCCTGGATCGGCTTCCCCCTCGCGGCGCTGCTGAAGAAGGCGGAGCCGACCTCGCGAGCCCGGTACGTCCGCTTCGTGAGCTTCTTGAGGCCGGAGGAGGCTCCAGGCCAGAAGCGGCAGACCTGGTATCCGTGGCCGTACTACGAGGCGCTCCGCATCGACGAGGCGATGAACGGGCTGGCCTTTCTGGCCACCGGCATGTACGGCCACCCGCTCCAGAAGCAGAACGGGGCTCCGATCCGACTGGCCGTGCCCTGGAAGTACGGCTACAAGAGCATCAAGTCGATCGTCCGCATCGAACTGAGCGAGAGTCGTCCACAGACCTTCTGGAATGACGTCGTGCCTGACGAGTACAGCTTCCTCTCGAACGTGGATCCCTCGGTGCCGCACCCGCGCTGGTCACAAGCGACCGAGATCGTGGTGGCGACCGGCGAGCGCATCCCGACGCTGCCGTTCAACGGATACGCCGAGTGGGTGGCCGGGCTGTATGGCTGAGCGGACCGAGGGGTACTCTCGGGTCCCGGTCCAAAGACCGACTCTGTGGATCACGGCGCTTTCGCTGGTCGTGTTGACGGCGGCGTGCGGCGGTGACTTTCCTCAGTCGTCCCTCCGTCCGCAGTCGGATGTGGCGCGAAGCATCGACGATCTGTTCCGCGGTATCTTCTGGCTGGCCGTGGGGGTGTTCGTCGTCGTCGAGGGCGCTCTTCTCGTTGCGATCGTGCGTTTCCGAGAGCGCCCCGGTGCCGAGCGTCCGAAGCCGGTGCATGGTAATACCGCCCTGGAGGTGGCCTGGACGATCGTCCCGGCCGTGATCCTCATTTTCATCGGTGTGCCCACCATGCTCACCCTGTGGAAAATCGATCGACCGCCCCAGGGCGAGGTGCTGAGGGTGGAGGTCGTGGGCCACCAGTGGTGGTGGGAGCTCAACTATCCCGATCTCGGGGTCACGACCGCGAACGAGCTTCACGTCCCGGTGGGACACACCGTGGACCTTCGGCTGCGAAGCGAGGACGTGGTGCACAGCTTCTGGGTGCCGCGCCTGGCGGGAAAGCGGGACCTGGTCCCCGGGCGGGAGAACCAGCTCTGGTTCACGGTTGACTCAGCGGGCGTCTATCCCGGTCAGTGTGCGGAGTTCTGCGGCATCGCGCACGCCCTCATGGGGGTGAGGGTTATCGCCGAAGAGCCCGACGTGTTCGAGCGGTGGGCCGAGCTCCAATCGCGTGATGCGGTGGAGGAGCCCGGTGAGGAAGCGCTCGTCGCAGCGGGCCGCTCCATCTTCTTCGGGGCCGGAGGCTGCATCTCGTGCCACACCATCCGGGGCACACCGGCCGCTGGCGTTCTGGGACCGGATCTCACGCACGTGGGGAGTCGCTCGACTATCGGGGCGGGCGTTCTTCGGAATACCCTGGTGAACATGGCGCGCTGGGTGAAGGATCCACAAGAGGTGAAACATGGCAATCTCATGTTGGACATGGGATTGAGCGATGAACATGCACGCGACGTCGCGGCCTATCTTGGGAGTCTGAAGTAGCGGCGATGGCGACGATCGAGGCTGCCGTGCCAGACCAGGGCAGGGGAGCCTCGACGTACGCCGGCGGCGTTTGGAGCTGGATCACGACGGTCGATCACAAGCGGATCGGCATCCTCTACTTCGTTTCCGGTTTGGTGTTCTTCCTCGTGGGCGGGGTGGAGGCGATGCTGATGCGGCTGCAGCTCGCCGCGCCGGGCAACACGCTGCTCGACCCGGCCACGTACAACCAGCTGTTCACGATGCACGGCCTGACCATGATCCTGTTGGCGGTCATGCCGATAGGCGCGGGCTTCTTCAACTACCTGGTGCCGCTCCAGATCGGCGCCCGGGACGTCGCCTTCCCGCGCCTCAACGCGCTCAGCTACTGGCTCTTCCTGTTCGGTGCCTTGCTCCTGAACTCCAGCTTCCTGTTCGGGGGCGCTCCGCAGGCCGGCTGGTTCGCCTACGCGAACCTCACATCGAGTCAGTACTCCCCGGGTCACGGGATGGACTTCTACATCCTGGGCCTGGCTCTGGCAGGCACCGGTTCGATCGTCGCGGCCCTCAACTTCATCGTGACGATCCTCAACCTGAGGGCGCCGGGGCTGTCGCTGATGCGGGTGCCCCTCTTCACGTGGATGACGCTCGTTGTTTCCTTCCAGATCATTCTGGCGTTCCCGCCCTTCACGATCGCGATCGTATTCCTGCTGTTCGACCGGATGTTCGGAACCCTCTTCTTCGAGCCTTTGGGGGGTGGGGACCCGATCCTCTGGCAGCACCTCTTCTGGATCTTCGGCCACCCGGAGGTCTACATCGTGGTCCTCCCGGCGTTCGGGATCATCTCGGAGGTGATCCCGACGTTCTCGCGGAAGCCGCTGTTCGGCTATCCGGTCGTCGTGTATTCGGGCGTGCTGATCGGCTTCCTGGGCTTCGGTGTGTGGGCTCACCATATGTTCTCGGTGGGCCTCGGGCCGCTCGCGAACTCCGTCTTCGCGGGGCTCACGATGCTGATCGCGATCCCGACCGGCGTCAAGATCTTCCACTGGATCGCTACGATGTGGGGAGGAGCGATCCGGTTTCGCACGGCCATGCTGTTCGCCGTAGGCCTGATCGTGATGTTCACGATCGGAGGCCTGACCGGCGTGATGCACGCCTCTCCTCCGGCGGATCTGCAGCAGACCGACACTTACTTCGTGGTCGCCCACCTCCACTACGTGCTGTTCGGCGGCACGATGCTCGGCCTCTTCTCCGGCATGTACTACTGGTTTCCGAAGGTTACGGGCCGCTTTCTGGACGAGCGGCTGGGGAAGGCTCACTTCTGGCTTACGTTCATCGGGATCAACCTGACGTTCTTCCCGATGCACTTCGCAGGCCTGCACGGGATGCCCCGCCGCACCTACACCTATCCGGCCGGCCTTGGATTCGAGGGCTACAACCTGACCTCGACCGTGGGCGCGGGCATCACGCTGCTCGCCGTCCTCGTTTTCCTGTACAACCTCGTCCGCAGCCTCCGGTCGGGGGAGCGCGCGGGCGCGAGCCCGTGGGGTGGGGCGACGCTGGAGTGGAGCACGAGCTCGCCGCCTCCGGTCCACAACTTCGATTGGACGCCGCAGGTGAGGAGCCGGGATCCGCTGTGGCACGACGGCGTGGAGCTTCCGGCCGCCGAGGAAGAGATCCATATGCCGAATCCGTCCTACTGGCCGGTGGTCGTGGCGGCCGGCGCGCTGACGCTTGCAGCGGGCGCCCTCATCGGCCTTCCCGTCGTGCTGCTGGGAGTCGCTGTGATGGTGGGAGGGATCTACGGTTGGGCGTTCGAGCCGATCCACGGATGATCGGCCGGTGACGACCAGAGCGGCCGAGCGAGACGGGGTCTGAGGAGCAGGTGGAACGAACGAACACCGGGGTTCCGAACGAGAAGATGCTCATGTGGGCCTTCATCGGCTCCGAGTGCATGCTGTTCGCTTCTCTGATCGCGACGTATCTGACCTACCGTGGCCGCAGCCTGGTGGGACCGTATCCGGAGGATCTTCTCAACATCCCGTTCATCACGGTCACCACGTTCGTGTTGCTGATGAGCAGCCTGACGATGGTGCTGGCCCTCTCGGCCGTTCAGCGGGGCGACGCGCGAGGGAGCAGGGTATTCCTCCTTCTGACGGCCGTGCTGGGGATCATCTTCGTCGGAGGGCAGGCCATCGAGTTCAGCCACTTCGCTGGCGAGGGGCTCGGCCTGAGCCGCAACCTCTTCTCCAGCACGTTCTTCCTGACGACGGGCTTCCACGGTGCTCACGTGACAGTGGGCGTGATCTGGCTGCTGAGTCTGTGGGTGCTGACGATGCGGGGCAGGCTGGGGCCGGAGAGTTCGGTCAAGGTGGAGGTGGCGGGCCTGTATTGGCACTTCGTCGACGTCGTGTGGATCGTTCTCTTCACCGTGATCTACCTGATGTCCGGAAGTTGAGGCCGGACAGCGTGAGGCCTGGATGACGAGCGAGAAGGCGCTGGGGATCGAAAGCGGAGGCGTCGTAGCCGCGCACGCGCACGAGGAACCGCACGCCTCGAACCGCACCTACGTGGTGATCGCCCTGGTGCTCGGCGTCCTCACCGCGCTTGAGGTGATGGTGTTCTACGTCGAGGCGCTCGCCCCGGTGCTGGTGCCCATCCTCATCCTCCTGTCAGGCACCAAGTTCGCGCTTGTCGTGGCCTTCTACATGCACCTCAAGTTCGATGGGAACGTCCTTCGCGGGCTCTTCCTCGGCCCCCTTTTCATCGCAGTGGCGATCATCGTCGCTCTGATCGCGCTTTACGGCTACCTGCTGTAGGGGGTTGTCGAGGAACTCCAGCGGGTCGCACGCCCTGCGGGTCACGCCGGCGCGGCTAGCACGCCTCCGCCAGCACCGCAATCGCGGCGGCGGCCGCCGCCAGGAGGAGGACGGCCTGGAGCTGCCACTCCCCCCTGCGCTGCCGGCGCCGGCAGTGGGGGCAGTGGTGCGCGTGGTCCGGGATCATCACTTCGCACTCGTGGCAGTGCTTCATCACACCTCTTCCGCGTGTGACCGACCTCTCCTCATAGGGGGAAGTCAGGCCAGCTAGTCATCGGGACCTCCGAGCGGACGATGTGCATGCCCGCCGCGGCGAATCTCGCGAGCGCCTCCTCGGCCTGCGGCGTGAAATCGTAGAGGAACCCCCCGGGAGCGTCTGCGTCCGGTACGGTCACGGCCGACATGCAGTCCTCCAGGATGTACACCTTCCGGGCCAGAGAGGGATTCGTGGAGAGGATCTCTGCCAGGAGATCCTCGATGGTGCTCTTCACGCAGTGGCTGGCCGCTTGGCCCGCGATGATCAGGGCGTCCGCCTCCAGGAGCCGCTCCGCAAAGCGGTCGTTGCGCTCGGCGATCCGCTTTTCATCAGGACCGAACAGCACTTCCGGCGACAGAGCCGAGTAGTGCTCGGAGAGTGCGTGCCCCCCCTTCGGCTCGATCCAGTCTCGCGCCAGGCGGGCGAACGCGTGGAACATGCGTGCTTCGTGGATGACACCTGCCAGAGCGTGTCCCTCACTTCCGAGCATGCAGTGGGGTGGCCAGAGGTAGAGCGTGTACTTGCCGGCCCTCTCCAGCTGCTCGCAGTAGAAGCGCGCATGCCGCTCTAGCCACCCGTAGTCCCCGCCCGCGAGCCAGGCCGCCAACGCCGGGTTCGGCCGCAGCCGGCCGCTGCGCACCTCCTCCGCCGTGACCTCCCGGTGCGCGGTGGGCGGCGTGCCCTCATCGGTCAGCCAGAAGGAGGGGAAGAAGATCTGATACGGGTAATGAGTGTCGAGCGTGCAGGTGATCTCGGTGATGATCGAGAGGTTCCGGTACACGAAACGGGCCGTCCGGTCGTTGTCCTCGATGGCTCCGCGGCCGCTTCTTCCTCCCACGTAGAGCGCCCCATCGGGGAAGCAGAAATCCTTCTGGAGGTCGGTAAGCTGGAGGCGCACGACCACGTCATCTTGGGAGGCGGGCGCGATGCCGAACCGCTCGCGCCACTCGAGGGCGTGCCTGAAGAGCGCCTGCTCGTCCGGTCGGTAGCTCCAGTGCTCGGCGTTCGCCGGGTCGTAGAACTCCGGAACGGGAAGTTCGGTCATCGCGTACGTTCAGCCTTAGCAGGTCGCTGGATGGGGGCACGCTCTGCACTCCCGGTCGTGCGGCCCCACCTGTCGCTCGGACACGCTTCTAGCGTAGCACTCGGCCCGACGGTCGACCAGAAGGCTGTTGAAGAAGTACGGTGGGCCACGTTACGCGCGCCGTGGGGCAGATCCAAGGCGGCGCGACGGCGCGATACCGTGCGTATCGGGGAGGAGCGACAACGCCGGAGATGGTCCCACGCCGCCGTAACCCGGAGGGCGCAGGGGGATTGCGGCCTCATACGGCGTCACTCGTCGTCGAGGGCACCGCGCGTAGCGTGGTCGCACAGGGCATCGATTCCTCCTCGCTCCTTGTCTGAGCCTTGCAAGACCCCTGCGCGTGACCCACCGTACTTCTTCAACAACCTTCATGATGAACGGCCGGAAGGCCGCTGAAGGGAAACGGAAGGCAGGGCCTCGGTGAGACGATATGCAGCGTATGATCCGCCCGAATACGTGGGGTGGAAGCCCGACTCTGAGCTGGTCGAGGAGTACGGCCGGCGGGTGGAGGCGGACCCGGCACGGCGCCTGGAGGTGGAGGCGCTTACCGCAGATGGATTGCTCGACCTGTACCGAGGCCTCCTCCGTTTCCGGCTCCACGACATCGCGCTCCAACGCTGGGTGAAGCAGGGGGTGATCTCCAAGGCGTGGCTCGGGACGGGTGAGGAGGCGGTGACGATCGGCGCGGTACACGCTCTCCGCAGGGAGGGGCCGAACGGGGACGTCGTCGGGCCGATGATCCGAAACGCAGGCGCGTGTCACGAGATGGGGATGTCCGTCGCGGACATGCTGAGGAGCTATCTGGCGACGGGGGACTCTCCGGCCCACGGGAAGGACCTGCATATTGGCGATCTCGAGCATGGGATCGTGGCGCCGATCAGCATGGTCGGATCGCTGGCGGCCGTGATGAACGGCTACGCCCTGGCCTTCAAGCGCCGGGACGAGCCGCGAGTCGCTCTGACGTGGGTCGGAGACGGAGCGACGAAGCACGGGGAGGTCCACGAGGCGCTCAACTTCGCGGCGGTGCTGCGCCTGCCGGTCGTGTTCATCCTTCAGAACAACCAGGTAGCGCTCGGGACGCGCCTTGCTCAGTACCACCTGGCCCCCGATTTTTCCGACTGGGGGCGTGCGTACGGCGCCACGCTCCTTCGGGTGGACGGCAACAACGTTCTGGACGTCTATGCCGCCTGCCGGCTGGCGGGAGCACGCTGCCGGAAGGGGCGCGGGCCGGTGTTCGTGGAGGCCGATACCTTTCGCATGGGCGGGCACGCGACCCACGACGTGCGTGAGGCTCGTCGAACCCTTGACGCCTCGTTGTTCGAGCGCTGGGGACGGCGCGATCCGGTCGGGCTTTTCGAGGAGTACCTGGCCAGGGGCCGCCGTGCGCTGGACGGCCCAATCCCGGTGGCCGACGATGCGGGGCGCGCGGCGCGCAACCGTCAGACGCTGCTCCGCGTGGAGGAGGAGATTATCCGCGAGGTGGATGCGGCCGCGGACATGGCTCTGGCCAGCCGGCGCGATCGCATGCCCGCACCGGACGAGACCGTCCGAGACGTATACGCGACGCCGTGCGAGGAGATGCGAAAAACATGAGCGGTGAAGCGCGACGCTTCGAGCGCGAAATCGTGATCGGGGGTGAGACGTATCGGGCATGCGTCGCTTGGAGAGGGCAGGAGAGCGGCTACGGGCTCCTCTACTTTCATCCCGTCACGGAGGCTGCCGGCGATCGCGAGGACCGGCGGGCGCGCCTGGCACCGAGCGAGGGGTCGCGTGAGCTGACCGGCACGCGACTGCGGGAGCTCTTCGAGGCGGCGCGGCCGCTTACGGTGACCGAGAGGCGGTTCACAGCCGCTGACGGCCGACGCTGGCTCGCCCAGAACCGCGGACCCGTGTGGGCGGAGCGCACGGCGGCCGAGGGCCATACGGGGGTGGTCTTTACGAGCCTCGAGGATGAGGTTCAGCGGTTGTCGTCACCCGGCCGGCACGTGGCCGAGATGTCGGACGATGAGCTCGGCGAGCTGCTGCGGGCGGCGCATGCCGACGCGGACGCAGGCCCCCGAGAGCCGGAATGAGCGAGGCGCTCAGGGAGGCGCCGGTTCACGTTTTTGTCTACTTCGACTACATATGCCCGTACTCCTATCTCGTCCGCCCCCTGATCGATACGATCGCCTCCGAACGTCCGCTCGAGGTCGTGTGGCGTCCGCTTGAGACCCGCCCGGAGCTGCCGGCTGACGGGGTGCCCAACGTCGGAGATGGACCCGACGAGATCGCGCCGGAGGAGTGGGAGAGGCTGGGGGAACGGGGTCTCGCGGCGGGCATCCCGCTGTATCGGCCAGCTCGGATCCCACGCACCCATCTCACCCTCCAGGCGTCGGAGTTCGCTCGCGACATCGGCTCCGAGGCGTTTCGTCGTCTCCACGAGGCTCTATTCCGCGCGTACTTCGTGCACGACGTCGACATCGGGGCTCTGGAGAAGATCCTGGAGATCGCCGCCACGGAGGGACTCGCCCGTGAGGCGCTGGAGGCTGCGCTGGAGGACGGTCGGTATACGGATGAACTGGCGGCTGCCGAGCGGGAAGCGGAGCGCTACGAGATCAGGCAGACGCCCACCGTGTTCTTCGGACGATACAAGGTGATCGGTGCGGCGCCGATCGATCTGCTGAGCGAAACCGCCCGTCGCGCCTCGGCGGCCTGCTAGAGCTTGCCTGCTAGGATGAGTCGGCGGCGCCCAGCTGCGAGCGAGCCGTGCGCACGACGGTAGTAAGCGTGTTCCCATCCTTCGGGTACGTGGCGATTCCGTAGCGACCGATCTCAGACCAGGCTCCGCGCTCGGCAAGAAGGCCGACGAGCCTCTGCGCGATGACCCGGGCGTTCTCGCCGGCTGTCTCCGGCAGGCCGACCGCCAACACCCGATCACCGTACCGACCGACCAGGTCGAACTCTCTCAGACTGCTCAGGAGGATCCGTCCAGCTTGGGCGTCCGCCTCCTTCCCCAGATCGAGCAGAAGCAGGGAGAAGGAACGCTCGAACCGACGGCAGCGCTTGAGCTCCGCGGTGGAGGCGACATCGAAGGTCTCGTGGGGGAAGATGCGGTCGAATGGATGGTCGTCGTGTCCGCTCCCGTTCTCGGAGGCGACCGGTGATTCCTGGGGCTCACGCGTGACCGCAGAATCACGAGCCGAGACGCTTGCCGGCGGCGCGCGCGCCGCCCCGGGCATAGGGGCCGGCGGCGGCGCGGAGGCCACGCGATAGGGAGCCAGGGCCTCCTGGAGTGCGGCTTGTAGCGCCTCGAGGAGTCGGGTCGCCTCGTCCAGGCGAGACGGGAGGGAGACGTCGGCTACGATGTCCGTAGCTGGCTCGCCCTCCCATGACCCCCGCGGATCCGCCGCGTACACGGACGGAACGCCCGTGGCCTCGGCGGGCCGCCGATCCACGCCCGCATGGCTTGCCGAAACCGCGTCGACGCGGGACTCCGGCAGCGGGTCGCCTTCCGCTCTCTTCGTTTCCGTGCCAAGCAGCAACTCGAACGAGCGGAGCTGGGCGAGACCGGCTTCAAGGATCGCTCCAAGTGCGACGATGCGCTCCGGGTCACGGTCCATCTGGAAGCGATGCCATTCGGAGACGAGTCGCTGCAAGACGGTGTCGAAGAGCCCACCTGGCTCAGCGAACTTCTTGGCAATCGCCGGAGCGACGCTCTGTGACATGGTTCTTCGGTCCTCCCGCGGACTCCTGCCGACGGTCCGTCAAACGCAGCTCGGACCGGGATTCGCAACCTACCTCCGAGTGGTGGAGCCTCGAAAGGTGTGGGCGGCGATCGAAGGGCGTCTGCTTGACGCCCCGGGGTGTGCCGGTAGGTTGCGCGACGAGTGGGAGTGGGGGTCTAGCTCGAAGACGACCGGGAGGCACCTCAGGTGCTGCGAGCCACTTTTCTGGGCACGGCCTCGGCGCGACCGACCGTGCGGCGCAACGTTTCGGCGATAGCTGTCCAGAGGGAAGCGGACCTGTTTCTCTTCGACTGCGGGGAGGGCACGCAGAGGCAGATGATGCGCTTCGGCGTCGGCTTTGCCGTCCGGGCCATCTTCGTCACCCACATGCACGCTGATCACTATCTGGGGATTACCGGCCTACTCCGCACCATGAGCCTCCAAGATCGGCAGGAGCCACTGGCCATCTGGGGACCGCCCGGCAGCGCCACGACGCTCGGCACGCTCGTCGAGCTGGGAGGGGACCGCGTGGGATTTCCGGTCGACATCGGCGAGCTCGGGCCCGGTGAGGGGGAACGGTTTGACGGGTATGCGATACGCGCCTTTCAGACTCGGCACACACCGACTTCGCTCGGTTATTGCCTCGATGAGGATGAGCGGCTCGGGCGCTTCGAGGTGGAGAGAGCGAGAGAGCTTGGAGTGCCGGAGGGTCCGTCCTTCGGTCTCCTTCACCAGGGCGAGCCGGTAGAGCTGCCTGACGGCCGGGTCGTGCAGCCGGAGGAAGTGGTGGGGTCGCCGCGGCCCGGCCGCAAGCTCGTGTACACGGGCGACACCGGTCCTGCGCGGAGCGTGGTGGAAGCTGCGAGGGGTGCCGATCTGTTGATCCACGAGGCCACGTTCGGCAACGAGGAGAAGAAGCGAGCGCGCAAGACCGGTCATGCCACAGCGGAGGAGGCGGCTCAGACCGCCGAGCGAGCAGGTGTGCTGGAGCTCGTGCTGACGCATCTCAGCGCCAGGTACTCCGAGACTCCCGAGCGCCTGGAGGAAGAGGCCCGTGCCGTCTTCCGCCGGTGCCGCGTCGCCCACGACGGCCTCGTCGTCCAGGTCCCGCTGCGGGCGGCAAGCCTTGCAGAGAAGGCGCTCGGAGGAGAGTGACGGTCCGCATCGATCCACCGGGCGACAAGTCCATCTCGCACAGGCTCCTGCTGCTCGCCGGGCTCGCTGCGGGCACGTCGCGGTTCCGCGGCCTCTTGGATGCGGAGGATGTTCGGGTCACGGCCGCGGCAATGCGGCAGCTTGGCGCGTCCATCCCGGAGGACTGGACGGGCGAGGTGACCATCGATGGGCCGGTCCGGTGGCGGGCGCCGGCGGCTCCGATCGAGTGCGGCAACAGCGGTACTACGGCGCGCCTCTTGCTGGGGACCCTCGCCGGGCTCGGGCTTCCGGCGGTGCTTCGGGGCGACCCGTCGCTCACCCGCCGGCCGATGGATCGGGTTGTCTATCCGCTCCAGGCCATGGGTGCCAGGATCCGGTACTTGGAGTGCTACGGAAGGCTTCCCGTGGAGCTCGAGGAGCGCCGCTCCGGCTCCCTCCGATCGCTCAAACACCGGCCGCGCGTCGCGAGCGCACAAGTCAAGTCGTGCCTGATGCTCGCGGCGTTGACGGCGGGTGTTGGGCTGGATGTTTTGGAGCCCGGCCGGTCGCGTGACCACACCGAGCGGCTCTTTCACGCCATGGGAGCTCCGATCGTGATTCGAGAGGGACCGGTTGCTGATCCATGGATCCATCTGGAGGCCGGCGGAGTCGCCGGTGAGCTGGAGCCGCTCGGGATGACCGTGCCGGGCGATTTCTCTTCGGCCGCCTTCTTGCTCGCGGCGGCGTGGCTGGGGACCGGATCGGTGGAGCTTTGCGGGGTCGGCTTGAATCCGACTCGTACGGGCCTGCTGGATGTGGCGCGGTCGATGCGTGCCCGGTACGAGGTGGAGACCTCCGGATCGGAGGCCGGGGAGCCGGTGGGCCGGGTTGCCGCCTCGCCCTCCCGGTTGAGGGGCTTCGATGTGGATGCCGGGCAACTGCCGGGCTTGATCGATGAGGTGCCGGTGCTCGCGGTGCTCGCTGCCAGGGCCGAAGGGGTCTCGAGACTGCGTGGCGCGGCGGAGCTCCGCGCGAAGGAAAGCGACCGTCTCTCGATCCTGGCCGCGAACCTCAGGCAGCTGGGCGTCACGTGCCGGGAGCAGCCCGACGGGTTTGATATCGAGGGCACCGATCAGCCGCTTCGGGGCACCGTTCGAACGGCAGGGGACCACCGAATCACGATGGCGTTCGGCGTGCTCGGAAGCATCCCGGGGTGCGATGTCGCGGTCGACGATCCGGATAGCGTAGCGGTTTCCTACCCAGACTTCTGGCGTGATCTTTCCAAGTTGTCCGGCACGGCGACGTCATGAGGAAGCATGTGATCGCCATCGACGGCCCAGCGGCCTCAGGCAAGAGCACCACCGCCAGGCAAGTCGCACAGCGGCTCGGCTTCGTCCATGTGAACTCGGGTCTCTTTTATCGGGCGATCACGTGGGCCTCGCTCCGGGACGGCTGGTCCGACGATCTCGAGCGCCTGCGAGAGGGCGTGGCGCGACTCGACATCGCACCGATCGTGGAGGCCGGCGTGCTGGACGTCCAGGTGCGAGGCGTTCGGCCCGGGAGCGCCCTGCAGGGCCGTGACGTGTCTGCCCGAGTCTCTGCGGTATCGGCGACCGACTTTGTCCGGAAGCGCGTCCTGCAGGTTCTCCGAGCCACCGCGAAGGAGGCCGACGTTGTGTGCGACGGCCGCGATATCGGTTCCGTGGTGTTTCCGGATGCCCACCTCAAGGTGTTTCTCGTGGCCGATGTGCGGGAGCGAGCCAGGCGGCGACTTCTGGACTATGATGTCGAGCCCTCCGTAGCGGCGATCGAGGAGGAGGCCGAGCAGCTGCGCGCGCGCGACGAGGCGGATAGCACGCGCGCCTTGGCGCCCCTCGTCAAGGCCGCAGACGCCGTCGAGATTGACACCACGCGGCTGGCGCCCGACGCCGTCCTCCACCGCATCCTCGAGCTCGCGGGGGAGCGCGGCATACGCGGGCCGGAAGGTTGACGTAACCCGACGGTTCACCTATCCTAAATGTCTTGTGTTTGCCCGATTTTGCCTGAAACGTGACACGAAACCTCAACCCAAAAAGCGGCCTCCACGCAGCGGCTGGGTTACGGGCGGACGGCTCGGAACCAGCCGATTGTTTTTTGCCGCCGAACGGCGGGCCGCGGAAGAGACGGAACCACCTTCATGAATGAAGAACGACCCGACCAGAACCTCATTCCGGTTGCCGAGGCGGAGCCGGATGTGACCGACGCCGAGCATGATGTGACCGATGCCGAGCCGGATGTGACCGATGCCGAGCCGGATGTGACCGACGCCGAGCCGGATGTGACCGACGCCGAGCATGACTCGTTGACCACCGACATCGGCCGTACCGCGTTCGAGGACGAACGGCTGTCGCCCCTTCTCGAGGATGGCGAGTACTCCCAGGAGGAGTACGAGGAGATGCTCGCCATGTACGAGGAGACCATGAGCGAGATCGCCGAGGGCGAGATCGTGCAGGCCACCGTGGTTCGGGTGACTGAAGGTGCGGCGATTCTGGATGTTGGCTTCAAGTCCGAAGGCTCGGTGCCGCTGGATGAGTTTCGGGATCCCGAGGCCCTGCAACCGGGCGAGAAGGTCGAGGTCTTTCTCGAGAGCCTGGAGGATCAGGAGGGAGTGGTCGTCCTCTCCAAGAAGAAGGCCGACTTCCTCCGCGTCTGGGAGAAGATCAAGGAATCGTTCGATAATAATGAAGCGGTTCCCGGCGTCATCAAGCGCAAGATCAAGGGAGGTGCGACCGTCGACCTGATGGGCGTCGACGCGTTCTTGCCCGGATCCCAGATCGCCCTTCGGCGTGTGCACAACGTCGATGAGCTGGTGGGCAACGAGTACGAGTTCAAGATCCTCAAGCTGAACAAGCGTCGCAGGAACATCGTCGTCAGCCGGCGCGTGATTCTCGAGGAAGAGCGCGCCGGGAAGCGGGATGATCTGAAGCGCGAGCTCGAGGTCGGCCAGCTGCGCAC
The DNA here is from genome assembly GCA_027295155.1 of Gemmatimonadota bacterium. GTDB lineage: Bacteria > Gemmatimonadota > Gemmatimonadetes > Palauibacterales > Palauibacteraceae. The sequence continues at coordinate 59,935 of JAPULH010000161.1, forward strand.
GGGCGTCGTGAAGAACATCACCGACTTCGGCGCCTTCATCGATCTCGGGGGGATGGACGGACTTCTCCACATCACGGACATGTCTTGGGGCAGAGTCGGCCATCCATCGGAGGTTTGCGACATCGGCCAGGAGATCGAAATCAAGATCCTGGACATCGATTGGGACAGAGAGCGAATCTCCCTCGGCCTGAAGCAGCTTCAGCCGTACCCGTGGAAGAACGTTGCCGAAAAGTACCCGATCGGCGTTCGGGTCAAGGGCAGGGTGGTTTCGATAACCAACTATGGGGCTTTCGTGGAACTCGAGAAGGGTGTCGAGGGCCTGGTCCATATCTCGGAGATGAGCTGGACACGTAACGTCCGGCACCCCTCTCAGCTTGTTTCCATCGGAGATGAGATCGAGTGCGTCGTGCTGCGGGTCGACGAGGAGGAACAGAAGATCTCGCTGGGCATGAAGCAGACCGAGGAAGATCCGTGGCTCCAGCTGCCGAGCAAGTACCCACCGGGAACCAGGATCAAGGGCGTCGTCCGCAACCTGACCTCCTTCGGTGCGTTCGTGGAGGTGGAACCGGGCATCGATGGCCTCGTTCACATCTCGGACATGAGCTGGACCCGTCGCGTACAGCACCCGTCGGAGGTGATGCGGAAGGGCGAAGAGGTGGAGGTGATGGTTCTCTCCATCGACGCCGAGCAGAAGCGGATCTCGCTCGGCCTCAAGCAGACGGAAGAGGACCCCTGGTATGAGCTTGCCCAGCGCTTCGAACCTGGGACCGAGGTGTCCGGTCAGGTCGCCCGCTTCGTCGATAAGGGCGTCGTCGTGGATCTAGGTGATGACGTCGAGGGCTTCGTGCCGGCCAGCCAGCTCGGCCTGGAAGAGCCGGTTGAGGATCCCACCGGAACGTTTGTGGAGGGAGAACGACTTGAGTTGAAGGTCCTCGAGTCGGATCCGGTGAACCGTCGTATCGTTCTCGCGGTCGAGGACGCGCCGGAAAGGGAGGCGAGAGCGGCCGAAGCCGCGGCTGCAGCGGAAGCAGCCGCAGCGGAAGCAGCCGCAGCGGAAGCAGCCGTAGCGGAAGCCGAGGCGGAGGCCGAGGAAGAGGTCGCCGAGGCAGAGGCTGAAGTGGAGGTCGCCGAGGCGGAGGCCGAGGAAGAGGTCGCCGAGGCAGAGGCTGAAGTGGAGGTTGC
>JAPULH010000162.1 GCA_027295155.1 Gemmatimonadota bacterium
CACTTCGTCGAGGAGGACGCGACCCCCATCGTGGAGTACTTCGATACCGGCGGGGTCCTGCGAATCTCCGAGATGAGCCGGGGCGGCGCGCTCGTCGAGGGGTTCTCCGCGGTCGTGGGTCTGCTGCCCCTCGTCGAGGCCTCCGGGATCGTGGAGGAAGACGTGTCCCCCGAGGAGGTGGCCGGGGCGTGCGAGCTGGTGCTGGAGGCCCTCCACGCGAAGCGGATGATCAGCCGCACGGACTCGGGCTACGCGGGCATGAAGCGGCGGAGGCGCCCGGGAGAGAGCGGCCAGCCGGGCGCTCCCGGTGGCTCAGCCGGCGGTCCCGGCGGCGCCCCGTCACCGGGGGGCCCGCTACTGGCTTAACCGGGACACGATCGAATGGCTGGCAGCCGGGAAGGCGTAGTCGCCGAGGGTCTTCGGGTCGACCCACCGGGCCTCCGAAGCGGCGTGCGCCTGCGGATCTCCCGCCACGTAGACGGCGGCGTGGAAGTAGAGCGTCACGCGGAGATGGCTGTACGCCTGATCGACGCGCTCGATCAGGTCTCCGACTTCGATCTCGATGCCGATCTCCTCCATGAGCTCGCGCCTCACCGCATCCGCAGGTGATTCTCCCGTCTCGACCTTCCCTCCGGGGAACTCCCATAAGCCGCCGAGGAGTCCCGACTCCGGGCGGCGCGCGATCAAGACGAGCTCGGCGCGCCGGACGACGCCCACGCCCACGTTCTGGTGAGGCACCGACCGCCGGGCTCTGGGAGGAGGGCGGCTCTCCACCGCGCCCCGGGCTCTGGCCAGGCAGGACGATCCCAGCGGGCACGCCTCGCACGCGGGATTTCGGGGCCGGCAGATATCGGATCCGAGGTCCATCAGCGCCTGATTGACCGACGCGGCGTCTCCACGGCCGGATGCGAGGAGCTCGCGCGCGGCGGCCTCGAGGCGCGATCGATCGGGCAGCTCGAGGTCGAAGAGGCGACTCAGGACCCGGCGCACGTTGCCGTCGATCGCGGGCTCCGCCCGCCCGAACGCGAGGCTGGCGATCGCGCCAGCCGTGTACGGGCCGATGCCGGGTAGAGCACGGAGCGCCGCGGGGTCGTCGGGCACATCGCCGCCGTACTCCGCCATCACCTCGCGGGCTGCCATGTGGAGGCGCCGGGCCCGCCCGTAGTATCCCATTCCCTCCCAGGCCTTGAGAACCTCGTCGAGGCGGGCCGCGGCGAGCGCAGGAAGGGTGGGGAAGCGCTCGAGGAACCGTTCGTAGTAGGTGGCCACGGTCCCGATGCGGGTTTGCTGCGCCATCACCTCCCCGACCCACACGCGATACGGATCGGTCTCCCCGCGCCACGGCACGTGGCGATTGTGGGTCCCGTACCACGCCAGCAACCGGTCGATGACCAACCCGGTCCGCATCGGGTCAGCCGTCGACGCTGCCGGGTGAGCGGCCGCCGGTGAACGGTGGATCACCAGCGGGCGGAGCATCCGCTGGGACCGGGAACTCGCCGTCGAAGATGTGGTGCGCCGGACCGCCGAGACGCAGGCGTCTTCGTCGGGAAACGACGGCGGTGGATGGAGCTTCACCGATCCGATCCAGCAGGGCGATCTCCAGCGCGTCGCCGCTGCGCGTGTGGAGCGTGAGGGTGGGACCCGTGATGCCTGCCGTGTGGAGGGCGAGAGCCACGGCCATGGCGCCGCTGCCGCACGACAGCGTCTCGCCCTCGACGCCGCGCTCGTAGGTGCGGATCTCCAGCTCCGCCTCCGAATCGCCGCGCCGGGCGACGAAATCGATGTTGGCTCCCTCCGGCCCGAGCGGTGGGTGGAACCGGATCGGCCGGGCGAGGCCGGTGATATCGTCGGTCGGCACGGATGGGAGGAGCAGCACGAGGTGCGGCGTACCCACGTGTACGAGCCACCCCGGCCGTAACTCGTCGCCGTACGGCACCTCGGCCTCCCTCTCTACCGACGCGTCCATCTCGTAGTCGAGCGACACTTGGAACGCGCCGGCCGTCGCCTCCACCACGCCCGCCGACGTCTCGATGGCCATCCGGTCTTCCTCGACGAGGCAACGCCGGCGGGCGTAGCGAGCGACGCACCGAGAGCCGTTGCCGCAAGTCGAGAACTCGGAGCCGTCCGGGTTGAAGAACCGGGCCCCGATCCGTCCAGGGCCGAGCCTGCGGACCAAGATCAGGCCGTCGACGCCGACCCCTGTGGCGCGCGGGCAGATGCGCGGTGCCAGGGATGCAGGCTCGATGTCCTCGAGGTCTTCGGCGAGTGCGATCGCGAAATCGTTGCCGGCTCCGCTATACTTGCTGAACGGTATCAGGGCGACGTCTGGCGGCACAGCGAGTACCCGGGTCGGTTATTAGTCAGGGAGGCGCAAGGGCGCGCCGTGCCTCGGCTCTCTGGCGGCGTTCGGATGGCGCGACCGCCTGAGCATACCGATCGCTGTTCGAGGCAGGCAAGCGGCCACCGTGGAGAAGAAGCCGTGAGAACCATCACCTACGAAAAGTACCGTGGTGGCCTCGTCGACGCCCTGAACGTCGAGGAGCTCCTCGATCGGCTCTCCGACTTCCTCCTCGACTCGGGCTTCGGAGGCTGGAGCTGGAACCCGTACACCGGCGAGCCGGAGGAATCGGACGGCCTGGAAGCATTGAAGGACGCGATCCTCCGGGCCCTGATCGAAAGCGACCAGCTCACGCCCGAGATGCTCGAGGCGCTGGGCGGCGAGGGCGAGCCCGATGCGGAGACCCTGGACGCTATCGCGCGTCTTCTGGACGACATCGTTCAGCGGCTGGTCGACGATGGCTACCTGCATGTCGATCAGGCGCCCCGAGCCCCTGACGAGGCGCGGCCGGTGACGGGGGCGGGCAGCATCGGCAAGGCCGCTGCCCGTTCGGTAAAGTTCGAGCTTTCGCGCAAGAGCCTCGACTTTTTGGGATATCGCGCGCTCCGCTCTCTGCTCGGCTCCTACGGTCAGGCCGGATTGGGAGCGCATGACACTCAGCGCCTCGCCACCGGGGTGGAGGCGGAAGCCAGCTCGAAGCCTTACCAGTTCGGGGATGTCCTGAACCTGGACGTGCCTGCGACGCTGCGGGCCACGATCGCCCGGGCGGGGCTCCGCTTCCCGCTGCCGGTCGAGTACTCCGACCTCCACGTCCATCAGGCGACCTATCGGTCGAGCTGCGCGACCGTGCTGATGCTCGACTGCAGCCACTCGATGATCCTGTACGGTGAGGACCGCTTTACTCCCGCGAAGAAGGTAGGACTCGCGCTCTCGCACCTCCTCCGGACGCACTTCCCCGGCGACACGCTGCGTTGTGTGCTCTTCCACGACAGCGCCGAGGAGATCCCGCTCTCGGCCCTGGCCCGGGCGCAAGTGGGGCCGTACCACACGAACACGGCCGAGGGCCTGCGGATCGCCCGCCGGATCCTGCGGTCGGAACGAGGCGACATGCGCCAGATCATCATGATCACGGATGGGAAGCCCAGCGCGATCACGCTGCCGGGGGGACGCATCTACAAGAACTCGATGGGACTGGACCGCCGCGTCCTGCGGGAGACCTACCGGGAGGTGGCCGCCTGCCGCCGCGAGGGAATCGCGATCAACACGTTCATGCTGGCCAGGTCCCCGACCCTGATCGCGTTCGTCCGCAAGGTGACGGAGATCTGTCGCGGGAAGGCGTTCTTCACATCCACGATGTCTTTGGGGCAGTACATTCTGATGGACTACATGAGTCGGAAGACTCGCCACATCCGCTGAGCACGATCGGGCGGAGGGCAGGATGCTGATCCAGTTCAGGGGGTCGCCGTGACGGACTTGCCGGAGCGTTCCGGGCCGCTGGATGCTGTGCACCTCTCCGAATCGCGAGATCGGGTCGTGCAGGAGCTCTCGGAGCATTTCGCGGCCGACCACCTGGAGATGGCCGAGCTGGAGCGGCGGTTGGACAGGGTGTTTGCCGTGCGAACGAGAGCCGAGCTGGACGCGCTGTTGGCCGGCCTTCCTGCCCTGCCTGTGAAGTCGGGACCGTCCGCGGAATCCGCTGGAGAACCGCTGCCGGCGTGTCGGGTGGAGCCCGGCCTCGCCGTTCCCAAGAGCCAGACCGTTGTGGCGATCATGGGCGGCGCGGGACGGAGTGGGGCCTGGACGCCGCCGCGCCGCCTGAACGTGTTCGTCCTCATGGGCGGGGCCGATGTCGATTTCCGCAAGGCGCGGTTCGGTGAGCCGGTTACCGAGATCACTGTGGTGGCGATCATGGGTGGATTGGAGATCATCGTACCGCCGGGGGTCCGGGTGGAGTCTAACGGCCTCGCGATCATGGGCGGCTTCGACATCGAGCAGATGTCCGACGATGCGCGGGGTGCCGATGCGCCGCTGATCAAGGTGAACGGCTTTGTGCTGATGGGCGGCGTGGAGATCAAGGTGCGCCTTCCCGGCGAGACCAAGCGCGAGGCCAGGAAGCGCCTCAAGGCGGAGAGGCGAAGAAAGAGGCTCGTACGCGGGGAACGGGCTTGATCGACCCCGGCTCCGATCCTTCTTGACGCCCTCGTCGGCTTCCCGGTATTGTCACCGCCCGCGCCGCGACGACGGCGGCCATGGCCAGCTAGCGGAGGAGCTCAATGTCGGAGATTCCCGAATCTCTCAAGTATAGCGAGGAGCACGAATACATCGGGCCGACCGATGCGGATGATGAGGTGATCATCGGCATCACCGACTACGCGCAGGGCGAGCTCGGTGATGTGGTGTACGTGGAGCTTCCGGCTCCCGGGGACACTTTCCACCGAATGGACGTGTTCGGGACGATCGAGGCGGTGAAGGCCGTTTCCGAGCTGTACAGTCCGGTTTCGGGCGAGGTGCTAGCCGTCAACGAAGCGATCGACGAGGACCCCGCGCTCGTGAACTCCGACCCTTACGGCGCGGGCTGGATGGTGCGGTTCAAAGTGGAGAACGCCTCCGAGCTGGAGGAACTGCTGTCGGCGGACGCCTACCGACTGCTGATCGAGGAGTAGCCCTCCGAGGTCGCCCTCCGCCATGTCCTACGTTCCCCACAGTGATGTTGACCGCCGGGCCATGCTGGCGGCGATCGGCGTTTCCAGTGTCCGCGAGCTGTTCAGCGACATCCCGGCCGCCATCGTTCGCGACGGACCGCTGGACCTGCCGGAGGCCCTCTCGGAGTGGGAGGCGATCCGACTCGTAGCTGGCCACGCGTCGCGCAATCCCGAGCTCGCGTGCTTCGCGGGCGGTGGCATCTACGATCACCACGTGCCGGCGGCCGCCGATCATCTCATTCGGCGAAGCGAGTTCTACACCGCCTACACGCCGTACCAGCCCGAGGTGAGCCAGGGCACGCTGCAGGCCATCTACGAGTTCCAGACGATGATCTGCGAGCTGACCGGCATGGACGTGGCCAACGCGTCGATGTACGACGGCGCGACCGCCACCGCCGAGGCGGTTCTCATGGCGATCTCCGCCACGCGTCGGCGGCAGGTCGTCCTCGCCGGCCACCTCCACCCCTACTACCGCCGGGTCATTACGACGTACACGCAGGGGCTGGACATCGAGCTCCGGATGGCGGGTGCCGGCCGGGAGGGGCTCGTCGAGCCCGCCGGCCTGGCGGAGGTCGGACGGGAGACGGCGTGCATCGTCGTTCAGAGTCCCAACTTCCTCGGCCTCATCGAGGAGGTGGAGCCCCTGGCCGATCGGGCGCACGAGGCGGGCGCTCTGCTCGTCTGTGTGGTAGCCGATCCTGTCTCGCTCGCCCTGATCCGCTCACCGGGCGAGCAGGGCGCGGACATCGCGGCCGGCGAGGGACAGCCGTTCGGGAACACGCCGAGCTTCGGCGGGCCGGTCGTCGGCCTCTTCGCGGCGCGCGAGAAGTTCATCCGAAAGATGCCCGGCCGGATAGTGGGAGGGACGGAGGACACGGAGGGACGGCGAGGTTACGTGCTCACCCTCCAGACGCGAGAGCAGCAGATCCGCCGGGGGAAGGCGACCAGCAACATCTGCACGAACCAGGGCCTCAACGCGCTGGCCGCGACCATCCACCTGGCTCTGATCGGAAGGGAGGGGCTGCGGCAGGTCGCGGAGACATCCGCCCAGCACGCGCATTACGCGGCTTCGCGCATCGCCGAGCTCGATGGCTACGAGCTTCTTCATCCGGGTTCACCGTTCGTCCGCGAGTTCGCGGTTCGGACGCCCGGGGATCCCCAGGCGATCGTCCGGCGTGGCCTCGAGCGCGGCCTGCTGGCCGGCGTCAGCCTCTCCCGCTTTCCGGGGATCGGAGCTCCGAACGGCCTCCTCCTGGCGTTCACGGAGAAGCGGACGCTCGAGGAGATCGATCTTCTCATAGATGTTCTGAGGCGAGGCTAGAATGGCGAGACTGATCTTTCACGGGCACGCCTGCGTCGAGCTGATCGCGGAGGACGGAACGAGGCTGCTCATCGATCCGTTCCTTTCGGACAACCCGCTCGCGGACGTCCGGCCCGACCACTTCGATCGGCTGGATTACCTCCTGCTCACGCATGGCCACTTCGACCACGTGGCGGATGCGTGGGGGATACTCGAGCGTACGGGAGCGACGCTGATCGCGACCTTCGAGATCGTGAGCTACGCGCAGGAGAGGCAGGGGGTGGCGAGCGCACACCCGATGCACATCGGGGGCGGCTACGACTTCCCGTTCGGCCGCGTGAAGCTCACGCCGGCCCTGCATGGGGGTCAAGTGGCCGGGGAGGGCGCCGAAGGGTACACCACTTTCCCGGCGGGCCTCCTCATCGCGATCGATGAGCACCGGGTGTACCATGCCGGAGACACGGCGCTCACCACCGACATGACGCTCCTGCGAGGCCAGGTCGACACGGCGCTTCTGCCGATCGGCGACAACTTCACCATGGGGCCCGAGGATGCGGTCCGGGCGATCGAGATGATCGAGCCCTCCGTGGTGATCCCGATCCACTACGACACGTTCGACGTCATTCGGCAGGATACCGGCAGCTTCCGTGAGCTGGTCGGAGGGCGCGCGGAAGTCGTGGTGCTGAGAGCGGGCGACTCGCGTGAGCTATAGCAGGTCGCTGGAGAACCCTGGTGGGTCGCGTCGACCTGCTAGGCCGTTCCCGTTCATGGGGGAGTGGACGCCGACGATCTTCGAGAAGTCTCGTCCCGGCCGCCGCGGCACCACGGTTCCGCGGCCCGATGTGCCCGTGCGTCCCCTGGAGGAGCTCATTCCCTCCCGACACCTTCGAGCGACTTCTCCCAGGCTGCCCGAGGTGCCCGAGCACGAGGTGGTTCGGCACTACACGGAGATCTCGCTCAAGAACCACCACGTGGATCGGGCGCTGTATCCGCTGGGATCCTGCACGATGAAGTACAACCCGAAGGTCAACGAACAGATGGCGCGGCTCTCGGGCTTCGCCGGCCTGCACCCCTTCGCGCCCGCCGAGGCGGCGCAGGGAGCGTTGGGCCTCATGCACGAGCTCGGGGAGCTGCTGTGCGAGGTCGCCGGCATGGACTCCATCAGCCTGCAACCGGCCGCCGGCGCACAGGGCGAGCTCACGGGCGTGCTGCTGATGCGGGCGTACCACCGGGGGCGCGGGGATGAGAGACGACGGCGGGTCCTGATACCGGATTCGGCGCACGGTACGAACCCGGCGACGGTCGCGCTGGCCGGCTTCGAGGTGGTGGAGCTGAGGTCGAACGAGGCCGGCCGCCTGGACCTCGACTCGCTCCGTTCCGCGCTGGATGCCGATGTGGCGGGGCTCATGCTCACGAACCCGAACACCCTGGGCGTGTTCGAGTCGGAGATCCTGGAAATCAGTGAGCTCGTGCACCGGTCCGGCGGGCTGATGTACATGGACGGCGCCAATCTGAACGCGCTGATGGGCATCGCGCGGCCCGGCGACATGGGGTACGACATCGTGCACCTCAACCTTCACAAGACGTTCAGCACACCCCACGGGGGGGGCGGGCCCGGAGCGGGGCCGGTCGCCGTGAAGGCGCGCCTTGCGCCCTTCCTTCCGGTACCGGGTGTGAAGACGGAGGGCGGGAGCTACGCGCTCGACTGGGACCGGCCGGAGTCGATCGGAAAGATCCACGGCTTCTACGGCAACTTCGGGGTGCTCGTCCGGGCCTACACCTACCTCCGCATGCTGGGCTGCGACGGAGTTCGGGAGACGGCCGAGGCGGCGGTTCTGAACAACGCCTATCTGAGCGCCCGCCTCGAAGAGAGGTTCCCACTGCCATACGGACGGGGGATGCACGAATCGGTTTACAGCGGGGCGGCGCTGAAGAAGAAGACGGGCGTGAAGACCCTGGATGTGGCGAAACGCCTCCTCGACTACGGATTCCACGCTCCGACGATCTATTTCCCCCTCATCGTCGCCGAGGCGCTGATGACGGAACCCACCGAGACGGAGACCAGGGAGGAACTGGATCGCTACGCCGATGCGCTGCTGGCGATAGCGGACGAGGCGGAGCACGACCCGGAGCTCGTGACCGGTGCACCTCACGCGACGCCGGTGACGCGCCTGGATGAGGGGAGGGCCGGACGCCGGCTGGACGTTCGGTGGAGCTTCGACAACGACGCCTGACCACTTCCGCTCTCTGGTCGACCCCCCGCGTCGGGGCGCATGGAACATGGCGCTGGACGAGCTCCTCATGGTCGCGGCACGGCGGGGAACGCTGACCCTTCGGCTATATGGTTGGGACCCTCCGTGCCTCTCTTTTGGCCGCAACCAGACCGCCCGCGGCTGGTACGACCCGGAGGAGGCCGGGCGGCGCCAGATCGATGTCGTGCGGCGGCCCACCGGCGGCCGCGCCGTCTACCATCACCGAGAGATCACGTACTGCGTTGCCGCCCCTGTAAGCCTGTGGGGCGGCCTCCGGCATGGCTACGCCCGCATCAACCAGGCCTTGGGGCGCGGCCTCCGCTCGCTCGGCGTGCCGCTCGATGAAGCGCTCGCGCCGCGCTCCGCTCGCGGTGCCCGGCCGGCCCGCGCGCCCCGGCCCCTGGCTCGCGCCTGCTTTCGGGATCCCCTTCCAGGGGAGATCACGAGTGCGGGTCGAAAGCTCATCGGCAGTGCGCAGTGGCGGCTGGACGGAGCGCTGCTCCAGCACGGTTCCATCCTTCTTCACGATGACCAGGCTGTGGTCGACGACTTGATGGTCGAAGCCCGTCGGCCTGGGGTTTGGGGAGCCGCTGCGCACACGCCGTCCACCGGCGCCTGCTCGCTCCACGAGCTCCTGGGCGAGTTCCCCTCCGAGCAGGCCGTCATCGCGGCGCTCAGGCGCGGGTTCGAGGAGGAGATCGACCTCGCCTCGGAGCCCGACGAGTGGACGTCGCGTGAGCTGCGGGAGGCACAGCGCCTCGTGGCGCGCTACGAGGACCCCGAGTGGACGTGGCGCAGGTAAAGGAGCGCGGCCGCCGGGTTCCGGCGGCGCGGGCTGCGACCTACTTTCCCGGCGTGCTGAGGTCCGCTGCCCTCTCGCTGCTCTGGCTCGTCTCGCTCCCGCTCGCCTCCTGCACCGGGGGCGGCCAGGATGAT
>JAPULH010000163.1 GCA_027295155.1 Gemmatimonadota bacterium
TGCCCGGCCTCGCTGCCGGGCTCATCGGCTACGCGGTGGGCAACTACGCGGGCTTTGGGATCGCCTATCTGGTCAGGTCGCTCGTAGGTTAGGCCGGGACGCCTGCGGGCTCTCCGCCTTCCAGCTCGAGGATTCCTCGGCGCACGGCTTCCGGGATCGGCACCTTCCTCCCCGCGGCGTAGTCGAACGAGACAACGATCCCGCTTCCTTCTGCGGCGATCGCCTCCCGAGCGGGCAAGACGATCCGGTAGCCCATCGTGAACCGGTCCTCTCCGATGTCGAGGACCCGGGCGCCGGTCAGGACCGTTTCCGGGAAGCTCAGTGGAAGCCGAAAGCGGCAGCTCGTGGAGTGGAGGATGGCTCCGATGCGGCTCCGATCGTACGAGGCCATGAATCCACATCGCTCCAGGTACCGGATCCGCGCGGTCTCGAAGTAGCGGAAGAAGACGGTGTTGTTGACGTGGCCGAAGGCGTCCAGCTCTCCCCAGTGCACGGGGATCTGGACGGTCACCGGGAATCCGTCCAGCAGCGCCTCGCCTTCCCCCGGCCGGCCGGCCGGCTCCTGGTCGTCCATCTCGCTCCCCGTGCCACGAGGCTCTTATAGTACCGGTCCGCCGGTCCGCCGGAGGGTCCGCGAGTCGGCGCGAGGGTCCGCCGGTCCGCGGCAGCGGTGAATGTGAAGGAGAGAGCGATGAAGGGGAAGATCGCGCTGATCACCGGGGCCAACGCCGGGATCGGAAAGGCCACGGCCTTGGGGCTTGCCAGACGTGGGGCGAGGGTGGTCATGGTCTGCCGGAGCCGTGAGCGGGGTGAAGCCGCCCGTTCCGAGGTCGCTCGCAAGACGGGGGGTGAGGTGGATCTGCTGATCGCCGATCTTTCGTCGCAGAGCGAGGTGAGGCTTCTGGCGGGAACGATCATGGAGACGTATCCCCGGCTCGACGTCCTGATCCTGAACGCCGGCGTATTCACAAAGGTCAGGCAGGAGACCGAGGATGGTCTGGAGCTGCAGTTCGGGGTGAACCATGCGGCGCCCTATCTCCTCGCGCGCCTGATCCTGGATCTGCTGAGGCGGAGCGTTCCCTCACGGATCGTTGTGGTGAGCTCCGATGCCCACCGCCAGGGCTCGCTCGACTTCGACGACCTCCAGAAGACGCGTCGGTACAGCGGTGTCTCGGCGTACAGCCAGTCCAAGCTCTGCAACGTGCTCTTCACCCGGGAGCTGGCGCGCCGGCTGGACGGAAGCGGCGTGACGGTGAACGCGCTGCACCCCGGCGTCATTGGCACCAACCTCATATACGATTTCCTCCCTCTCGGTCGCCTCCGGCCCCTGCGCCTGCTCGCACCCGTCCTGAAGCGGCCCCGGCACGGGGCAAGAACGCCGATCTATCTCGCGAGCTCCGAGGACGTGGAGGGAGTGAGCGGCCTCTACTTCCGCGACAGGAAGCCGATCGAGCCGTCGGACTCGGCTTGCGATCCGGCTCTGGCGGGGCGGCTGTGGGAGGAAACCGGGCGGCTCGTGGGGCTGGCATGAAGATCCGCCGGGCTCGGGCGTGACATCTCTCACCGAACTGCTGTTACAGCTGTCGTGAAACTGCGATGAAGATCCTCCCGGCGTGGCGTGATGTGGGGCCGGGAGCCATGGTCGCGGCGGCGTTTATCGGCCCCGGCACGGTGACGACGGCGACTCTGGCGGGAGCCGGCTACGGCGTCTCCCTCCTCTGGGCGCTCCTTTTTTCCGTGCTCGCGACCCTCGCGCTTCAGGAGATGGCGGCCCGCCTCGGCCTCGTGACGGGGGTGGGGCTCGGTGAGGCGATCCGGGAACGCTTCCGCGGACCCCTGTCCCGCGTACTGGCCGTAGGCCTCGTGCTCTCGGCAATCGCCGTCGGGAACGCCGCGTTCGAGGCGGGCAACCTGGCCGGGGCAGCACTCGGCGCGGAGGGGCTGTTCGGTGTGGGTGGCCGCGGCTGGCCGATCCTGCTCGCCGCTCTCGCCTTCGGGTTGCTCTGGACGGGTCGCTACCGGGTGGTCGAGCGGGTGCTCATCGGGCTCGTGGCCGTCATGGCGATCGCCTTTCTCTCGACGGCCGTGATCCTGGCCCCGCCGCCTGTGGATCTTCTGAAGGGCCTCCTCGTGCCGCGGATAGCCGGGGGCCGAGAGCTGCTCCTGGTCGTCGCCCTCATCGGGACCACGGTCGTTCCGTACAACCTGTTCCTCCACGCAACGGCCGTCGGACGGCGGTGGTCGGGTCCCGACGACCTCCCGGTGGCGCGACGTGAGGCCGCGTTCTCGATCCTTCTCGGAGGGCTGGTGAGCATGGCGGTCGTGATCACGGCAGCGGGCGCCTCCGTGGGGGGTGAGATCAGAAGCGCGGCGGACATGGCCGTCCAGCTGGAGCCCCTGCTCGGGGGTTGGGCCCGCGTCGTGTTCTCGGTAGGCCTGCTGGCGGCCGGCCTCTCATCGGCCGTGACGGCGCCCCTCGCGGCGGCCTACGCGACGACGGGCACTCTCGGCTGGGACGCCTCCATTCGGGGAATAGGGGCGCGCGCCGTTTGGGGAGTGGTGCTCGTGGTCGGCGCTCTGTTTGCGGCAGTCGGCCTGCGGCCTGTCCCCCTCATCCTGTTCGCGCAGGTCGCGAACGGGCTGCTCCTGCCCGCGGTCGCCGTGTTCCTTCTACTGGCGGTGAACGATCGCGTGCGCATGGGACGATGGGCGAACGCTCGCTGGATGAACGTGATCGGTTGCGGCGTCGTACTCGTCGTCCTCGGGCTGGCCGTCACGACGGTGCTTCGGATCTTGTGAAGTCGAAGCCGGCGGGTCGCCACCACTTCTCCTGCAGGAACTCGAACCAGAACGCGAGCGCCCGCCACTGGCCGAACGGCTCGTACAGCTGTTCGATCTGCTTGGCGTCGGGCCGCTCGCCTCCGAAGTGCGCTTCTCCGACGTACGCGTAGACCGCGCTGTCGATGGAGAGGCGATCGGTGCGCCCGCTCAGGATCATCAGGTAGTCCGTCGTTGCCGGCCCGATCCCTTTGACTCCGAGGAAGAGCTTCCTCAGCTCGTCATCCGGCACCTCTCCTCTGCGGATCGGCCCCAGATCCAGCTCCCCGTCGACGATCCTCGCGGCCAGCTCGATGATGTAGGGCGCCCGGTACCCGAGGCGGCAGCGCTCCCGCAGCTTCTCCTCGCCGGCCTCGAGCACGCGCTCGGGAGCCGGCCAGGCATGCATGCCGTCGATTGGTTCGCCCAGGCCGGCGACCAGCGAGATCATCCGAACGGCCTGCGGCCACGCGACGTTCGTCGCCGCGATCGCTCGAACGAGCTCCTCCCACGGCGTCGGGCAGCGCAGCAGCCGCCCCGCTCCCAGAGCCGGGAGGAGGGCGAGGTGGTCGTGCCGCCGGCACAGGGCGTGAAAGTCCGAGATGTCCCGCTCGAGCTGGAGCATGCGGGCGATGAGCGACGCGAAGTACCGCCGGGCGTCCGGAGACAGCCTTCCCTCGACTCCCACCGTGACCTCGAGCATGCCCCGCGCCGGCTCGCTCATCCGAAGGAGCGTCGGGAGGCCCCCTTGGTCGCGAACGACGCGCGTCAGGATCCCGGTTTCCTGATCCCAGTGGAACGGCGCACACTGAAACCAGCCGTGCGAATAGACCACGGGAAGAAACCCGAAGTCGGCGGGCGTGCGGATCCTCAGCTTTGCCATGGAGCGTGCCTCGAGGTGCTGTGGACGCTTCGAACGAGTGTGTATTATCTGCCTCACGTATGGAACGCGTCAAAGCGGCGGGCCGTGAAGGCGAGCGGACGGACGGGCTGAGGATCGGCATCGATGTCGGCGGGACTTTCACCGACCTCGTGGCGATCGACGGGACCGGTCCGCTCCGCCGATGCAAGGTGTTCTCGACTCCGGAGGATCCCTCGCGCGCGGTGCTGTCCGGCCTCGAGCAACTGCTTGGCCCGACGGCCACCGACGCCGGCGGGGCCGACGGCTTGCTGGCTGGCGCGTCCATCGTGCACGGCTCCACGATCGCCACCAACGCCGTCCTGGAGCGGAAGGGGGCGAGGACGGCGTTCGTCGCCACGCGCGGCTTCCGGGACCTGCTGACGCTCGGCCGGCAGGATCGTCCCGATCTCTTCGACTTCGAGTCCCGAAGGCCGGAGCCGCTGGCGAGCGAGGAGCTCTGCTTCGAGGTCTCCGGACGCGTGGACCATGCGGGCGTCGAGCTGGAGCCGTTGGATGAGGGCGATCTGCCTGAGCTCATCGGTCGGCTCCGGTCCGGCGGGGCCGAGTCGGTGGCCGTCTGCCTCCTCTTCTCGTTCGCTCGCCCCGAGCACGAGGCGAGCGTGGGCCGGGCGCTGCGGGAAGCCGGCTTCCACGTGTCGCTCTCCAGCGAGGTGTTGCCGGAGTTTCGCGAGTACGAGCGCGCGAGCACGACGGCCCTCAACGCCTACGTCGGGCCGATCCTCGACCGGTACCTGGGCCGCCTGGAGGAGCGTCTTCCCTCCGGGACGCTGCGGATCATGCTCTCGAACGGAGGAAGCGCCGGCGTCGAGGCAGCGCGGCGCGAGGCGGTGCGCTCCATCCTATCCGGGCCGGCGGCGGGCGTGGTGGGCGCGCTCCGGGTCGCGCGGGCCGCCGGGAACGAGCGAATCCTCAGCTTTGACATGGGGGGGACCTCGACGGACGTGGCGCTCCTCGTTGGTGGCGTTCCGTTCACCTCTGAGGGGGTGATCGCCGGGCTGCCCGTGCGGGTTCCGATGGTGGACATCCACACGGTGGGCGCGGGGGGCGGATCGATCGCCCGGGTCGACGCCGGCGGGGCGCTCCGGGTCGGACCCGAGAGCGCCGGCGCGGTGCCGGGGCCCGTGTGCTACGGGCGCGGTGGGAAGCAGCCGGCGGTGACCGACGCTAACGTCGTGCTCGGGAGGCTGCCGCCGGACCGGTTTCTGGCCGGTGCGTTCGCCCTGGATGCCGACGCCGCACTCGCCGCGTTGGCGGAGCTGGGCCGGGAGGCCGGCCTCGAGACCTCCGGGCTGCATGA
>JAPULH010000164.1 GCA_027295155.1 Gemmatimonadota bacterium
CTGGATTCAACTACTCGCTCCTCCTGCCCTTGGCCAGACGCTCGACGATCCGCCAAACATCGTCGATCGGGAAGCCTGACCGCGCCAGATGGCCGAACAGCCGCCGCCTCGCGGTGGACGGATCGGCCGCGGCGAGTCGCCTCCACCGCCTGCCGGCGGTGGCCTCGAGAAGCTCGAGCTCCGTGAGCTCCTCATCCTCGAACGCCGTGCGGATCCCCGCCTCGGCATCCTCTCGACTCACACCCTTTTGGAGCAACTCCGCCTCGAGCCGGCTCACGCCGCGCGGCCTGAGCCGGATGCGGTCACGGGAAAAGGCGGCCGCGAACGCCCGGTCGTCGACAAGCCCGAGCCCGCCGCACCGATGCAGGGCCTGCTCCACGAGGTCCTGCTCGTACCCCCGGCGACGCAGGTGGCGTTCCAGTTCCCAGTGGCTGCGAGAGCGGTAGGAAAGATAGGAGAGGGCGGCGTTCCACGCCTCCTCGGAGGAGCGCGACGATTCGGGCGGGGCGTCGTCCGACACGACGTTTCAGCGGGCGCTAAAGCGCGATCGGTATCGCGAAGATGGGGCGGCACGGGGGTCTCGACGCCCGCCCGTGACGCGGCACCCCGGCCGGGCGGGCAGAGGACCTCAGGACGCTGGAGCTCCCGCCTCCTGCAGCGCCTCCTCCTCGGCCTCCTCAGCCTCCTCGACGTCGGGGGGCGTCATCCCCAGCTCCTGCCGGACCTTCTTCTCGATCTCGGCCGCAACATCGGGGTGCTCCTTGAGGAAGGCCCTGGCGTTCTCACGACCCTGTCCGAGCCGTATGTCGTCGCCGTAGGAGTACCAGGCGCCGGCCCGAGCCACCACGCCTACTTCTTCTCCAAGATCGACCAGCAGGCCCTCCCGGCTGATGCCGTGGTTGAACATGACGTCGAACTCGCCCTGGCGGAACGGCGGTGCACACTTGTTCTTCACCACCTTCACCCGGACCCGATTGCCGATGTGCTCGTTCCCCTCCTTGATCGCGGCGATCCTCCGGATGTCGAGCCGGAGGGAGGCGTAGAACTTGAGAGCCCGGCCGCCCGACGTCGTCTCCGGATTCCCGAACATCACGCCGATCTTCTCGCGAATCTGGTTCGTGAAGATCACGGCCGTCTTGGAGCGTCCGATGGCACCCGCGAGTTTTCGCAGGGCCTGGGACATGAGCCGTGCCTGGAGCCCCATGTGCGCATCGCCCATCTCTCCCTCGATCTCCGCGCGCGGGACCAGGGCCGCGACAGAGTCGATAACGATCACGTCCAGAGCGCCCGATCGAACCAGCGCCTCCGCGATCTCCAGCGCCTGCTCCCCCGTATCGGGCTGCGAGACCAGGAGGTTCTCGACATCCACGCCGAGCTTGGCGGCGTACCGTACGTCCAGGGCATACTCGACATCCACGAACGCCGCGAGGCCGCCACCGCGCTGGGCGTTGGCGATCACGTGGAGGGTGAGAGTGGTCTTTCCCGACGACTCCGGCCCGAAGATCTCGGTCACCCGCCCCCGTGGAATCCCGCCAATGCCGGTGGCGTGGTCGAGACTGAGCGCCCCGGTGGAGATCGCGAGAATGTCCATCTGGGCCTTATCGGCACCGAGCCGCATGATGGCGCCCTTCCCGTACGCACGCTCGATCTGATCGATCGCCACGGACAGCGCCTTTTGTTTATCCTCGCTGAGTTCTAACGGCATCGATGAATCGTCCTGGAGCTGGAGTTGGAGGATCACCGGAGCATCCATGGGTCATCCGTATCATGGGAAGACCCGCTCCGCGCGGCTGCGGCCCCACAAAAAGCACTATAGCACCGGCCGGCACCTTTCGCAATTTGTTCGGGTGCCCGATTGGGTGCCGCCGAACGCCCACGCCCTGCCGCCGAGCACCCACGCTGGAATCCGCTTGGCCATCGTGAGCCGGGGTCTCACCCGATCATCAACCCACCGCCCTGGCCAAGGCCTCGATCGCACGATCGATCCCATCGTCGCTCACGTCCAGGTGGGTGACCGCGCGCAACCGGCGCGAGCCACCCGGAAGGATCAGCACGCCGTCGCGTTCGAGCGCCGCGCTCAGCACGGCGGGATCCAGGTCGTCTCGCCGAACCCGGATCATCACGATGTTCGTGTCCGGAGGGTCCGCGGCGAGGCCTTCGATCTCGGCCGCCCCGGCCGCGAGCCTCCGGGCCCGGGCATGGTCCTCGTGCAGCCTCTCCAGATTGTGGTCGAGGGCATAGAGACCGGCAGCGGCCAGGATGCCGACCTGCCGCATCCCACCACCCAACCGCTTGCGAACCGACCACGCACGCTCGATCAGCGGGCGAGGGCCCGCCAGAAGCGATCCGATGGGGCAGCCCAGCCCCTTCGACAGCGACACCATCACGCTATCGGCTTCCGCCGCGAAATCAGCGAGCGGGACGCCGGACGCCGCCGACGCGTTCCACAGCCGAGCACCGTCGAGGTGAACAGGAATCCCGGTCTCGCGCGCCAGCACCCGGATCTCCCGCATGTTCTCCAGGGGAAGCACCGTCCCGCCGTGCATGTTGTGCGTGTTCTCGAGGCAGATGAGGCTGGTGGTGGGGTGGTGTCTATCGCCCGGCCGGATCGCGGAACGAAACGCCTCCGCCGAGACGCGGCCGGAATCGGAAGACACCGTGTGGAGCTGGACGCCGGAGAGCCAGGCTGCGCCGGCCAGCTCGTAGTGGAAGACGTGGGCTTCCCCCTCGCACACCGCCTCCGTGCCGGGTTGGGTGTGAAGCAGCACGGCCGCCTGATTCGCCTGGGTACCGGACGGGAAGAAGAGCGCGGCCTCCACCCCCAGCAACTCGGCGATCCGACGCTCCAGGCGGTCTGCCGTCGGGTCCTTGCCGAGCACGTCGTCGGCGACCTCGGCCTGTGCCATCGCCGCCCGCATGCCAGGCGACGGACAGGTGACCGTATCGCTTCGAAGGTCAACCGCAGGCTCGTTCGTCAGGGGCCTTCCTCCAGCGGGTCCGACCCCTGCTTCCTCGCCTCGATCGCCACTCGCGCCAGGGGACCCCGCATCTCCCGGTACTCTTCCTCGTTGATCTTCCCGGTCTGGTACTCGAACTCCAGCTCCGCCAGCTGGGCCAACGCTGCCTCCTGCCGCGACGCCGGGTCGTCGGCGCGCCATCCGGGTTCCACGGTACCGCCGCGCACTCCGGCCGCGATCACCACGACGATCAGCGCGACGAGCAACGCCGCCATGAGTAGGAACGGGATCAACGGACTCCTCCTGCGGATCGTTCCGCGGAGGGAGCCGGGCCGGTCCGGCGCTCCGCGGCGAGCTCCAGCGCCCGCCGCACCGCCGCCTCCGGATCCCTCACGCGCTCTATCGGAAGGGCGGCGGGCAGCGTGTCCCTCAGCCCCAGCAACGGCACGCCCAGCTTGAGGCAGAACGCCGCTTCGCTCAGCGTGCCCCACCCGCCCGCGATCGCGATCACGGCTTCGGACGTCCGTACCACAAGGATGTTGCGTGCCTCCCCCAGATCGGTGGGCAACGGGATGGACACGCCGGGGGCAGCCGCCCCGGCCGCCGCGCCCGGAAGGATGCCCAAAACGTTGCCCCCCGCAGCGGCCGCGCCCTCGGCCGCTGCCGCCATGACACCGCCCAAGCCTCCACACACCACCAGCGCGCCCCGTTCTGCCAGGGCCGCACCCACGCCCCGGGCTGCGGCGGCCGTGGCCTCATCGATCGATCCGCCGGACCCGATTACTCCGATTCGATACGGCCGGTCCGACACCCCGGCTCTCCGCTCGGTCATTGGCTGCTAGCGATCCAGGATCAGGGTGACCGGACCATCGTTCACGAGCTCGACCTTCATCATTGCGCCGAAGCGGCCGCTCTCGACGCGAACACCTTCCTCGCGGCAGGCCGAGAGGAACCGGTCATACAGATCCTCGGCTCGATCAGCGGGCGCTGCGCCGACGAACGAAGGACGAAGCCCTCTGGAGGTATCACCGTACAGCGTGAATTGGGAAACGACCAGAAGAGAGCCGCCCACATCCCGAACCGACCGGTTCATCCGGCTCTCGCCGTCCGCGAAGATCCGGAGCCCGACCACTTTCCGGGCCATCCAATCCAGCTTCTCCCTTCCGTCGTCCGGCGCGAACGCGACCAACAGAACGAGCCCTTGCTCGATCGCCCCGACCGTGTCGCCACCGACCAGCACCGACGCGCGCGACACTCGCTGGGCTACGACGCGCATACCGCTCTCCTTGCCACCGTACGCCTCTGCGGCGCCCGCCGCCGCAGTTCGGGTACTCCAAGATAGGCCCGCGTGCAACACGACCGCTGCCCCACCTCTGCCTACAGCAACCACCGCCCCAGTCTGGCCTGGCCGTGCGACCCCAATCCACACTGTCGTGGATAAACGCTTCCTCCGTACACGCTCCGAATCAGCCTCGGGCAACGGGTTTTCCACGTTTTTCTCCACACCGTTTCCACAGGCCGACACTCAGTTTTTTTGAAAAACCCGCATCCACTTGGCCAAGCCCCAAGTCGATGCACCATGGATCACGTATGACAAGAGTCTGCGCTCGGCGAAGCGGCATGCACCATCGGACAGGCAACCAGAGGAGGATCCGGGAGACGCTGTCTCGCGAGGACGGAGT
>JAPULH010000165.1 GCA_027295155.1 Gemmatimonadota bacterium
TATCCGTGACGTGCTATCCGCGCTCTACGATACGAACGAGCGCCCTGCCCCCGACGTTCCCTCGCGCCCCCGAACGCTGGAACGGCTCCCTGCGCTCCCTGACGGCGGCCACCCGAAGAGCAGTCGCAAGCGCCCGCTAGAGCGTACCATACAGCCGATCCCCCGCGTCACCCAGCCCCGGAAGGATGTAGCCGTGCTCGTTCAGCTCCCGGTCCAAAGCCGCGGTGAAGACCGGAACGTCCGGGTGATCGTGCAGGAGCTTCCGGACGCCCTCGGGCGCGGCCACGATGCACATGAGGCGGATGCTCAGCGCGCCGCTGTTCTTGAGGAAGGCGATCGCCGCGCTCGCCGAGCCCCCCGTGGCCAGCATCGGATCGGTCACGATGAACCGCCGTTCCTCCGCGTTCGGCGGAATCTTGTAGTAGTAGTCCACCGGCTGGAGCGTTTCATGCTCCCGCTGGAGCCCGATGTGCCCCACCGGCATCGTCGGCAGAAGGCGCATGACCCCTTCCACCATCCCGAGCCCCGCCCGAAGGATCGGGATCAGCGTGAGTTTCCGCCCCCGCACCCGGTAGCCTCGGGTGTACTCCAGAGGCGTCTCGACCTCGTACTCCTCCGTCTCCAGGTCGGCCGTAACCTCGTAGGCCATGAGCATCGCGATCTCGTCGACCAGCTCCATGAACTCCTTCTTCTCCGTGCTCACGTCTCGGAGCAGGGACACCTTGTGACGCAGGAGCGGGTGATCGATGATCGTCAGGTTCGGCAGTTCGGGGCTCACGTCATTCCTCAACCAAGATGTGCGGTTCTCCCTCCTCGATTGACCCAACGACGGCCGCCGCGTACCCGGCTTCCCGGAGCTCGTCGGCCGCCGAGTCCGCCTCTTCCTCGGGCAGGAAGGCCAGCAGGCCGCCCGATGTCTGCGCATCGCACAGCAGCACCCGCCGCGCCTCCTCGATTCCATCGGCCCAAGTCAGGATCTCCTCCACCCAGCGCCGGTTGCGATCCGTACCGCCCGGCCGGATCCCCTCGGCGGCCAGCTCGATGGCGCCCGGCAACAGCTCCGGCGCGGAGGCGCGCACGCGAGCCGCCACGCTCGAGGCTCGGCAGACTTCCGCGAGGTGGCCGAGGAGCCCATAGCCCGTGACGTCCGTGGCGGCATCCACCCGGTACCGGGCGAGCACGGCCGCAGCCTCCTGGTTCAGCCGTCGCATGGAGCTCACCGCGGCCGCCACGGACCCCGGCGAGGCCGTCCCTTGCTTGAGGCCGGTCGTGATAACTCCGGTCCCGAGAGCCTTGCCGAGGACGATCGCGTTCCCCGGCCGGGCGCTCGACTTCCGCCAGAGGGTCTCGGGGTTCACGGTGCCCAGCGCGACCAGCCCGAACTTCGGCTCCGGGTCGTCGATCGAGTGGCCGCCGGCGATCGAGATGCCCGCCTCGGCGCACTTCTCCGACGCGCCGCGCAGGATCGCACCCACCACTTCGCCCCCGAGCTGGTCGAGCTGCACCGCCAGGATGTTGAGCGCGAAGAGGGGACGCGCCCGCATCGCGTACAGATCGCTGAGAGCATTCGCCGCGGCGATTGCCCCGAAGTCCGCCGGATCGTCCACCACGGGCGCAAAGAAGTCGAGGCTCGCGACGATCGCCTGGTCCTCCCCCAGCCGATACACCGCGGCGTCGTCGGGCGTCTCCAGCCCGATCAGGAGCCTCGGGTCCTCCCTCAGCTCCACGAAGCCCAGCACGTGCCGCAGGTCCTCCGGACCCAGCTTGCACGCTCAGCCGGCGCCGTGGGAGTATTGAGTGAGCCGGACCCTTTCAGCCGTGGGCGTGTTCATGCCGGAAGCTACGGGCGCCGCGGAGGCACCTGCAACTGCGCCGCGAGGCGGGTCTCGCTGATCGCTCGGTATCCTGGATGACTTCGGCGGGCTGCCGCTTCGGGGTGGTTCCCCAGATCGAGAATCCGCCACGTGAGGTGGTTCAGGAACCGGGCGCCCGATGAGCCGGCCAGCCTGCGAAAGCAGATGGTGGAGGGTCAGATCCGCGCCCGCGGCCTCACCGAGAAGCCGGTGCTGCGAGCCCTCCTCGAGGTTCCGCGCCACGAGTTCGTCCGCGCCCGATCCGTCGTCGAGGCGTACGGCGACTACGCGCTGCCGATCGGACACGGACAGACGATCTCCCAGCCCTACATCGTCGCCCTGATGACCAGCGTGCTCGAGCCGAAGCGGGGGCTCAAGGTGCTCGAGGTCGGCACCGGATCCGGATACCAGGCTGCCGTGTTGGCCGCGTACGGGATGGAGGTCTACTCCATCGAGCGGATCCCCGAGCTCGCGAAGTCGGCCAGGGAACACCTTGCGGCGGCGGGCTACCTGGACCGCGTGCATCTGCGGGTCGCGGATGGCAGCAAAGGGTGGCCCGAGGAGGGGCCGTTCGATCGGATCATCATCACGGCGGGAGCACCCGACGTGCCGACCCCGCTGATCGAGCAACTGGCCCCCGGCGGCGTGATCGTCGCCCCGGTCGGCGGCTACGGCCTGCAGACCATCTACCGTTACAGGAAGGTGGACGGTGAGCTCGAGCGGGAAGCGGTGGAAGGCGCGCGCTTCGTCCCGCTCATCGAAAGCGAGGTCGGCGAGGAGTAAGCGGCAGCCGCCCCGGGCGGCTGCCAGGCCTACCTACCAGTTTCGCTCGACCACGGGGTCGCGAAGCCGTCCCCGCCGCAGCGTCTTGTTGCGGACATCCTCCTCGGCGCCCGCCGCCTGCTGCAGGAGCCGCTCCGCCTCCTCACGCGTCAGCGAAGGCGTCTCGCCACCGGGGTCGGCCGGACCCTGCTGGCCGGAGGACCCACCCGCCCCGCCCTGCTGCTGCTCCTCGTCCTGGTCGGAGCTCCCGCCCTCGGACTGCGTCTCCTCGAGCCACCTGTCCACCAGCTCCAGGTTCCAGCGGGCGTTCGGGTCCTCCGCGTCCTCCCCGAGCACGGCGCGGAACGCATCCCGGGCGGCCAACAAGCGGCCGCGACGCTCCTCCGCTGGGGCGTCGCCCTCCGGATGCCCCTCCATGGCGTTCGCCACACCGAGGTTGTACCGCGAGAAGCGCGCTACCTTGCCCTCACCCTCCTCCGAGGCCCGGGCGAGCTCGCCCCGCGCGTCCGGCCACACCCGGGCCTCCAGGTAGGCCGTGCCCAGGTTGTACCAGTCGCGAGGCTCTTCGGAGTCGGCCGCTCGCTCCCGGTAGACCGCGATCAGCGAATCCGCGGCCGGCGGACGCGGGACCTCCGTCGGGACCTGAGCGCCGCCGAGGGCCACGAGAGCAACCACGAGGAGGGGAGAGAGAGGCTTCGTCACGATCGCACCGCCACGAAGCCCTCGGCCCAGAGGGCAAGAAAAGCCAGCACGAGGAAGAGGCTGGCGGAACCGGCGTTCGCAGGTCCGTCCTCGCTGCCGGAGAGGCTCAGACGCGAGACGATCCGGCGCACGGTGTTCTCCCCCGCGACCTCGTAGGATCCATCCGTCTCGCGAGCGATGCTCTTGAGCACGTCGTCTTCGAGCCTGGTCACGACGATCTCGCCGTCAGGCCCCCGGAGGAAGCTGCCCTCGGGACCCGCACGCTGCCCGGCAAGGCCCACGGCGGCCGCGGCGGCGATCCGGCCGCCCTCGGGAGTTCCGAGGCCAACCGCGTGAACCGGCACCCCGGCGCGCGCCGCACGCTCCGTCGCATCCAGCAACTCCTCGCTCTCTCCCGAGGTGGACTCCCCGTCGGTGATGAGCACGATCGCCTGGCGCTCGGTCCCTTCTCCGCCCTCCAGCACCTCCAGCGCCTGCACGAGCCCCGAGGCGAGCGCCGAGCCGCCACGGCCGACGACGGCGGGGTGCACGCTCTCCGCGTACATGAGCGCGGCCTCCCGGTCCGTGGTCAGCGGTGAAAGCACGTAACCCCGACCCGCGAAGTAGACGATGCCGATGCGACCCGGCAGGGACGTGATCAGACCCTGCGCGATCTCCTGCTGAAGGGCCAGCCGGTTGGGCACGATGTCGCCGGCAAGCATCGAGTTCGACGCGTCCAGCACGAGAACCGTCTCGAGGCCCGCCGAATCCGGTCGCTCCCCGGCCTCTCCGGAGGCGCCAAACACCGTCAGCCCGAGAGCCGCGGCCCCGAGGGCCAGCGCGATCGCCCGCAGCACGTTCAGGGCCCGGGATGGCTCCCCGACCATCAGGCTCAGCACGCGGCGGTCCGCGAAGCGCGCCCGCTCCTGTCGCGCCCGCACGACCGCGGCGGCCCGCAGGGCGAGCACCAGAAAGACGGCGAGGAGGACGAGCGCCCCGGTCATACCTGCAGCATCCTCAGGCCGCGCGTCGCCGCTCCGGCCAGCTCGAGCAGGAGCGCGCCCACCGCGAGCCAGAGCAGCTCCGGCCGGAGCGCCACACGGTCCACGGTCCTCACCTCCCGGATCGGGGCCGTCTCGAGCTCGTCTATCCGCCGGTAGATGCGGCCGAGTGCCTCCGGGTCCGTCGCCCGGAAATAGAGGCCGCCGGTGCCATCGGCGATCGACTGCAGGAGCTCGTCGTTCACCCGCACCTTGACGTTCGCGTACTGGTAACCATAGGCGGTGCGAGCGATCGGCACGGGCGCTACGCCGTCGCGTCCGATCCCGACCGTGTATACCCGGATCCCCAGGGCCTGCGCGGCACCCGCCGCATCGAGCGGCGCGATCGTGCCGCTGTTGTTGTCCCCGTCGGTCAAGAGGATCACGACCTTCGAGCTCGACTCGAAACCCCGAAGACGGTTGGCCGCCGTGGCGAGGGCGACCCCGATCGCCGTCCCATCCCGCAGTTGGCCCACATGGAGCTGCTCGACCGCCTTCACCACCAGATCGTGGTCCAGCGTTCCGGGGATCACCGTGAGCGCCTCGCCGGAGAAGCTGACGAGCCCGATCCAGTCCAACTCCCGCCCCTCGATGAAGCGCCGCACTTCGCGCTTCGCGATTGCGAGGCGGTTCTGGGGCCGAAAGTCCTCGGCGAGCATGGAGCTCGAGATGTCCACCACCAGGACGATCGCGATGCCCTCGGTCACCTCTTCCACCCGCTGGAAGAGCCTCTGCGGCTGTAGGAGGGCCAGCAGGATGAGGACGAGCACCACGCTCCGCCACGCGGGCTGCCAGTACCACCAGATCCAGCGAGAGGGACGGACCGCCGATCGGAGCAGCGAGGTGCCCGGATACGGCATGCGCACCCGGCGGCGAGCGGCCCACCACCAGCCCAGCGGGATCAGCGGAAGCAGCGCGAGGTACGGCCAGCCGGTGAAGGAGAGGTCGCTCACGGGGCTTCCTCCGGAGCGCCAGCCGGCTCGTGGCGCGACACGATCCACGCCTGGCAGGCATCGGTCGCCTCGATCGGACCGCCGTACCCGCCTTCGAGGCGCGCGAAACGCACGCGGGCCGAGTAGTCGAGCGCCCGGGCGAAGCGCCGATCCCCGTTGACCGCGGCGCGAACGGGTCTGCCCGGCACCCATCCCTCGGTCGCGACCAGGTATCCCCACAGAATGCCCTCCAGCCGGTCGCCGAAGGCATCCGGCGTCAGGCGACTGGTCCTCCACTCCTCCGCCAGCGCCCGCAGCTCCTCGAGGGCACGCTCCCACGGCGTGAGGACTCGCACGGTCTCATCGGCCGTGTCATCGCGCTTCCGATACCGGCGGTAGGCCCACACACCCGCCAGGATCGCGATCAGCAGGAGAAGGGCGAGCCAGGGGAACGGCGACCGGTCGAGGAACGGGAGCCCCTGCCGAAGCTCCAGCCCCCGGGCGTCCGCCGGAAGCACCGTCCGGACGATGAGCGGGGGCACGGCAACGGCCAGGTCCAACGGATCGCCCACCGCTGGCTCCGCGTACAGCTCGACGTGAATCGGCGGAACCGAGTGCTCGCCGGCCGTCCAGGCGACCACGCGGTAGTAGGCGCGCATGACGCCCGTTCTCGGCCGGCGACGGCCGACCTCCACCGCCCCCACCTGCTCGAGGTCATCGGTGAGCTCGAGCGCACCGGGAAACCGAACCCGGAGGCCGCGCGGCACCTGGACGGTCACGCCGAGGCGGAACGGCTGGCCCACCAGGACCGTGTCCGGAAGCAGGGCGGCAGCCGCACGTACCTGCGAGGGCGGCGAAGCCTGCCCGTGCACCGTCGCCGGGATCGCGGTGCCGAGCAGCGCCGCCCCGAGGGCGCCTGCGGCGGCCGTTCGGATCCTCACCGTCGCCTCGCTCTCGCCCGAGCCCCGAAGAACGCTGCGAGCTCGGCGGCGTACGGCTGGTCCGTGCGCAGCTCGACGCGGTCGATGCCCGCACCACGGATCGCCCTGACCGTCCTCTCATGCTCCGCCTCCGCCAGGCTCCGGAGACGCCTGCGTGTCACGTCGTCAGCCAGGTCCGCGATCTCACGGACGCCAGTCTCCGGGTCCTCGACCTCGATGAGTCCCGACCTGGGCAGCTCCAACTCGGCCGGATCGTGGATCTCGATCGCCACGACGTCGTGCCGTCCCGAGGCAGCGCGGAGCGCGCGCTGCGGTCCGGTTCCCTGGAAGTCCGAGATCACGAAAATGAGCGACCGAACCTTCAGGTAGCGGTTCGCCGCATCGAGCGCCTGCGGCAGGTCGGTCCCCTTCCCCTCCGGCCGAAACCGGAGCAGATCGTAGAGAAGGCAAAGGACGCGGCCGCGGCCGCGCAGCGGAGGCACGAACCGCTCCACTTTGTCGGTGAAGAGCAGCAGACCGACCCGATCGTTGTTGCGAGCCGCCGCGAGGGCCAGCACGCCCGCCACCTCGAACGCCAGCTCCCGCTTGAGCCGCTGCCTGGTCCCGAAGTTGGTGGAGGAGGAAAGATCGACGACGAGAAGAACGGTGAGCTCGCGCTCCTCCACGAAGCGCTTGACGTACGGCTTGCCCATCCGGGCCGTCACCTTCCAGTCGATCGAGCTGAACGGATCGCCGGACTGGTAGGCGCGCACCTCCGAGAACTCGATCCCGTGCCCTCGAAACACTGAGTCATAGGCTCCGAGCGCACGGCCGTCGACGAGCCGCCGCGCCTTCAGCTCGAGGCGCCGCGCCCGGGCCGCCAGCTCGGCACTCGACAGCATCCCCTCGCCACTCTCGACGGCGTCCTTGCGCCAGAGCCGGATCACGGCACGGGAACGGTCTCCAGCAGGCGGTCCAGCACGACCTCCGGGCTGATCTGCTCCGCCTCGGCCTGGAAGGTCAGGATGACGCGGTGCCTCAGCACGTCCCGGGCTACCTGCTGTACGTCCTCCGGGAGAACGAAGGGCCGTCCCTCCATGAAGGCGTGGGCGCGCGAGGCCCGCGCCAGATAGATGCTCGCGCGAGGCGAGGCTCCGTACTCCACCCATTCCTTGAGGTCGGCGAGCCCCGCAGCCGCCGGATCGCGCGTCGCGAGCACGAGGTCCAGAATGTAGTTCTCCACCCGCTCATCCAGGTAAATCTCTTGAATCTGCTGGCGGATCTCCAGGATCCGCTCCGGTCGGACCACCGCCTCGATCGGCTTGAGTCGGTCGCTCGTCATCCGCCTCATCACCTCCCGCTCCTCTTCACGACTCGGGTAGTCCACCCGCACCTTGAACATGAAGCGGTCGACCTGGGCCTCCGGGAGCGGATACGTGCCCTCGTGCTCGATCGGGTTCTGGGTCGCCAGCACCAGAAACGGCACCGGGAGCTCGTAGCTCGTGTCACCGATCGTGACCTGACGCTCCTGCATCGCCTCCAGGAGAGCGGATTGGACCTTGGCCGGTGCGCGGTTGATCTCGTCGGCCAGCACGAGGTTGCTGAAGATCGGGCCCCGCTTCGGCACGAAGTCGCCCGACCCCTTGTCCCAGATGAGCGTGCCGATCAGATCGGCGGGCAGGAGGTCCGGAGTGAACTGGATGCGCCGAAAGACGACGTCGAGGGCGTCGGCCAGCGTGCGCACGGCAAGCGTCTTGGCGAGCCCCGGCACGCCCTCCAGCAGGACGTGCCCTCCGGTGAGCAGGCCGATCAGCAGCCGGTCGATCATCTTGTGCTGCCCGACGACGCGGAGCGCAACGGCCTCTCGGATGTCCGTCAGGAACGAGGAGGCGTCGCCGATCTCACCTGCCAGCCGCTCGAGCTCCGCCTCCGACAGTCGCTCCGCCACTCCCGACTGCTGCATCCCTCCTCCTTTTCTGCCCTACGCTCGCTCGCCCTTGTCCTCCACACGAAAGACGAAAGCCGCGAGCGCCCCCGGCCGGATCTGGCCGGTACGCACCCGCGGATCTAGATCGCGACCCGACCCCGCATCCGCTCCCACGCCGTCCA
>JAPULH010000166.1 GCA_027295155.1 Gemmatimonadota bacterium
GAGACCATCACAAACACCTTTGATGACCTATGTGAGTAGCGTAAAGGGTGCGCTTCTGCGCTGACGTCACCCACGATTCAGAACTCGGTCTTCGGTCTCTCATGGATGGCTGCTCGCCGTGGAGGCGGCGGGAATCGAACCCGCGTCCACCGGTTATCGTAACTGGTGACGTGACACGACTTTCTCATGTTACCCCTTGTTCACCAACACCTTAGGATGCTTCGCGTTGTGCACGGGAGTGCACTGGAGTCCTCTGGAGTGCTCCCCCGTTTGGAGCCATTTTGGAGCGGGGCGTTCGCGCTCTTCCACTGGGCATCCAGGCCGTTACGGAAACACAGCCGTTGTGCGGCGGAAACGCGATGCCCTTGGCTACGTGGCGCCGGTACGCCGAGGACACGACGATCGCCTCGTGCGAGAACCGGCTCAGGTACGAGGAGCATCCGGATACGTCCCGCGCCGCCCCGAGGCGACCACTCTCTATGGGGTGGTCCAGCATCACCTGGAGACCTGGCTCAGCAACGCGCGCGTCCAGGAGCGGAGCGTCCCGCGCTTCGTCGAGCGTGAGCTGCGCGCGTTCCTCGAGTGCGGCGTTCTCGCCAACGGCTTCCTCCGCCTCCACTGCGATGCATGCGGGCTGGACCGTGTTGTGCCCTTCTCCTGCAAGGGACGAGGATTCTGTCCTTCGTGCAGGGGCCGCCACATGGCGGACACGGCAGCGCACCTCGTGGATCGCGTGTTGCCTCGAGTCCCCGTGCGCCAGTGGGTCGCCAACCAGTGGACGCCCAATCGCAGCAGTCGTTCGTCCGTGACTTCGTGGTCGCGTGGCACAAGGTCATGAACCTCGACCGCTTCGAGCTCGCCTGATCCCGCCTCCATCGACACGCCGCCCTGTCGTTCGTTCCCTCACACGCGACCCCTTGACGGCGACGGGGCGCTCTCGTATATTAGTGAACTCTAATATGTTCAATCACTAATATCGAGGGAGGGGGCCCATGAATTATGAAAACGCTTTCGGAGCCGAGTTTCGCGAGGTTCACGACCTGACGCGCGACGGGCAGCCCGTCAGGGCCGTCGTGGGCGCACGGGTGTATCGAACGGATCGGGACGACCTGTGGAACGCACTGACCGATGCGGAGCGGCTGCCTCGCTGGTTCCTGCCGGTCACGGGACAGCTGGAAGCCGGCGGCCGCTACAAGATCGAGGGCAACGCCGAGGGCTCAATCCTGAAGTGCGCTCCGCCGGAGGAGCTCAAGCTGACGTGGGAGTTCGGCGGCCACGTGAGCTGGGTGCGTGTGACGCTCGCGGAGGAATCCGCCGGCACGCGGCTGACGCTCGAGCACTCCATGCCGAAGGACGAGAAATCCGAGGCGCACTGGGCGCAGTTCGGTCCGGGTGCGACCGGGGTCGGCTGGGATCTCGGCTTCCTCGGGCTGGCCCTTCACCTCGACAGCGGCGGCGGCAAGATCGACCAGGACGAGAACAACGCCTGGATGACGTCGGATGCGGGCAAGGCGTTCATGCGGACCTCGGCGGAAGGTTGGCGGGAAGCCCACGTGAAGGCCGGTGAGGATCCGGGCGTGGCCGGGGAGATGGCGAAGCGAACGGGTGACTTCTACACGGGCGCGTGATGCACGCGTTCGACGTTCTCGCCGATCCCGTGCGGCGGCGCATCCTGGAGATTCTCGGCCGGGGCGAGCATGCGTCCGGAGAGGTCGTCGAGATCGTCGGCCGCGAGTTCGGGATCGGGCAGTCCGCCGTCTCCCAGCACCTGAAGGTCCTGCGGGAGAGCGGATTCGCGAACGTCACGGTCAGCGGCGCCAGGCGGATCTACGCGCTCGATCCCGAGCCCCTCTCGGAAGTGGATCGGTGGCTCTCCGGCTTCAGGCACTACTGGGGCCCAAAGTTCGAGGCGCTCGCCACGGAAGTCGCGCGAGGCAAGCGCCGCCGGAAGAGCAAGAGGAATTGATCCCTACTTCGCCGGGCCGGCGCGGTCCTGCAGTGTGCCGAGGCGAGCGCGCATGTGAGCCTGCTGCCGTTCGACGGTCGCCGCATCGGCGCCGTGCCCCTCGAGGATTCGATCGGCCATCGCGCCGGCCGATTCGACCTCGGCGATGACGACGTCGGCGGCGCCGGCGCGCCGTAGCACCACGGCGTCCTCGACGTAGGTCCCGCGCGCCACGATGCGGACGCTGCTCGACAGCTGTCGGGCTCGCCGGACCGCGCGGAGCGCGGCATCGGGGTCGTTGACCGCCACGACCAGCTCTTTGGCGCGGTCGATCCCGAGGTATTCGAGCACCTCGTCGCTCGTGACGTCGCCGAAACAGGCGGTGACGCTGGTCTGGGGCACCTACCGAGGTAGGATGGATCGATTCGTCGCCTGGTTGGGGTGGTCGAAGTTGACATAGCGCCCGATCTCGGACGCTGGATCGACAGAAACGCGGATAGAATTACTTAGCCGTTAGCCGTCCGTTCGCTACCTACATCTCCCACCCTCGGCGATCGAGGCAGCTGTCAGGCTCCCTTGATAGAGCCCTTCCCGCTCCGGGTCTTGGAGCATACGTGGAGCGGCCGGATTCCGAATCCAGCAAGGTGCGTACCCAGAACCAGATAGCTGGTGGAGGCGGCGGGAATCGAACCC
>JAPULH010000167.1 GCA_027295155.1 Gemmatimonadota bacterium
TTGCCTCACCAGAACGTGGGCGTGGGCGTCGTCCGGCGCGGCAAGCTCGTCCTGATCGCGCGCCGCCCGGAGTCGGGACTCCTCGGCGGCTTGTGGGAGTTCCCCGGAGGGAAGGTCGAGACGGGAGAATCACCGGCGGATGCGGTGAAGCGCGAGCTCATGGAGGAGATCGGCATCGAGATCGAGGTCGGCGACCTCATCGAGCGGATCGATCACGCGTACAGCCACCTCCGCGTGACCCTCCACTTCCACGCCGCCGTCTACGTGGCCGGAGAAGCGCAGGCGCGTGCCGCTTCGGAAGCCCGGTGGGTCGACCCGAAGACGCTCGGCGACTACGCCTTCCCGGCTGCCAGCCTCTCGATCGTGTCCCGGTTAGGCCAGTAGTGGGCCGCCGGGTGATGGGGCGCCGCCGGGTGACGGGGCGCCGCCGGGACCGCCGGCTGAGCCACCGGGAGGGCCCGGCTGGCCGCTCTCTCCCGGGCGCCTCCGCCGCTTCATGCCCGCGTAGCCCGAGTCCGTGCGGCTGATCATCCGCTTCGCGTGGAGGGCCTCCAGCACCAGCTCGCACGCCCCAGCCACCTCCTCGGGGGACACGTCTTCCTCCACGATCCCGGAGGCCTCGACGAGGGGCAGCAGGCCCACGACCGCGGAGAACCCCTCGACGAGCGCGCCGCCCCGGCTCATCTCGGAGATTCGCAGGACCCCGCCGGTATCGAAGTACTCCACGATGGGGGTCGCGTCCTCCTCGACGAAGTGTGCATCAAAGGTGTCCTCGCACGCCGTCCCGATGAGGTCCATCGCGACGCGCTCCGCTCCGCGAAGCTCGCCCTCGTACTCGAGCTCGAGCTTCCCGGTGATGGACGGCAGCGACGCGTAGACGTCGGAGGGCCGGACGACGGCCCGGCCTTCTCCCAATCCCAGAGCTCGGCGCTCGGCGCTCGACACGGCGTTCTCCAGGACGGTGATCGGCAGGCGCTGACTCACGCCGGAGCGCTGGTCCACCCGCTTCTCCTCCCGGGCTGCGAAGGCGATGCGCTCCACGATCTCCTGAATGTAGCCGGGCACGACAACATCCATGTCGCGGTCGACCCACGCCTCCTGCCCGGTGATCGCGATGCCGACCAAAACGTTCCGCGGGTAATGGGTGGTCACCTCCGATCCGATTCGATCCTTGAGCGGCGTGATGATCTTTCCCCTGGCCGTGTAATCCTCCGGGTTCGCCGTGAAGACCAGCTGGACGTCCAGCGAGAGGCGGACCGGGAAGCCCTTGATCTGGACGTCCCCCTCCTGCATCACGTTGAAGAGCGCCACCTGGACCTTGCCGGCCAGATCGGGGAGCTCGTTCATCGCGAAGATCCCTCGGTTGGCCCGGGGAAGCAGCCCGAAGTGGATGTTCAGCTCGTCCGAGAGAAGGCGGCCGCCGCGTGCCGCACGGATCGGATCCAGGTCGCCGATCAGATCGGCCACCGTGACGTCCGGCGTGGCCAGCTTCTCCACGTAGCGGCTCTCGCGGCGGATCCACCGGACGGGCGTGTCGTCTCCAGACTCCTCCACCTTCAGCCGGCCGTAGCGGCTGATCGGTGCGAGGGGATCATCGTTCACCTCGGATCCCTCGATCACGGGAATCTCGGCGTCCAACAAGTCGACCAGCGCCCGAAGGATCCGGCTCTTTGCCTGCCCGCGAAGCCCGAGGAGGATGAAGTTGTGGCGTGACAGGATGGCGTGGACGATGCTCGGAATCACGGTGTCCTCGTAGCCGAGGATGCCTGCGAAGAGGGGCTCGCCGCAGGCCAGACGCGCGCGCACGTTGGCGCGCAGCTCATCCTTGACCGAGCGGGGCCGGTAGCCCGACTCCTTCAGCTCTCCCAGCGTGCGCGACCCCTCCATCTCCCCTCCTTCGACGCATGGCCTCTCGACGTAAGGGGCTTCTACCGGGTGCCCGCCAGAGGCGTTCCTCGTCCGGCCGCCGCCGGCAGCATGAGGACCAGCCACACGGCCGTCACGACCAGGAGCGTGGCGGACGCGTAGAACGCCACCGCGTAGCCCAGCGCGCCGAACGCCCATCCGCCGGCCACCGGTCCGACCACCCGCGACAGCGCGCTCGCGGACTGGTTCACGCCAAGCACCTCGCCCTGTTCGGCATCGGCGGCCTGGACAGAGAGGATGCCGAGAACGGACGGATTGAACAGCCCCCATCCCACTCCGAGGAGCGCGAGCGACACGATGATTCCGGGAACCCCCGGAGCCCAGGCGAGAATCGCCAGCGCCAGAGCCACCGTGACGGAGCCACTCACGGCGGTCCGCCTCTCCCCGAGGCGCTCGACCACAGGACCCACGATTCCCCCTTGCGAGGCTGCCGTCACGAAGCCCGCGAAGGCGAAGAAGCCTCCGGCCTCCGCCGCGCTCATCCCCATCGGATCCTGCAGCACGAGCGGAAATATCGTCGTGTACGCCGCGATCCCCGTGTTGCCGAGAAGGGTGGCGCCGATCGGCCCCCGAAAGCCGCTATGCGCCAGCGTCCGACCCAGCGCCGCCAGCGTCCGACCCAGCACCGCCAACCCCTCGCCCGCCGATCGCAATCCGCCCCGTCGCTGCGCCCCGGCGGCTGGTACCAGTCTCTTCTCGGGAGGAAGGGACTCGGGGAGAAAGACGAGAGCCACCAGACCAGCGGCGAGGCTCAGACCCGCGGCGAAGAGCCCCGGCAGCGCGTAGCTCCAACGGCTCAGCAGGCCGCCGATCGCAGGGCCAATGATGAAGCCGATCCCAAACGCAGCACCGATGAGGCCCATGGCCCGAGCTCGGCTCTCCCTCGGGCTGCGGTCTGCCACGTATGCCTGCGCCACCGGGATCGTCGCCCCCATCACCCCCCCCACCAACCTCGATAGCAGGAGCACCGTTACTGTGTCCGCCATGGCGAATACGACGTACGAGCCGGCCGTGCCGAGCAGCCCGATGATCAGGGCCGGCCTGCGGCCGTAGCGGTCCGACATGCGGCCCCAAAGCGGAGCGAAGACGAACTGCATGGCCGAGTAGGCGGCGATGATCGCCCCTACCGCGAGCGGGCTCGCGCCGAGCTCGGTCGCGAAGAACGGGAGGAGCGGGAGGACGATCCCGAATCCGATCAGGTTGATGACGACCGTGAGGAAGACCACACCCAGCGAGAGACGGCCGATCCACGATACGCCCATGCCCCCACGGCCGGCGCCACCTTCTGGCGGCACCCTCTCGTCGCTCAGTGGTCGGTCTCCAAGTAGCTCGGCTGGGCGAAGCCGGCCGGCAGAAGATCGCGCTCGCACAGGTGCGCGACGTGAGCGGCGATGGAGGCCTCAGCCGCCCACTCCACGCGAGTCGGCAGCTCTCCGTAGACGCGCTCGCGCACCTCCGCCACCGAACCGGCTCCCTCAGCGATCGCCACCCGGATCTGCCGTTCGCGGTCCAGGCGATGCCGCCGGTACTCCTCCAGCAGCTCCGGCGCCCGGTCCACGGGCGCACCGTGCCCCGGAAGAAGCCGCAGAGGTCGAAGCGCGATCAATCGAGCAAGGCTGGCCAGGTAAGAACCCATCCGCCCGTCCGGATACGCGATCATGCTCGAGCCTTGGCCCAGCACCGTGTCGCCCGTGAACAGCCAGCCGGCCGGCCGGAGCAGGAAGCTCAGCGAGTCGGCCGAATGGCCGGGCGTTTCGATGACCTCCAGTTGGCCGGCTCCATCATCGATCGGCAGGAGCTCGCCGTCCGCGAGTGACTCCCCGTCGACCCCTAGTCGACGCAGGGTCTCGCTCGACGCTGCGATCGGCGCCCCGAACCTCTCCGCCGCCGCTTGAACGATCCCGGAGTGGTCCGCGTGAGCGTGGGAGAGGCACACACGCTCGATGGTCGCATCGCCCACAAGCGACGCCAGACGCTCCAGCTGGTCCGGATCGGCCGGACCCGGATCAAGCAGCACGGCGTGCCGCACGCCGATCCGGTACGAGCGGGTACCATCCAGCGTGAGCGGCCCCGGGTTGCCCGCGACCGTTACCGCGACTCCTTCCCCGAGCTCGATTGGCCTCACACGATCCCGGGTCGGCTCAGTCGTAATCGAAGGGTACCGGCACGACGCGGCCGTCCTCGACGATGATCCGGGCCAGAATCGGCTTTACCTCCCGCTTCCGAAACGACGTAAAGACGTCCTCGAGCCGGTCGAAGCGGCTGAGCAGCTCCAGCGTCTTGCGCGTAGGAAACAACATCGGGAGCCGGCCCGCACCGAACATCTCAAGGGCGGCAGAGGGCTCAAGCCAGCGGAAATCGGTGTGCTCACGGGTGAGCCGGGGCTCG